>CAZWEZ010000064.1:0-20756 GCA_964632795.1 uncultured Thalassospiraceae bacterium | reverse complement strand
GCCCCCACCAGATCAACTACAGCCCGGCCTCCAACCCGGACGGCCTGGACAGCATCCCCGAGGTGGTGGTCTGCGACGGTCCCACCTACCGCGACGAACTGGCCGCCTGGGGAATCCCGGACCAGCGACTGGTGATCGGCGGCGCCTTCCGGATCGAACGCCACCAGGGCGACATCTACGATCCCGAGGGACCGGTTTTCGTGCCCCTGTCGAGTGTCCTGGCGACGGCCCGCCAACAGGTGGCGGCGGCGCGGATCATCGCCGAGTCCGGGCGCCCGGTGCTGATCAAGGAACATCCCATGTATCCGCTGGACTTCGCCGAGAGTCGGAACCTGTCGCGGACCACCACCGGCTTGTTCGCCCACCGGGGATTGTCGGCGGTGCTGTACGCCACCGGCACCTCGGGGCTGGAGGCCCTGTTCGCCGGCCTGCCGGCCTTCCGGCTGGCGCTCGAGGACAGAATCGCCATCGATGTCCTGCCGGCCGGGATCAAGGTCCCCTCGGTCGCCCTGGAAGACCTGCCGGGAGCGCTGGCGACATCGGAAAAGCCGAAGCCGCTGGAATGGGAGAGCGTCCTCGCCCAGGTCGACCTCGAGGTCTGGCGGGGGTTGCTCGAGTGATCCATCTTTCCAAGGAACATCATATGACGAACAAAACCATCCGGGTGGCGCTCATCGGCTGCGGGCGCATCGCCGGCCACCACTGCCAATCCATCGCCGTCACCGAAGGCGTAGAGCTGGGGGCCGTGTGCGACCTGATCGAGGACAAGGCGGCCGCCTACGCCAAGGAGTTCTCGGTGCCCCACTTCACCAACTACCGGGCCATGTTCGCCGAGGTTCCCGACATCGACCTGGCCGCCGTGATCACTCCTTCGGGGATGCATTTCGAGCACGCAACGGAGGTCATGGAGGGCTACGCCAAGCACCTCGTCATGGAGAAGCCGACCTTCATGCGTCCGGCCCAGATGATCGACGCCTACCGGGCCGCCGAGCGCCTCGGTCTCCACCTCTTCCCGGTCTTCCAGAACCGCAACAACAAGGCGGTGCGCCGCGTCAAACGGGCGCTGGAGGACGGCGAGCTGGGCCAGGTGCGGGTGGTCTCGGTGCGGGTCCGCTGGTGCCGGCCGCAACGCTACTACGACATGGCGCCGTGGCGCGGCACCCTGTCCCACGACGGCGGGGCGCTGACCAACCAGGGCATCCACCACGTCGACCTGCTGCGCCACCTGTGTGGCGACGTGGTCCGGGTCAACGCCTCGATGCGCACGCTGGGCGCCGATATCGAGGCCGAGGACACCACGGTCGCCACCTTCACCTACGCCTCGGGGGCGCTCGGCAACCTGGAGGTCACCACCTCGGCCAGGCCCGACGACTTCGAGGCCTCGCTGTCCATCGTCGGTTCCCGGGGGCTGGCCCAGATCGGCGGCATCGCGGTCAACGAGCTGCAGGTCTTCACCCCCGAGCCCGCAGCGTGTTCCGCCAACAGCGAGGACTTCGTCGGCATCGAGGGCCACGGCGCCGTCTACGGCTACGGCCACCAGGACATGTACCGCCAGATCGTCGCCTTCTTCCGCGACGGCGTCCCCTATCCGGTGGACCGCGCCGACTGCCTGGGCACGCTCAAGCTGCTCCACGCCTTCTACCGCTCCGACGAGGCCGGGGGCTGGGCCGAGGTCGACAGCGACCTGCAGTCGGAACGCCTGGGCCGGCCCAACGAGGAGATCTCCGACCTCTACCGGACCCCCCACAAGGAGTCCACGCCATGAACGATCCACTGCGCGTCGGCATCGCCGGCTACGGCGTCGTCGGCAGGAAGCGCCGCCACTTCATCGACCTCCACCCGCGCTTGCGGACCGTCGCCGTGTGCGACCGCGTCTTCGAAACCGAGGGCCGGCTGGAGGACGGGACCCCCCGTTTCGTCAACTACCGCCAGCTTCTGGCCCAGGACATGGACATCCTGTTCGTCTGCCTGAGCAACGACATCAACCCCGAGGCGACCATCGCCGGGCTCGAGGCCGGGCTGCACGTGTTCTGCGAGAAGCCGCCGGGACGCGACCTCTCGGACATCGCCCGGGTGATCGCCTGCGAGAACAAGCACCCGGGCCTCAAGCTCAAGTACGGCTTCAATCACCGCTACCACGATTCGGTGCGCGACGCGCTGTCGATCCTGCGTTCGGGGGAACTGGGCGAGGTCATCAACCTGCGCGCCGTCTACGGCAAGTCCAAGCTGATCACCTTCGACCAGACCTCGTGGCGCACCGAGCGCAAGCTGGCCGGGGGCGGGGTGCTGCTCGACCAGGGCATCCACATGGTCGATCTGCTGCGCCTGTTCGCCGGCGAGTTCACCGACATCCACAGCTTCGTCTCCAACCGGGTGTGGAACCACGACGTCGAGGACAACGCCTACGCCCTGATGCGGACCGCCGACGGCAAGGTGGCGATGCTCCATTCCTCGGCCTCGCAGTGGCGCCACCGCTTCAGCCTCGAGATCGCGCTCGAGAAGGGGACCCTGAACCTCAGTGGCTTCCTGTCGGGCTCCAAGAGCTACGGCGCCGAGACCCTGACCGTGGCCTGGGCCGCCGAGGACGACATGGGCGACCCCCGCGAGCAGACCACCAGCTACAACCGCGACACCTCGTGGGCCGACGAGATCGCCGACTTCGCCGACGCCGTGCTCGAGGAGCGGCCGATCACCGACGGCTCCTCCGAGGAGGCGCTGAGGACCATGCACCTGGTCTATCGCATCTACTGCGCCGACCCCCAGTGGAAGGCCCGCTGGAACCTGAGCGACGACATCCCCGAGTGATCATTCAGCCCGCAACAGCTCCAGCACCTCGGCCCCGTCGTAGACCGCCGAATACGGCCCCTCGCTCAGCGGCCGCAGCTTCTCGAACACCGGCTGCAGGTAGGCGCCGAAGCGGATCCGGGACAGGTCGGTGGGGATGACCTCGGGGCGGGCGGTGACGTTGCGCCGGGTGACGTAGCCGGTGGTCAGGAGGAAGTACTTGAAATCGGCCTCCTCGGCCCGGCGCAGGAATTCCCGGTGCGACATTTCGGGCGGGGTCTCCGAATCAAGCCACCACTGCGCCTCGTCGGCGAAGTAGATGTAGGTCGCCGCCACCTGGGGACAGTAATAGGAATGAAAGATGATGTTCGAGTAGTAGCGCTCGCCCTCCTTCAGGTTGTCCCGGATGTAGGTGCAGGTCTTGTAGAAGGCCCCGGTCAGGGTCGGCGTCCGGGCGTGGTAGGTGGCGTCGTCCATCAGCCCGACGGCGGCCGGCAGCCGGATCCCGGCATAGACGCCGACGAACATCGCCTGGTTGGCCGCCATCACCGCCGCCACCGCCACCAAGGCCGTCCTGAGTAACCGGCGGCCCCGCAATTCCTGCCACAGGGCCGCCGCCCCGGCGGCCGCCGCGGCGGCCAGCACGGGGACCAGCGGCAGCAGCAACCGTACCGCCTGCGAAAGGGAATAGAACCACAGCAGGTAGGCCACCGGCAGGGTGGCCAGCGGCGGCCCCCACCTGGCCAGCCGCTGGCGGTCGAGCAGGATCAGGGGGGCCAGGGCCAGCAGGTACGGCGCCCCGAAGACCATGCCGTCGAAATAGTGCATGGGGACGACGAAGACGTTCCACGGGGTGGCGATCAGGTCGACGATCCCCCGCCCGGTGCCGCCCCACTCGGGGACGTTGGTCATGAAAGCCGGGCCGCCCGGGTTGAACAGGGGATTGAACAGCGGGAAAATCGGATTGCCGGTGTAAAGGAAGTTGTGGATCAGGTGCGGCGAGATCGTGACCAGGGCGGCGAGCGGTCCGACCAGCCCGCGAAACCACGCGCGCCGGCGGACGGCGAAATCGTAGATCAGCAGCGGCCCGAACGACAGGGCGACCAGGAAACCGATGTACTTGGTCAGGATCGCGCCGCCGACCATCATTCCGAACAGGACCCCGAGCCCGACCCCGTGGTCCTCGCGCCACGCCAGATAGACCACCAGGGCCAGCACCGCGTAGGCGGCCAGGGGGACATCGGTCTCGGGCGTCGCCATCTCCCAGATGACGACCCGGCAGACCAGGAACAGGACCGCCCCCAGCAGGGCCACCGTCTTGGACAGCCCGACCCGGCGGAGCAACAGGGCGGTGCCGGCGGCGGCGACGAAACCGAACAATCCGTGCAGCATCTGGGCCACGCCGTCGTTCATCACCGCCAGCGCGAAGCGGCTCAGGTTCTCCATCAGCACCGGGAAGAAGGCCACGAAGGCGGCGCGGCGGTCCCAGGCGATGTCCACGTAGCCGCGTTCGATGTCGTAGAGCGGAAACGAGAGGTGGTACATCAGGCTGTCGTAGTCGTTGGGCGGCGCCATTCCCTGGAGCAAGGCGCTGAGCCCGACCACGGCGGCGACCAGCCACAGGAAAGCGCGCCAGGGCTCGCCGCGCGCGTCGCGGGCCTCGCTCCGGAGCGCCGCGGAGAAGCTCCGCCACTCCATCCGCCTGAGACCGGGCACGGCCGCCGCCAGGCAGGCCGCCGCCAGGCCCCACATGGACAGGGCGTCGAGGCGCAAGGGACCGATCGCGAAGACCCCCAGGTAGACGACGAAACAGCCCACGGCGAAGGCCACCACCAGGCGCTCGCCGTCGCTCAGCCGCCGCTTGGCGTCGAGCCACGACACCGGCGACCAGCCGAGGCCGGTAACCACCACCGCGAAGGCGACGACGAACAGGACGGAAAGCATGGGCTATTCCAAAACCCCGAGGAAGAATTTGCCGAAGACCGCGATTTTTTCGTAATAGTATAGGTAGTTGTAACCGTAATAGGCCGCCATCACCGCCACGCACCAGCCGACCCCCAACACTGGCGGAAGGCTCTTGATCATGTTGCTTCGGGTCATCGCGACATCCCCCAAAAGGGCGGCTGGTGCGGGGAACTTATAGAGCCCCGAGCCGCCGGGTCAACGACGATCTGGCCTCGACCCGCCGACTGCAGAAAGTTAAGGACTCGCGCATGAAGACCGTCGGTTTCGTTCCCGCCCGCATGGCCTCCAGCCGCTTTCCCGGCAAGCCGCTCCATCCCATCCGCGGCCGGCCGATGGTCGAGCACTGCTTCGAGCGGGCCCGCCTGTACGAGGGCTGGGACGGCCTGTTCCTGACCACGTGCGATGAGGAGATCGCCGAGTTCGCCAGGGCCAGGGACTATCCGCTGGTCCTCACCGCCGACACCCACACCCGGGCCCTGGACCGGGTGGCGGAGGCCGCCGGCGCCTGCGGGATCGAGCTCGCCGGGGATGACATCGTGGTCTGCGTCCAGGGCGACGAGCCGCTGCTGGGACCGGACGTCCTGGAGGCCGTGATCGGACCCTTCACCGACGATCCCTCGGTCGACGGCACCATGCTGGTGGTCCCCATCGTCGATGAGGACATCTTCCTCAACCCGGACATCGTCAAGGTGGTCCACGACCTGGCCGGCGACGTGCTGTATACCTCGCGCAGCCCGATTCCCCATGGAGAGACCTTCGGCCCCGAGTTGGGGGCGCTCAGGGTCGGGGGCATCTTCGGGTTCCGCCTCGAGTTCCTGGAGTGGTTCACCGCGACTCCCGAATCGCCGCTCGAGATCGCCGAGGCCTGCGACAGCAACCGGATCTGCGACAACGGCTTCCGCCAGCGGATCGCCCCGATCCCCTACCGCCCCTACTTCTCGGTCGACAGCCCCGAGGACGTGGCGCTGGTCGAGGCGGCGCTGGACGACGACCCCCTGTGGGGTAAGTACTAATGGCCGTCAACGGATTCGAGGCCGTCGTCTTCGATCTCGACGGGACCCTGATCGACAGCGCGCCCGACGTCGGGGCCGCCGTCAACCGGCTGCTGGAGTCCCGGGGCCGCCGCGGGCTGGACGGCGACGAACTGCGGACGATGATCGGTTTCGGCGCCAACACCATGCTCGAGCGGGCCTTCGCGGCGACCGGGGAGTCGCTGGCCGCGGACCGGGTGGAGGAGGCCGTCGCCGGCTACCGGGACTTCTACATGGGACACCTGACCGACCTGACCACCGTCTATCCGGGGGTGCGCGAGACCCTCCATGCCCTGGCCGGGGACGGCGTGGTGATGGGGATCTGCTCCAACAAGCCCCATGGCCTGGTCCGACGGGTGCTGGAGGCGTTGGCGATGGACCGTTTCTTCAAGGCCCTCACCGGGGGCGACAACGTGCCCCACTGCAAGCCCGACGGCCGCCACGTCCACCTGACCCTGGAGATGATGGGGGCGGGCGGAAAGCCGGCGGCGATGGTCGGCGACAGCGAGACCGACATGGCGGCGGGACGCAACGCCGGGGTGGCGGTGATCGCCGTCGACTACGGCTACAGCCACGGTCCGCCCCAGGACCTCGACGCCGACGCGCTTATCGGCCATTTCGGGGACCTCCCGGCGACGCTCGAACGGCTGGCCGCCCGACTGCCATGAAACGCATCGCCGTCGCCTCGCGCACCTTTTCCCGGCACCCGGTCCTGCGCGCCGAGCTGGGTGAACGTTACCCCGGCCCGACGTTCAACGAGGAGGGCCGGCGGATGTCGGGCCCCGGGTTGATCGCCTTCGTCGCCGGCCATGACGCCGCCATCACCGCCCTGGAACCGTTGGACGCCGCTTTCTTCGCCGCCCTGCCCGAACTGGAGACGGTATCCAAGAACGGGGTCGGGCTCGACATGATCGACCTCGAGGCGATGGCCCGCCACCGGGTCAAGCTGGGCTGGAAGGGCGGCGTCAACAAGCGCTCGGTCTCCGAGCTGGTAATCTCCCTGGTCATCGCCCTGCTGCGCCACGTGCCGGCCGCCAACCGTCTGCTGCGCGACGGCGATTGGACCCAGCCCCGGGGCCGGCTGATCTCCGGGCGCACCGTCGGCATCGTCGGCTGCGGCCACGTCGGCAAGGACCTGGCGGTGCTGCTGAAGGCCTTCGGATGCACGGTGCTGGCCCACGACATCCTGGATTTCCCCGACTTCTACGCCGCCCACGGGGTCGAGCCGGTGGGCCTCGAGGAACTGCTGGAACGTTCCGACATCGTTACATTGCACCTGCCGCTGGACTCCTCGACCCGCAACATCCTCGACGCCGGCCGCCTGGCCCGGATGCGGCCCGACGCTCTGCTCGTCAACATCGCCCGGGGCGGCCTGATCGACGAGGCGGCGCTCAAGGAGATGCTGAAGGACGGCCGGCTGGCCGGGGCGGCGCTGGACGTGTTCGACATCGAGCCGCCCGAGGACCGCGACCTGCTCGAACTTCCCAACCTCATCGCCACCCCCCACATCGGCGGCAGTTCCGAAGAAGCCATCCTGGCCATGGGCCGGGCCGCCATCGAGGGCCTGGAAACCGCCACCGTGCCGGGTCCCGGGCATCCGGGGTGGCCGAGGGTGCCGCTCAAGCCATGATCGACGCCCTGTGGCGCAAGGCCCGCCAAGTCCTTGGCGACCCGGTTCTCCAGAGGTGGCTGATCGGCCGCCTGGCGGGCCGCAATCCCTCCATGGCGCCGTTCACCGCCCACCGCCCGCCATATCTGGCGGGCCTGGAAGCGGGCGCCGAGGCGCCCTCGGCAAGCTTCGCCGAACTTCCCCAAGCGGCCCCGGCGGCGCCCATCGAGCTGCCCCTGGCCGGGACCACGGTCCGCGTCGAACCGGGCGCCGAGGCGGATTTGTTCGACAACCGGCACGACGACCTCGAGGACCTGCTTGCCGCCCACCGCTTCGCCTGGCTGCCGGTCCTCGGCGAGGCCTGCGATCCGGCCTGGGTCCAGGCCCTGTGGGCGGCCTGGCGGCGCGACCACGGAACGCCCGGCGACGGTTGGCCGTGGCACCCCTACACGGCCGGCGAGCGGGCGCTCAACGTGCTCGCCTTCGCCCGCCGCCGGGGCCTGCCCGGCCCCATCGACGACACCCTGAAGGTGCTCGCCGCCCACGCCCCGGCGATCCACCGCAGGCTGGAGTACTTCGGCGATCACCACACCTCCAACCACCTGTCCAACAACGGCCGCGCCCTGTACCTGCTGGGCCTGGAGCTGGGCGACGGGCGGTGGGCGGAGATCGGCGCCAGGATCCTGCTCGAGGAGGCCAAGCGCATCTTCGCGGCGTCGGGAATCCTCAATGAGGGTTCCAGCCACTATCATTTGTTGCTTACCCGGAACTATGTCGAGGCGTGGCACGCCGCCCGCGCCCACGGCCGCCCCGAGGAAGCGGCGTTGAGGGACATCGCCACCCGGGCGCTGGCCGCCTCGGCGCCGCTGGTCCTGCCCGGCGGATTGGCGCTGATTGGCGACATCTCGCCCGATTGCCCTCCTAATTATCTTACCGCCTTGCTGGACATCCCGACCGACGGCGCGATAGCCGCCGACGGCTGGTTGCGGGCCGATTTCCACCGCTGGGCGGGGTTGTGGCACGCCGCCCCCCAGGGCTGGTCGGCGATGCCGGGACACGGCCACCAGGACTGCGGCGGCTTCGAGGTCCATTTCGACGGCGAAGCGGTATTCGTCGATCCGGGCCGGGGCTCTTACACCGAAGGCGACGCCACCGGTTATGCTCCGGGATCGCTCCACAACGGGCTGCTGGTCGACAACCACGACCCGTACCCGCCCAACCGGCCCTACTACGACGACGCCTTCCGCCGCCGGGTGTGCGGTCCGCCCCCGGTGCTGGCCCGCGACGAGGGCGGGGTGACGTTGGTCCACCACGGCTTTTCACGCTTCGCCAACATCGGCGCCGTTAAACGGCGGTGGCGCTTCGCCGACACCGGGTTCACCATCAGCGACCGCATCGAAGGGCGCGGGCGCCATCGGGTGCGCCGCCTGCTCCACACCCCCCTGGAGGTGGCGGGGACGGTCATCGGCGACCGCTTCCGGCTCAGCGCCGAGGGCGAAGTCGCCACCCGCCCCGTGACCTGCTGGCGGGCCTACGGCCGGGGCCGGCCGGGAACCGCGATCCATATCGACACCGAGGTCTCCCTGCCCTGGGAGTCGGTTCTGACCGTCGAGGCCGTCTGAGATGTGCGGGATCGCCGGACTGTTCGTGCCCCGGAACGCTCCCCTGGTGGAGGCCGACATCCCGGCCATGCTCGAGGTGCTGCGCCACCGGGGCCCCGACGGCACGGGACGCCACCTCAGCGACGACCGGCGCTATCAGGCCGGCTTCACCCGGCTCGCCATCATCGACCTGGCGACCGGTGAGCAGCCCATCGTCGAGGCCGGCGGGGCCCGGGTGCTGATGGGCAACGGCGAGATCTACAACTACCTTGAGCTGCGCCGCCAGCCGGCCGCCTCCGCATATCCGTACCGCACCGCGGGCGACATGGAGGTGGCGCTGCCCCTGTGGGCGGCCTTTGGCGAGGACTTCGTGCACCGCCTCAACGGCATGTACGCCCTGGCCCTGTACGAACGCCACCGCCACCGCCTGGTGCTGGTCCGCGACCGCCTCGGCATCAAGCCGCTGTACTGGGCCAAGGTGCCCGGCGGCGGCCTGCTGTTCGCCTCCGAGATCAAGGCGCTGTTCGCCTCCGGGCTCCTCGCCCCGGGGATCGACGAGGCGGCGGTCTCGGCGTATTTGGCCCACGGCTACGTGCCGGCGCCCGGGACATTGTTCCGGGGGGTCAACAAACTCCCGCCCGGCCACCTGCTGCGCGTCGAGGCCAGTGGCGAGGTGGGCGTCGAACGCTACTGGCGGGCGACCATGGCCGACGACCTGCCGCAGCGGCCCGAAGCCATCGAGGAGCGGCTGATCGAGCTCCTCGGCGACAGCGTGCGGCTGCGCCTGCAGAGCGACGTGCCGCTGGGGGCGTTGCTGTCGGGGGGGCTGGATTCGGGGCTGATGGTGGCCCTGGCGGCGATGCGCTCGGAGCGCCCGCTGAACACCTTCACGGTCCGCTTCGAGGGCGCGCCGGTGGATGAAACGCCGCTGGCCAGGGCGGTCGCCGAACGCTACGGCACCATCCACACCGAGATGGAGCTGCCGGCGGCGGCGGCGTCGGACCACCTGCCCCGGCTGGCCTGGTTCTGCGAGGAGCCGCTCAACGACGCCGCCCTGCTGCCCAACCACCTGATCGAGGAGGTCCTGGGCGGGTCCCTCAAGGTGGCCCTGAACGGCACCGGCGGCGACGAACTGTTCGCCGGCTACGGACGCTATTTCCGACTGCCCGTCGAGCGCCGCTACCTGGCCTGGCCGGCCTGGTTCAGGAGCCGCGTCGTCGAGCCGCTGGTCGCCCTGGTGTCGCCGATGACCGCCTGGAAACTGGCCCGGGCCGGCAAGTTCGACGGCGACCGGGGCGGTTACCTGCACGACCACTGCTGCCACTTCCCGCCGCCGTTGCGCCAGGCGATCGGCAACCGCCAGCCGCCGCCGGAGCCGGTCCAGGCCCGCTTTTTCGCCGAGTTCGACGGCCCGCCCGAGACGGCGGCGCTCCATGCCGACATCAACAGCTATCTGCCCGAGGACCTGCTGACCCTGCTCGACCGGACCTCGATGGCGCACGGCGTCGAGGGCCGGGTGCCGTTCCTCGACCACCGGCTGGTCGAGGCGGCGCTGGCCGTGCCGCCCCGGATCCGCACCCCCGACGGCCGCCACAAGGCCCTCGAACGGTCCATCGCCGCGCGGTTCCTGCCCCCCGACGTGGTCCGGGCGCCCAAGTGGGGCTTCGCCTCGCCGGTGCCGGAATGGATGGCGGCCGGGATGGGGAACCTGGCCCGGCGCATCCTGACCCGGCCCCGGACCCTGGAACGGGGCTGGTGGACGGCCCCCGGGATCGAACGCCTGGTGGCCGACCCCCGGCGCCACGGGTTCAGGGTCTACACCTTGTTGATGCTGGAACTGGCGGTCCGCGTCCTGGTCGAGGACCGGCCAACGCGCACCCCGCCCGAGGACGGCCTGGAGGCCTACGCCGATGGCCCCTGAGGTCGCCGACGTCAGCGTCATCATCCCCGCCTACCGGGCCGCCGAAACCGTCGGCCGGGCGCTGGCCAGCGTCGCCGCCCAGACCCTCCGGCCGCGCCAGGCGGTGGTCGTCGACGACGGCTCCGATGACGCCACCTACCAGGTCGCCGCGGCCATGGCCGGGCGCATGAACGGCGTCGTCCTCAAGGTCCTGCGCCAGCCCCACCGGGGGGCCGGGGCGGCGCGCAACCTGGCGATCGGGGAGGCGACGGGGCGCTACGTCGCCTTCCTCGACGCCGACGACGAGTGGCTGGCGGAGAAACTCGAACGCTCCATGCCCTACCTCGAAGGCACCGCGAACCTGCTGGTCTCCCACAGCTACCTGTGGCGCCGCGAGGGCGGCGGCGACATCCTGGTCGACTGCATGCGCAGGTTCCGCGACGGCGACGACCCCTACGTGTCGCTGTACCGGTACGGCTACATCGGCACCTGCACGGTGGTCGCCCGGCGCCAGGCGGTGCTCGACGCGGGGGGCTTCGACGAGGACCTGCCGACGGCCCAGGACTTCGACCTGTGGCTGGCCATGCTGTCGAAGCCGGGAAGCCGCTTCGAGGTCTTCCCGGAAGCCCTGTCGCGTTACCACACCGTGCCGGGGAGCATCACCAGCCATACCCGGCGCCGCCTGCGCTGCGGGCTGGCCATCGCCCGGCGCCACAACCCGGAACTGAAGGCCCGTCCCGGCTGGGCCCTGGGCAGCCTGTGGTTCCGCGTCGCCGCCGTCCACTACGAGGCGATCACCGCCTTCCGGGCGCGGGGCGAGGTGGCGGCGATGCTCGGGGTGAGCCTGGTTCTGCCGGCGAAGCTGGCCGCCGCTACCGCCGTCGCCTTCCCCGGCGCCGCCTGGTGGCTGTGGGTGGTGGCGGCGATGGCCGCCTATCTGGTCCAGTTCGGCGACCTCGCCGGACCCCTCCTCCACCTCCTGGGGGCGACATGACGGCGCTCGCGGTAACGGTGCTGCAAGTGCTGTCCTGCCTCGGCCTGGGGGCGGCGGGGCTGCGGGCGCTGAGGCTCAACGCGGAATTCACGTACCTGGAGCGCGCGGCGATCGCCTTCGCCCTGGGAAGCGGGCTGCTCGGCTGGCTGGTCTTCCCGCTCGGCGTCGCCGGGCTTCTCGACAAGGCGGTGCTTATGGGCCTGCTGGTCATCGGCGCCGGCGGCGTCTGGTTCCTCGGCCGGCCGCCCCCGGGGACCTTCGCCGGCCGGCCCGGCCGGATCGCCGTCGTCCTCATCGCCCTGCTACTGACGGCGGCCGTCTTCAACCTCCTCTATGCCCTGTCGCCGCCGGGGGAGGCCGATACGCTGGGCTATCACTTCACCCTGCCCAAGCAGTTCCTGGCCGCCGGGCGCATCGAGTTCGTGCCCCGGATCGTCGACGGGGCGGTGCCGATGCTGGTCAACATGACCTACCTGCCGGCGCTGGCGCTGGGCGGCGAAGCGGCGCTGATGCTGTGGACCATGGTCACCGGCTGGGCGGCGGTGGCGATGCTCTACGTGCTGTGCCGCCGGCATCTGGACCGCACCTGGTCGCTGGCCGTGGGGTTGGTCTTCATGACCACCCCGGCGGTGGTCTACGGGGCCGGCTCGGGGATGACCGAGGTCCGCGTCGCCCTGTTCGTGATCGCCGCCGCCCTGGCCGCCAGCCGGGCCGTGGACACCGGGCGCCTGCCGTTCGCGGTGCTGGCCGGGCTGGCCGCCGGGTTCTACATGGGCGGCAAGTACACCGGCCTGCTGTTCGCCGTCGCGGGCGCCGTCGCGCTGCTGTTCCACAGACGCTGGCTGTCCCTGGGTGCGGCCTACGGGCTGGCGGTGCTGGCGGCGGGCTTCCAGTGGTACGCCTGGAACTGGCTGCATACCGGCGACCCCGTTTTCCCGATGCTGTACGACTGGCTAGGACGGGCCGATCTCGGTTTCTGGGACGCCCAGCACCAGGCCTATTTCATGGAACACAAGATCGACATCGTCGAAACGGCGCCGCGCACCCCGTTGTGGTTCCTGGCCTATCCGCTGGTGGCGACGCTCGACGGCCTGGCCGCCTTCCAGTCGGGGCGCATCGGCTTCGGCCCCTACGGGTGGGTGCTGTTGCCGTTCGCCGCCGGCGGCCTGTGGCGCCACCGGGGTTCGCTGGCCCGCCAACCGTGGCTGAGCTACGCCTCGATCGTCCTCGTCTTCTACGCCCTGTGGTTCTTCACCGGGTCTTCGCAGCGGGTCCGCCACCTGCTGCCGGTGCTGCCGTTGCTGCTGCTCTGCCTGAGCGTCGCCGCCCGGCGGTTGGCGGGCGAGGGCCGGGCGCTGCGTCCGCTGGCCGGGGCGGTGGCCCTGACGTTGGCCGTCCAGTTGGCCGGGCACGGGTTGTTCACGGTCAACTTCGCCCGCCACGTCCTGGGCGGCGAGACCCGGGAGGCGTACTACGCCCGCAACATCTCCCACTACCAGCCGATTCCCTGGATCAACGCCAACCTGTCGTCCCGCGACCTGGTGCTGGTCGGCGAGCGGCAGTATCTCTATTTCCTCGAGGTGCCGTACTTCTTCGCCCACGCCTATGCCCAGTCGCTGGTCAACGTGCTGCCGAGCGAACACGACCCGCGGCCGTTCTGGGATCAGATCCGCAAGCTGGGGGTCAGCCATCTGTTGGCCTCCTCCTTCCAGGCGGCTACCGACGGCGCCAACAATTCGGCCCTGTCGCGCCTGGTTCATGGCATCGAGGTGGCCGGCTGCCTGGTCCACGTCAAGACCTTCGAGGGCACCAGACTGGCCTCGCGGACCCTGCCCGGGATGATCGCCACCGCCGGCGAACGGAGCCTGTTCCGGGTCGATCCCGAGGGCTGCCGCTATGGCCGATGAGGGTTTGGCCTTGTCAGGCGGCGACCCCGGCGATAATAGTGGCCGCGGAATGACCAAGGTCACCGTCCTCATCCCCGCCTACAACGAAGAGGGCACCATCCTCGAGATTCTGCGGCGGGTGAACGCCCAGCGGATCGAGGGCGTCGCCTTCGAGGTGGTGGTCGTCGACGACGGCTCGACGGACCGCACCGTCGACATCCTGGAGCACAACCCCGAGCTCTACAGCAAGCTGATCAAGATGCCGGCCAACGGCGGCAAGGGGGCGGCGGTCAAGGCCGGCCTCGCCGAGGCGAGCGGCGACTACGTCCTGTTCCAGGACGCCGACCTGGAATACGACCCGGCCGACTATCACAACCTGTTGGAGCCGGTGCTGCGCTTCGGGGCCGACCTGGTCATGGGCAGCCGGATGATGGCGCCCCGCTACACCCGGGTGTCCTACTTCTGGCACAAGGTGGGGAACCACCTGATCACCTTCGTCTTCAACGTGCTCAACAACACCACCTTCACCGACATCTACAGCTGCTACCTGGTGTACCGGCGCGATCTGGTCGATGCCGGCGAACTGAGGACGGTCGGTTGGGAGCAGCACGCCGAGATCCTGTCGCGCGCCGTGGCCGGAGCCAAGCGGATGTACGAGGTGCCGATCAGCTACCACGGCCGGACCTACGAGGAAGGCAAGAAGATCAAGGCCCACCACATCATCGCCGTGTTGTGGACCATCATCGTGCGGGGGATCCTCCGCTAAGGAGAACAACGACATGCCCGAGATCGACATCGAACCGGTCAGCGCAGAGGAGAAGGCGGCCTGGCCCAAGGACGTCATCGTGGCGATGGAGGACGCCTTCGCCGACGCCCGGGGCGCCATCCAGCCGCTGGTCGACCTGCCGATGAAGAGCGCGGTGATGATCTCCTCGGCCAAGGGCACGCTGAGGGCCAACCACTACCACAAGACCGACTGGCACTTCTGCTACGTGGTCTCGGGGGCCATCGACTACTACCACCGGCGCCATGGTTCGGACGCCGAACCCGAGAAGGTTCGGGTCTCGGCCGGGCAGTTGTTCTTCACCCCGCCGATGGTCGATCACGCCATGGTCTTCGCCGAGGACACCGTGTTCCTGACGCTGGGCCGCAACTCGCGGCGCCAGGAGGTCTACGAGGCCGACGTCGAGCGGATCGCCATGGTCGAGGCCGAGGAGTGACCGTCCCCTGCCGCCGCCGCGACACCTGCCGCCTGTGCGGGGGTTCGGACCTGGTGGCGGTGCTGTCCCTGGAACCGACGCCCCCGGCCAACGCCTTCGTGGCCCCGGAGGACGCCGGGGCCGAGCAGCAACGCTTCCCGCTCGACGTCCACCTGTGCCGGGGGTGCTCCCACCTCCAGTTGCTGGACGTCGTCGATCCGGGCGTCTTGTTCGAGGACTACGTCTACGTCTCGGGCACCTCGCCGGTGTTCGTCAAGCACTTCGACGACTACGCCGAGGCGCTCTGCGGGCGCTTCCGGGTCCCGCCCGGCGGGCTGGTGGTCGACATCGGCTCCAACGACGGGACCCTGCTCGCCGCCTTCAAGGAACGCGGAATGACGGTGCTCGGCGTCGATCCGGCGCGCCACATCGCCACCGCCGCCAGCGCCCGGGGCATCGAGACCGTGTGCGGCTTCTTCACCCCCGAATTGGCCCGGAGCCTGGCCGCGGAACGCGGCGCGGCGGCCGTGGTCACCGCCAACAACGTGTTCGCCCACGCCGACGACCTGGCCGGCATGGTCGAGGGCGTGCGCGCCCTGCTGGCACCGGACGGGGTGTTCGTGTTCGAGGTTTCCTACCTGGTCGACGTCTACCAGGGGACCCTGTTCGACACCATCTACCACGAACACCTGGACTATCACTCGGTCAAGCCGCTGCGGGCGTTCTTCACCGGCCACGGGATGGAGCTGTTCGCCGCCCGGCGCGTCGCCACCCACGGCGGCTCGCTGCGCGGCTTCGTCCAGCCGCTCGGCGGGCGGTGGCCCGAGGACGGCTCGATCGACGAGCTGGTGGCGCTGGAGGAGCGGCTGGGGCTGGACCGGGCCGAGACCTTCCACGCCTTCGGACGCCGCATCCAGGCCCTTGGCAAGGCCCTCAAGGACAAGGTCTCCGCGATCCGTTCGGAAGGCGGAACAATCGCCGGCTTCGGCGCCCCGGCCAAGGCGACGACCCTCATGTACCAGTTCGGGATCGGCCCCGAGACGATCGATTTCATCGTCGACGACAGCCCGCTGAAGCAGGGCCTGCTGACGCCGGGCCACCACATCGAGGTACTGCCGGCCGAGGCCCTGTACGAGCGCCGGCCCGACTACCTGATCGTCCTGGCCTGGAACTTCGCCGGCCCGATCATGGACAAACACGCATCCTATCAACGCCAGGGAGGGCGGTTCATCGTTCCGCTGCCCCAACTCGAGATTCATTGACATGACCGACTTCGTGCTCAAAGACGACATCGCCGAAATCGTCAAGGCGATCGGGGAGCCGGCCCGGGACTTCGCCGGCAAGACGATCCTGCTGACCGGCGGGCGAGGCTTCCTGGGGCGCTACTTCATGGAGGTCTTCGCGCTGCTCAACGAGACGGTGCTCGAGGCGCCGTGCGAGCTGGTGGTGCTCGACAACCTGATCACGGCGGGCAAGGAGGGCTCCGAGATCCCCAGCGGCCCCCACCTCCGCTTCATCCTCCACGACGTCACCCGGCCCCTGGAGTGGGACGGGGCGCTGGACTACGTGATCCACGCCGCGGGCATCGCCAGCCCGTTCTACTACCGGGCCTATCCGCTGGAGACCCTGGACGTGGCCACCGTCGGCACCCGCAACATGCTCGAGCTGGCGAATCGCAACCGGGCCCGCTTCGCCTTCTTCAGCTCGTCCGAGATCTACGGCGACCCCGACGCCAAGCACGTCCCGACGCCCGAAAGCTATCGCGGCAACGTCTCGTGCCAGGGGCCCCGGGCGTGCTACGACGAAAGCAAGCGGGTCGGCGAGACCCTGTGCTACGTGTTCCACGAGACGCACGGCACGGCGACCAACACCATCCGCCCCTTCAACGTCTTCGGCCCCGGGATGCAGGAGACCGACTACCGGGTGATGCCCAACTTCGCCAACCGCATCAAGGCCGGCCGGCCGCTCAACGTCTACGGGGCGGGGACCCAGACCCGGACCTTCTGCTACATCACCGACGCCATGGCCGGGTTCCTGCGGGTGATCCTCAAGGGCGTCCCGGGAGAGGCCTACAACATCGGCAACCCCAAGCCCGAGATCTCGATGCTGGACCTGATCGCCTCGATCGAGAAGGTGCTGGGCCGCAAGGTGGCGCACGAGGTCATCGAATACCCCGACAGCTACCCGGCCGACGAACCCATGCGCCGCTGTCCCGACATCCGCAAGGCCCGCCTGCAGATCGGCTACCAG
This sequence comes from uncultured Thalassospiraceae bacterium, assembly GCA_964632795.1. Lineage (GTDB taxonomy): Bacteria > Pseudomonadota > Alphaproteobacteria > Rhodospirillales > 2-02-FULL-58-16 > CAZWEZ01. The sequence continues at coordinate 3,537 of CAZWEZ010000064.1, read as the reverse complement.
CCCCGCGTCGACCTGGAAGACGGCCTGCGCCGGTTCCTCGAGTGGTCCGACACCGTCTACACCGGCGAAGCCTGAGGTGACCCGGAGCCCGGTCCGCCTCGGCCTGATCGGCGCCGGTCCCTGGGGCGGCAACTACATCCGCGCCATCGAGGGCCTGGACGGGGTCGTCTTGAGCCGGTTGGCCGACAGCGACCCCGAACGCCGCGCCGCGGCCCCTCCCGGGTGCGCCGCCAGCGGCGACTGGCGCGAGGTGGCCGGGGCCGGCGACCTCGACGGGGTGGTCGTCGCCACCCCGCCGGCGCGCCATGGGGAGATGGCCCGCCTGGCGATCGAATCGGGACTGGCGGTGCTGATCGAGAAGCCGCTGACCACCGACCTCGCCGAGGCCCGCGCCCTGCTCGCCCTGGCCGAGGCCCGGCGGGGACGGGTGATGGTCGCTCACATCCACCTGTTCAGCCCGGCCTGGCAGGCCCTCAAGGAAGACGCCGCGGACCGCGGGCCGGTCCGGGCCATCGAGTCCGAAGCCGGCCGCTGGGGCCCGTTCCGCCCCGAGGTGCCGGTGATCTGGGACTGGGGGTCCCACGACGTGGCGATGTGCCTGGACCTGATCGGTTGTGCGCCCAGGGAGGTCGACGCCCACCGCCTGGAAACCCGCGACACCCCCGACGGCCATGGCGAGGTGGTCGAGGTGAGCCTGGCCTTCGGCACCGGCGCCGGGGCCCTGATCACGCTGGGCAACATCCTTCCCGAGAAGAAACGAATCTTCGCGGCGACCTTCGATTCGGCCGTCCTGACGTATGACGACAGCCGCCCGGAAAAGTTCTTCCGCCGCGTCTTTCCGGAGATCGTCCCGGAACCGGTCCCGGTCCCCGGCGAGCCGCCGCTGGACCGCCTGGTGCGGGCCTTCGCCGAGGGCATCTCCACGCGCCGGCTGGGCATCGACGGGCTGCGCCTGGGCGTCGAGGTGGTCGAGGTCCTGTCGCGGTGCGCGGAGGCGCTGGGCCGATGACGGTCGATTACCAAGGCTCCGACCTCGAGGCGCTGGCCAACCTGCGCCGCTACCAGCGGTGGATCGTCGATGCCTTCCGGCCCTACCTGGGCGGCGAGGCGGTCGAGTTCGGCTCGGGCACCGGGTCGATCTCCGAGTTGCTGATCCCCTTGGTCGAGCGGCTCGACCTGGTTGAACCGTCGCCCAACCTGGGCCGGCGGCTGGACCAGCGCTTCGCCGGGAGCCCCGCCGTCGAGGTCCACCGCCAGACCCTGGAAGCCTGGGTCGCCGGGGCGCCGGAGCGCTTCCGCGATTCGGCGGTCCTGGTCAACGTGCTCGAGCACATCGAGGACGACCGCGCCGCGCTGGGCCATCTGCGGCGGATCCTGAGGCCCGGCGGCCATCTGTTGCTGATGGTGCCGGCGCTCAAATTCCTTTTCAGCGACCTGGATGTCTTTTACGGTCACCACCGGCGCTATAACCTGGAGGAGTTGCGCCGCCGGGTCGGCGACGCCGGCCTGGAGATCGTCGACGGCAGATACTTCGACCTCGCCGGGATCTTACCGTGGTGGATACTCAATACCGTGATGGGCAAGACGACCTTCAACCCCCGACTGATGACCGTCTACGACACGCTGGTCGTACCCGTCACCCGCGCCGTCGAATCGGTGGTCCGCCCGCCGCTCGGCAAGAACGTCATCCTTATCGCCCGGCGGGGCGATGACACAGGCTCCTGACTGCCGATGAACGCCAACAAGCTGTCGATCGTCGTCCCCTGCTTCAACGAGGCCGACACCCTGGGCGAAATGCTGGACCGGGTGTTGGCCGCCGACGCCTGCGGCCTGGAAAAGGACGTCATCGTGATCGACGACGGCTCCACCGACGGCTCTTACGACAAGGCCCTGGCGGCGGCCGGGAACGACCCCCGGATCCGCATCCACCGCCACCACGTCAACCTCGGCAAGGGGGCCTCGCTGAGGGCCGGCTTCGCGATGGCCGAGGGCGACATCGTGCTGGTCCAGGACGCCGACCTGGAGTACGAACCGGACGATTACCCCAAGCTCCTCAAGCCGATCCTGGAGGGCCGCGCCGACGTCGTCTACGGCACCCGTTTCCGGGGCGGCGACACGGTCCGGGTGCTGTTCTTCTGGCACAGCCTGGGCAATCGCTTCCTGACCCTGCTGTCGAACATTTTCACCGATCTCAACCTGACCGACATGGAGACCTGCTTCAAGGTCTTCCGCAAGGACATCCTGGAGCGGATCACCCTCAAGGAAAACCGTTTCGGCATCGAACCGGAAATCACCGCCAAGGTCAGCCACCTCAAGCCGTTCCCCCGCATCTACGAGGTCGGCATCCGCTACACCGGGCGCACCTACCAGGAAGGCAAGAAGATCAGCTGGAAGGACGGCTTGCGGGCGATCTACTGCATCCTGCGTTACAACATCCTGCGCTAATACCAAGGAGCGATGCCGATGGGCAAGGCGAATCCGGCGACCGCCGCCGTGGTCCTCGACGAGCCCCTCAAGGGCATCGCCTTCCTGTGCGCAGGCGTGTTCCTGTTCTCGATGCAGGACGTCGCCATCAAGTGGATGAGCGGCGACACCGCGGTCCACGAGATCGTCTTCGTGCGCTCCCTCGTCGCCCTGCCGCTGATCCTGGCGATCGCCCACTTCGGCGGCGGACTGGCCGCCTTGCGCACCCGCCGTCTGGGCCTCCATCTGATCCGCGCCTGCACCGCGTATGTCGCCTATACCAGTTTCTACATGGCGCTGGCCTCGCTGCCGATGGCCGACGTGGTGGCGGTGGCCTTCTCGGCGCCGCTGTTCGTCACCGCGCTGTCGGTGCCGGTGCTGGGCGAGCGGGTCGGGGGGCGGCGCTGGGGGGCGGTGATCGTCGGCTTCATCGGCATCCTGGTCATGGTCCGCCCGGGAGACGTCATGGCCGACCCGGCGGGGTTGCTGGCGGTGGTGTGCGCGGTTTCCTACGCCGCGATGACGCTGATCACCCGCCGCCTGGGGGCGACCGACAGCGGCATCTCGATGGTCTTCTACCCGACCATCGTCTACATCGCCCTCAGCTCGCTGACCGGGCTCTTCCTGGGAGACGGCCGGTGGGCCGGCCAGGGTCCGCGGAGCGTCGAGTTCCTGCTCCGGGCGTGGTCGGTGCCGGGCGGCTTCGAGTTCGCCCTGATGGCCGGGTGCGGGGTCATCTTCGCGGTCGCCTTCCTGTGCCTGTCCCAGGCCTACCGGGTCGCCCAGCCGAGCCTGGTGGTCCCGTTCGAGTACACCTCGCTGCCCCTGGCGGTGGTCTGGGGATACATCTTCTGGAACCACCTGCCGGACCTCCAGGCGGTGTCCGGCATCGTCCTGGTGGTCGGCAGCGGCTTCTACATCCTCCACCGCGAGGTGCTACGCGGCGCCCGCCCCCTGGCCCGCCGCGCGGCGGGCCACCGGGGTTGAGGGAAAGAACACGAAGTTGAAGACGTAGTCGACGCGCTGGCGCCAGGTGCGGTGGTTGGCCTCGGGGTCGAAGAACGAGAGGTCCCT
>CAZWEZ010000063.1:0-21124 GCA_964632795.1 uncultured Thalassospiraceae bacterium | reverse complement strand
ACCCGGCGGCACGCCGAGGCGATCTCTATGGGTCATTATCAGTGCACCTTGGTATTACTCGCCCCCGTCGCCCAACAGCAGGGCGGTCACCGAGCCGCCGTCCCGCAACACCTCCCTGGCTGCGGCGTCGATCTGCTCGGCGGTCACCGCGGCGATCCGCCGGGGCCATTCCTCGATGTCCTCGACGGTGCGCCCGGTGGTCAGCGCCACGCCCAGCACCTGGGCCCCGGTACCCAGGGAATCCCGGGCATAGACGGCGACGGCCAGCAACCTCCGCTTGGCCCGTTCCACTTCCTCGGCCGTCACCCCGTCGCTCAACAGGCGGTCGATCTCCCCGGCCATCTCGCTCTCCAGCTTGTCCATCGAGACCCCGGGCCGGGGGCTGGCGTAGAACGTGAACCGGGACGGTCCCAGGCCGCTGGCATGGTAGGCGGCGCCGGCCGAGACGGCGAGCCGGCGCTCGACCACCAACTCGCGGTAGAGGCGGCTGGTGGCGCCGCCGTCGAGGATTTCCTCGAGGACCTCGAGGGGATAGACGTGGCGGCTGTCGGGGGTGGCGAAGCTGGGGGCCAGGAAGGTCCGGCTCCACGACGGCTGGCGCACCCGCTGGTCCCTGAGCACCACCCTCCGGGCGGCCCGGTGGGGGGGCTCGGAGGGACGCGCCCGGGGCGCCGGGGGGCGCCGCGCGATCCTGCCGTAGGTGGCCTCGGCCAGGGGCCGGAGTTGCTCGGCGGTGATGTCGCCGGCGACCACCAGGACGGCGTTGTCGGGGGCGTACCAGCGGCGGTAGAAGGCGCGGATGTCGTCAAGCGTCAGGGTCCGGATCTCGTGCTCCCAGCCGATGATCGGCCGCCGGTAGGGGTGGTTGAGGAACAGCGCCGCGTCGACGTGCTCACGCAGCATGGCGGCGGGGTTGTTGTCGATCCGCTGGCGGCGCTCCTCGAGGATCACCCGCCGTTCGGTTTCGATCTCCTCGTCGCTGAGCACCAGGTTGGTCATCCGGTCGGCCTCCATCTCCATCACCAGCCCCAGCCGGTCGGCCGCCACCATCTGGTGGTAGACGGTGTAGTCGTAGGAGGTGAAGGCGTTGTCCTGGCCGCCGTTGCGGGCCAGGATCCGGGAGAAGTCCCCGGCCGCCAGCTTCTCGGTGCCCTTGAACATCAGGTGCTCGAGGAAATGGGCGATCCCCGACTTGCCGGGGGGCTCGTCGGCCGAACCGACCCGGTACCACACCATGTGGGTGACCACCGGCACCCGGTGGTTGGGGACCACCACCACCTGCATCCCGTTGTCGAGGCTGAAGGTCTGGGGGTTGAAGACCTCGGCCGGGGCCGGACGCCCGAGGGCCAGCACGGCGCCCAGCAGGACCAAGGCCAACACCGCGGGCCGGGCGCCATGCCCTCGCCGATGGCGGGGCAATTAGAATATACCCTCGAGCAGAGCCTTCCGCTTGCGCTTGATGGTCGGCACCTCGCCTTCGTTGAGGGGGCGTCCGAGGGCCAGGTTCTCCTGGATGCGCCTGGTTTCGTTGGTCGGGTCGACGACACTGCCGTAGACGTTGGTGGTGCCCCAGAACATGATGCGCTCGGTGAAGGACTGGTCCTCATCGGCCAGGATCGAGGTTTCGCGGTTGATCACCGTGCGGATGCCGGGAGCCGTGTTCAGGGCCCCGGTCTTTTCGAGCAGGGCTTGCAGCCCCGGGCTGGCCGCCGCCGGGGCGGGTTGGGCCTGGCCGCCGGAGATGGCGCGGATGGCCTCTTGCGCCTCGGCGCGGGGCTCGACCTGCTGGACGCGCGAGACGCCCGGGGTCGGCGGCCTGAGTCCGTAGTCGGGCGGCAGGCTGAGCGGCGCCCGCTGGTAGACGGCGAATTCGTCGGGGGCCGACTTGTTCATCCCGAGCACGTCGCGCGCCTGTTCGCAGCCGCCGGCCGCCAGCACGGTGAAGATCGCAACGGTGACCCGTAAGGCCTTGTTCATGATCGTTTGCCGGTCTTTTCCCTGCCCCCCTTATTATGCCTTTTTGGTCCCGCAAACAAGGATTCCAGGATCAGCACCGCGGCCCCGACGGTGATCCCGGCATCGGCGACGTTGAACGCCGGCCAGTGATAGCCGGCGAGGTGGAAGTCCAGGAAGTCGGCCACCGCCCCGTAGCGCAGCCGGTCGACCACGTTGCCCAGCGCGCCGCCGACGATCAAGCCGAGGGTCGCTGCCGTCCACCGCCCCTCGGCACGGCGCATCCACGCCACCAGGGCGCAGACGATGGCCAAGGCCAGCCCGGTGAAGAGCCAGGCGCCGAGATCCGAATCCCAGTTGAACAGCCCGAAGCTGATCCCCCGGTTCCAGCCCAGCACCAGGTTGAAGACGGGGAGCACGGGAATCTCGCGGGGCGGCACCATGACCACCTCGACGATCCACCACTTGGTGGCCTGGTCGAGGACCAGCACCCCGGCCGCCACCGCCAGGCCGACTCCCATCGGGGCGGGCGGCTCAGTGGGGGTGGTGCCGGACGGCATCGGCGCAACGCTCGCAGACCTCGGGGTAGTCGGCGTCCCCGCCGACCTCTTCCAGCACCTTCCAGCAGCGCTGGCATTTCTCGCCGGAGGCCTGCTCAAAGGAAACGATTACTCCTGTAGCCTCTGGCAAAGAGAACGTGTCCGCGTTCGGGTCATCATGGTAGTCCGCATGACTGCCGATTGTTATACCCGACGTGATGCAGATTTCCGCGAAATCGATACCGTCGAGAACGCCATCCCACCTGCTATCCAGGTAGACCACGGGAGCGGCCTCCAGGCTCGAACCGATTTCCTTTCGCGTTCTTTTAAATTCCAGCGCCCCGGTGACCACCCGGCGCAGGTCGCGGATCCTGGCCCACTTGGCGGCCAGGGCGTCGTCGCGCCATTGGTCGGGGGCGTCGGGGAACAGGCGCAGATGCACGCTGCCGTCGTCGTCGGGATGGCGGGCCAGCCAGGCCTCCTCGGCGGTGAAGCAGATGAACGGCGCCAACCACGCGGTGAGGTGGTCGAACAGGTGGTCCAACACCGTGCGCGCGGCGCGCCGGCGGGGCGAATCGGCGCGGTCGCAATAGAGGCTGTCCTTGCGGACATCCAGATAGAAGGCCGACAGATCGACGGTGCAAAACGTGTGCAGCTCGGCGAACAGGGGGTGGAACAGAAAGTCGTCGCAGGCCTTGCGCACCATGCCGTCCAGTTCCCACAGGCGGTGCAGGACCCAGCGTTCCAGCTCCGGCATCTCGCCCACCCCCAGGCGCTCGCCGTCCTTAAAGCCGTTGAGGTTGCCGAGCAGGAAGCGCAGCGTGTTGCGCAGGCGGCGGTAGATGTCGGCGTGCTGCTTGAGGATCTCGGGGCCGATCCTGAGGTCCTCGGAATAGTCCGAGCCGACCACCCACAGGCGCAGGACGTCGGCGCCGTGCGCCTCGACCACCTCCTGGGGGGCGACGATGTTGCCCAGCGATTTTGACATCTTCTGGCCGTCCCCGGCCATCACGAAGCCGTGGGTCAGCACCGCCTCGTAGGGCGCCCGGCCCCGGGTGCCGCACGATTCGAGCAGCGAGGAGTGGAACCAGCCGCGGTGCTGGTCGCTGCCCTCGAGGTACAGCGAGGCCGGCCACTGGAGGTCGTCGCGGGTCTCCAGCACGAAGCTGTGGGTGGCGCCGGAATCGAACCACACGTCGAGGATGTCGGTGACCTGTTCGAAATCGTCCGGGTCATGGTCGGGGGCCAGGAAGCGCGACGGCTCGGAGGCGAACCAGGCATCGGCCCCTTCCGCCTCGATCGCCGCCACCACCCGCTCCAGGACCTTGGCGTCGCGCAACGGCTCGCCGCTCTTGCGCTCCACGAAGACGGTCAGCGGCACCCCCCAGGCGCGCTGGCGCGAGACGCACCAGTCGGGGCGGCTCTCGATCATCCCGTAGAGCCGCCGGCGCCCCGCCTCGGGAATGAAACGGGTGGCGTCGATGGCCTTCAGCGCGCTCTCGCGCAGCCCCGTCTTGTCCATCGAGATGAACCACTGCGAGGTGTTGCGGAAGATCAGCGGCGCCTTGGAGCGCCACGAATGGGGATAGCTGTGGACCAGCTTGCCGGTGGCCAGCAGGGCCCCGGCCTCGTTTAACGCCTCGACCACCTTGGGGTCGGCCTTGAACACGTGGAGGCCGGCGAACAGCGGCACCGAGTCGATGAACAGGCCGCCGCCGTCCACCGTGTCGGGCACCGGGATCGCGTTCTTGACCCCCAGTTCCCAGTCCTCGGCGCCGTGGCCCGGGGCGATGTGGACGAAGCCGGTGCCGGTCTCGACGTCGACGAAGTCGGCCTCCAGCGCCGGCACCTCGAAGGAATCGTAGCCCCGGGCGTGGAGCGGGTGGCGGCAGACGACGCCGGCCAGGTCGCGGCCCCTGCCCTGCCAGAAGACGGCGGCCTCGCCGAGTCCGACTTCCCGCTTGAAGGTGTCGAGGCAGGCGGCGGCGACGATCATCCTGTCGCCGGCGGCCTCGATGCCGAGGTAATCGACATCCGGGCCGTAGGCCACGGCGCGGTTGCCGGGGATGGTCCACGGGGTGGTGGTCCAGATCACGATGGATGCGCCGACCAGGTTTTGCGGCCCCGAAACGATCGGGAACTTGACGTGGATGGTGGTCGAGGTGTGGTCGTGGTACTCGACCTCGGCCTCGGCCAGGGCGGTCTTCTCGACCACCGACCACAGCACCGGCTTGGCGCCGCGATACAGCGAGCCGTTCATCAGGAAGACGCCGAACTCGCGCACGATCTGGGCCTCGGCGGCGTACGACATGGTGGTGTAGGGGTCCTTCCAGTCGCCGACCACGCCGAGCCGCTTGAACTCCTGGCGCTGGATGTCGATCCACTTGTCGGCGAACTCGCGGCATTCCTTGCGGAAGGCGACGATCGGCACCTGGTCCTTGTCCTTGCCCGCCTTGCGGTACTGTTCCTCGATCTTCCATTCGATGGGCAGGCCGTGGCAGTCCCAGCCCGGGACGTAGTTGGAATCCCGGCCCATCATCTGCTGGGAGCGGACCACCACGTCCTTGAGGATCTTGTTCATGGCGGTGCCGACGTGGAGGTGGCCGTTGGCATACGGTGGGCCGTCGTGGAGGATGAACTTTTCGCGCCCGGCGGCGGCCTCGCGGAGCCGGCGATAGAGGTCCATCTCCTCCCAACGGCGGAGGATCTCGGGTTCGAGCCCGGTCAGTCCGGCCTTCATCTTGAAGTCGGTCCGGGGCAAATAAAGGGTCGATTTGTAGTCCACGCTCATCGCTGGGGCTCGTCGGTTGTGGGTTCCCGGGCCAGCAGGCGCCGCGCCCGTTCGCAGTCCTCGGCGATTTGTGCCTTCAAACCATCGATGCCGTCAAATTTCTTTTCCCGACGCAGGTAGTCGATCAGGGCCACCCGCAGGTGTTGGCCGTAGATGTCGCCGTTAAATCCGAACAGGTGGGTCTCCAGGATCAGCCCGGTGTCGGGGAAGGTGGGACGGTGGCCGAGGTTGGCCACCCCGTCCAGCCACCCCGGGGCGCCTTCGCCGATCGCCGCGCGCACCGCGTAGACCCCCTCGGCGGGATGCAGGTAGTCGCCCAGGTGCAGGTTGGCGGTCGGAAAGCCGATGGCCGCGCCGCGCTCGTCGCCGCGCTCGATCCGGCCCTCGATCTCGAACGGGCGGCCCAGCATGCGCGCCGCGGCCCGGGGGTCGGCCTCCCTCAGGTGGCGGCGCAGGCGGGTCGAGGAGCAGACCTCGCCGTGGTTGCGCACCGCCTGCACGGCGGTGACGTCGAAGCCGTGGTCCTGGCCCATGCGCAACAGCAGCTCGCAGTTGCCGGCGCGGCGGTGGCCGAAGACGAAATCGTAACCCGACACCACGTGGCGGGCGGCCAGGCCCGAGACCAGGACGTCGGCGACGAAATCCTCGGCCGTCATCTCCACCAACCGTTGGTCGAAATGCAGAACGACCAGGCAATCGACGCCCATCTCCTCGACCAGGCGGGCCTTGGCGCGGAAGGGGGTCAGGCGGAAGGGCCCGGTATCGGGCCAGAAGACGCTGCGCGGGTGGGGTTCGAAGGTCAGCACCGCCCACGGGATGCCGGCGGCCTCGGCGATGCGCCCGGCCTCCTCGATCACCGAGCGGTGGCCCAGGTGGAGGCCGTCGAAGTTGCCGATGGCGACAGCCCCGCGGCGGGCCTCCTCAGGAAGGTCGTGGTAATGGCGAAATATCCTCATCAGGGTGGAATCGGTTAGTGACCTGGATCAGACATATGGCACCCATACGATCGCCTTTCCCGTTTCCTCGGCAGGAAGGCGCACGCCGGCGATGCCGGCACATCCCCAAGTGCGCCTGACGCCCCGAGGAAGCGGGAAAGGCGACCCGAAGGGCGGCTTTCCGAGTTCACCGGCGGCGTTGCGAGGCGCTTGTGATGTCCCGGCATCACGGCGCGCCACGCGCCTGGCCGGGTGAACTCGGAGAGCCGTCGTATGGGTACCATATGTCTGATCCAGGCCACTAGGGCCGCGCCGGCGCCATGACGGTGGCCTCGCCGTCGATCACCACCGTTTCGCCGACCGAACACGTGGTCTCGAACACGGCCAACCGCTTGGCCGGGATCAGCTTGCTGACGGTGGCCCGGGCGAGGACCGTGTCGCCGGCCCTGACCGGGGCCTTGAAGCGCAGCGACTGTTTGACGTAGACGCACCCCGGCCCGGGCAGCTTGGTGCCGAAGATCGCCGAGATGAAGCCCACCGACAGCATGCCGTGGGCGATGCGGCTCTTGAACATGGTGGCGGCGGCGAACTCGGCGTCCAGGTGCATCGGGTTGGTGTCACCCGAGAGACCGGCATAGAGCACGATGTCGGCCTCGCTGACGGTCTTGGAGAAGACCGCGCTCATGCCGACCTCCAGGTCCTCGAAGTAATAGCCGTGTAGTCCCTCGCCGTGGTCCATGGCCCTGTCCCATTACGGTTCGATGGCTATATAGCCGACGGCGCCCGGGACGGCAACCGAACGCCGCCCGGCGGGCGGCGGAAGGACTCGTCGGGAAACCAAAAACCGCCCGGGGGCTGGGCGCCCAGGGCGGCCGTCGAGTCTGGTGGTCCGCTGTCGTTAGCGCCGTTGGCCGAACAGGCGCAGCAACATAAGAAACAGGTTGATGAAGTCCAGATACAGGGTGACGGCGCCCATCACCGCCTTCTTGGTGGCGATTTCGGAACCGTCGCTTTCATTGTAGATGGACTTGATCTTCTGGGTGTCGTAGGCGGTCAGGCCGACGAAGATCAGCACCCCGATCACCGAGATCACGAAGTGCATCGCCGAGCTCTGCATGAACATGTTGACGATGGAAGCGATGATGATGCCGATCAGGCCCATGAACAGGAACGAGCCCCAGCCGGTCAGGTCGCGCTTGGTGGTGTAGCCGTAGAGGCTCATCCCGGCGAAGGTGCCCGCGGTAATGAAGAACACCCGGGTGATGCTGGTCCCGGTGTAGATCAGGAAGATGTGGGCCAGCGACAGGCCCATGACCCCCGAGAAGGCCCAGAACACGGCCTGCGCGGTCGACGCCTTCATTTTTTGGATGCCGAACGACAGGACCAGGATGAAGGCCAGCGGCGACAGCATGGCGATCCAGGCGAGCATGGTCGGCCCGTACCGGCCGTCGGGTCCCACCGTGTACAGCAGGTTGAGGATGGCCGGCGTGTTGGCCGAGAAGTAGGCGATGATCCCCGTCACCGCCAGCCCCGAGGCCATGTAATTGTAAACCCGGAGCATGTATTCGCGCAGGCCGACGTCGATCTCGGCGGCTTCGACCCGGCCCGACCGCATGGCCCCAGTTTGCAGCGTGAAACGGTTGTCAGGTCTGAAAGCCATGGGAAATCCCTTTCCTGGCGGTTGACTCTTGAGTTGGCGCTAATATGGCACGAAACGGCACGAAATCAATCCCTCCTGCGGCTGGAAGGTCGCCGGCGGGGTTGCCTATTCGTTGCGCAGGTAGGGCGCCGCCTTGTCGCCCAGCGCCCGCCAGGTGCCGGCGAAGCCGACCACCATCGTCAACGCCATCGAGGCCGCCACCGTCACCGCCACCACGCCCGGCAGGAACACCCATTCCATGTCCATCAGGAACACCACCACCGCCCACGCGGTGGCCGTGCCGACCCCGGCGGCGACGATACCGGTGGCCGCTCCGAGGACCCCGTACTCGATCAGGAAGATCCTCAGCACCGCGCCCCGGGTCGCCCCCAGCACCTTGAAGATCACCGAATCGTAGATTCGCCGCCTGCGGGTGGCGGCGATCGCCCCGCCCAGCACCAGGGCCCCGGCGGCGATGGCGAGGGCGGCGGTGCCGCGGACCGCGGTCCCGACCCCGGCCAGGATGCGGGCCGCCGTTTCCAGGGCGTCGCGGACCCGGATCGCGGTGATGTTGGCGAAACGCCCGGTGATCGCCCGTTCCACCTTCTCCTCGGCCGACGGCGGTGCGTGGACGGCGGCGATGTGGGTGTGGGGCGCCCCCTCGAGGGTTCCCGGGGCGAAGATGATGGCGAAGTCGAAGCGCAGCGTCCGCCAGTCGATCTCGCGCAGGCTGGCGATGGTGGCCTCGATCTCGCGGCCCAGCACGTTCAGCGTCAGGGTGTCGCCGAGGCCGACCCCGAAGTCACGGGCGATGGCGGCGTCCAGCGAGATCAGCGGCGGTCCCCGGTAGTCCCGTGGCCACCATTCTCCGGCGACGATCCTGGACTCCGCGGACGGCTCGGCGGCGTAGGTCAGGGCCCGGTCGCCGCGCACCGCCCACGCCGAATCGGCGCCGATCTCGGCCTCCTCCACCGGCACCCCGTCGATCCTCACGATGCGCCCGCGCAGGGTCGGCACCCGGCGCAGGCCGCTGGCCTCGGGCACCGCAGCGAGCGCGGCATCGAAAGCCTCGACCTGGGCCGACTGGATGTCGATGAAGAAGAAGGCGGGCGCCGTCTCCGGCAGGCGCTGGTCGATCTGGCGTCCCAGGTTGCCCTCGATGAGGGCGATCGCCACCAGCACCGATATCCCCAGGCCCAACGAAAGCATCACCCCCGGCGTCGAGGCCCCGGGGCGGTGGAGGTTGGCCAGCACCAGCCGCCACTCGGCGCCGCCGGCGGTGGCGGACTGCCGGTGGCCGGCCCGCGCCGCGCCGGCCATCAGCAGCCCCGCCCCGGCCCGCAACGCCAGCAGCGTCGCCAGCGCCCCGCCGACGAACCAGGCGGCGAAGACGCGATCGGAGACGCCGAGCACGGTCAGCGCCGACAGCCCCAGGACCCCGGCCACGGTCGCCGCGACGATCGCCGGCCGGGGACGCCCGACGGCGGCGGCGGCCCGGCCGCGGAACAGGTTGGCGGCGGAGATCTCGCGGGCCCGGCCCAGCGGCCACAGGGCGAAGGTGAGGGCGACCAGCAGCCCGAAGACGGCGGCCAGCAGCAGGGGGGCGGGATAGAGGCCGATCCTGGGCGCCACCGGCAGGCTTCCCTCGAGGAGTGACAGCGCCACCGCCGGCAGTCCGGCGCCGGCGGCCAGGCCGATCCCGATGCCGCCCAGGGCCAGGGTCAGGACCTGCAGCAGGTAGGTCCTGAAGACCAGGCCGCCGGGGGCGCCCAGGCACTTGAGGGTGGCGATGGTCTCCCACCGCTCCTCCAGGTAGCCGTGAACCGCGTTGCCGACGCCGATGCCCCCGACCAGCAACGTGGTCAGCCCGACGAAGGTCATGAAAAGGGTCATCCGGGCGATGAAGTCGCGGACCCCCGGCGCCGCCTCGTCGACCCCGCGGATCCGCCACCCGGCCTTGGGGAAGGCCGCCTCGAGGGCCTCGATCCAGGGTCCGGCGGCGGTCCCCGGGGGCAGCGCGATCCGGTAATTGAAATGGATCTGGCTGCCCGGGAGGACCAGGCCGGTGGCGGCCAGGGCGTCGGCGGCGACCAGCATCCGCGGGCCGAGGCTGAGGATGGTGGCCACCCGGTCCGGCTCGCCGGCGACCACGGCGCGGGCCTCGAAGACGGCGTCGCCGACCCGCAGCCGGTCGCCGGGACCGATCCCCAGCCTGTCCAGCAGGTTGGCGTCGATCGCCGCCCCCCAGGCGCCGTCGCGCCGCGCCAGGGCCGCCGCCAGGGGCATGGCCGGCTCCAGGACCACCGATCCGGCCAGCGGATAGGCGCCGTCCACCGCTTTCATTTCGACCAGTGAATGGACCTGGCGGCCCCCGGCGGGGCGCGCCATGGCCCGCATCTCGGTGACCGTGGACAGCGCCGCCGAGCGCTCCCGCAGGTAGGCCAGCTGGTCCTCGCCGGCCGGCCGGTTGTGGAGCCGCAGATCGATGTCGCCGCCGAGCAGGGCCCGGGAATCGGCGCGCAGGCCGGCGACCACGGCCTCGCCGAGCGAACCGACGCCGGCGATGGCGGCGACCCCCAGGGCGAGGGCGCCGATGAGCACCCGGAACCCCTCGAGCCCGCCGCGCAGCTCGCGCCGGGCCAGCCGCCAGGCCAGCGCCAAGTCGTTCAAGCCGGAGCCCCCGCCGTTCCGCAGCCGTCGACGATCCGTCCGTCGACCAGGTGGACGATGCGCGAGCAGCGCTCGACCAGCTCCGGCTGGTGGGTGACCAGGACCAGGGTGGTGCCCCGACGCCGGCGCAACTCGAACAGGAGGTCCATCACCGCCCCTCCGGTGGCGCCGTCCAGGTTGCCGGTGGGCTCGTCGGCGAGCAGCACCTCAGGCTCGGCGACGAAGGCCCGGGCCAGGGCCACCCGCTGCTTCTCGCCGCCCGACAGTTGTCCCGGATAGTGGACGGCGCGACGGCCCAGGCCGACCGCCTCCAGTTGCTCGCGGGCGCGTTCGAAGGCGTCGTCGCGGCCGGCGAACTCCAGCGGCATGGCGACGTTCTCCAGCGCCGTCATGGTCGGAACCAGGTGGTAGTCCTGGAACACGATGCCGGCCCGGTCGCGGCGGAACAGGGCCAGGGCGTCCTCGTCCAACCCGGTGAAGGCGACCCCGGCCACCGTCACGGCGCCCGAGCTCGGGGTCTCGAGGCCGGCGATCACCATCAGCATGCTGGTCTTGCCCGAGCCCGACGGGCCGACCACGCCCAGGGCCTCGCCGGACTCGACGACCAGGTCGAGGCCACGCAGGATATTGACCTCGCCGGCGGCACTTGTCAGCCTGAGGTGGATATCGTCCAGGCGAATGGCCGGATTGTCGTTGCCCTCAGTCATCGGTTTCTTGAAACATGTTCCCTCACACAATCCCAACCCGTATCCGATATGGCCTCGCGGCGTTGTTTGTCAACGCGGTCCTGTTGGCGGGAGGCGGCGTCCTGGCCGACGAAGCGCAGGCGATCCGCCTGCTGGTCCTGGGCGACAGCCTGACCGCCGGCCAAGGCCTGACCATCGCCGAATCGTTCCCGGCCCGGCTCGAACGGGCGCTGCGCAGGGACGGCATCCGGGTCCGGGTGATCAACGCCGGGGTCTCCGGCGACACCACGGCCGGCGGGTTGGCCCGCCTGGAGTGGGCGCTGGCCGACCGCCCGCACGCGGTGATCGTCGAACTGGGCGCCAACGACGGCCTGCGCGGGCTCGATCCGGCGGCCAGCGAAGCCAACCTGGACGCCATCCTCGGCCGCCTCCGGGACTCCGGCGTGGCGGTGCTGGTCGCCGGGATGAAGGCGCCCCCCAACCTGGGGCCGGACTACGGGGCCCGCTTCGACGCCATTTATTCGCGGCTGGCGGCCAGGCACGGCGCCGTGCTCTATCCCTTCTTCCTCGACGGCGTGGCCGCCGTCGCCGAGCTCAACCAGGACGACGCCATCCACCCCAACGCCCAAGGGGTCGACGTTGTGGTCGGGCGCATCCTTCCCTATGTTAAGGAGCTGATCGGCCGCTCGCGGTGACGACCCCGGATAGGGTTTGTTCCAGGACACTAACAATGAAACCATTCGCTGTCGCCCACGCCGAAGGCGACGACTGGAAGGCCGCCGTCGGGGCCTGCATCGAGCGGCTGGGCGCCCGGGCGGCGGGGGCCAACCTGGGGTTCGTCTACGTCACCGACGCGCTGGCGGGCGACCTGGCCGCCATCCACAACCACCTGCGCCGGGCCACCGGCATCGAACACTGGGTCGGCAGCGCCGCCTTCGGGGTCTGCGCCGAGGCCAGCGAGTACTTCGCCCGCCCGGCGATGGCGGTGATGGCGGCAACCCTGCCCGAGGACGCGTTTAGGGTCTTCCCCACCCTGGGCGGGCCGGCCGACAGCCTGGACGCCGAGGCCCGGGGGTGGCTGGCCCGGGTCTCGCCCGGCTTCGGCATCGTCCACGCCGACCCCGCCAACCCGGCGATCCAGTCCCTGATCGAGCAGACGGCGGCGGCGACCTCGGCCTTCCTGGTCGGCGGCCTGACCTCGTCGCGGTCCTCCGACGGCCACCAGGTCGCCGGCTGCATCACCGAGGGCGGCCTGTCCGGGGTCCTGTTCGCCCCCGAGGTCGAGGTCGCCACCGGCCTCAGCCAGGGCTGCGCGCCGATCGCCGGCAGCCACCTGATCTCCGAGTGCGACGACAACGTCATCATCGGCCTCGACGGGCGCCGGGCGCTGGACGTCTTCATCGAGGACATCGGCGAGGAACTGGCCGCCGACCTGGCCCGGGTGGCCGGGCTGATCCACGCCGCGATCCCCATCGAGGGCTCCGACACCGGCGACTACCTGGTTCGCAACCTGATCGCCATCGACCCCGAGAACGGCTGGCTGGCCATCGGCGGCGCCCCCGAGGCCGGCGGCAGGGTGATGTTCGTGCGCCGCGACCGCGACAGCGCCGCCGATGACCTCGCGGCCATGGTGGCGAGGCTCAAGGGCCGCCTCGCCGGCCCGCCCCGGGGCGGGGTCTATTTCTCGTGCCAGGCCCGCGGCCCGTCCCTGTTCGGCGCCGAGGGCCGGGAAATGGAGACGATCCGCGACGGCCTCGGCGAGGTGCCGCTGGTCGGCTTCTTCGCCGGGGGCGAAATCTCCAACGACCGCCTGTACGCCTATACCGGGGTGCTGACGCTGTTCACGTGAGGAGGGGGGAGCCGTGAAAACCAGCCTTCTCGGCGGTTCCGGAATCCGGGTCAGCCGCATCTGCCTGGGCACCATGACCTTCGGCCAACAGAACACCCCGGCCGACGCCCAGCGCCAGTTGGACGCCGCCCTGGAGGCCGGCGTCAACTTCATCGACAGCGCCGAGATGTACCCCTTCCCGGCCAACGCCGAGACCTTCGGGCGCACCGAGGCCATCATCGGGGAGTGGCTGAAGGCGCGCGGGAACCGCCACCGGGTGGTCCTGGCGACCAAGGTCACCGGACCGGGAGAGCGCTTCGACCACATCCGCGGCGGCGACCTCAAGCACGACCGCCGCCACCTCGAGGCGGCGCTCGAGGGAAGCCTGCGGAGGCTGGGGACCGACTACGTGGACCTCTACCAGATCCACTGGCCGGATCGTAACGCCAACTACTTCGGCCAACTCGACTACCGCCACCACGCCGAGGATACCTTCACCCCGCTCGAGGAGACCCTGGGGGTGCTGGGCGACCTGGTCGCGGCCGGCAAGGTGCGCGCCGTCGGCCTGTCCAACGAGACCCCGTGGGGGGTGATGACGTACCTCCGCCTAGCCGCCAGCCTGGGCCTGCCCCGGGTGGTCGCGGTCCAGAACCCGTACAACCTGCTCAACCGGAGCTTCGAGATCGGCCTTTCGGAGGTGGCGCTGCGCGAGGACTGCGGTCTGCTGGCCTATTCGCCGCTGGCCGCCGGGGCCCTGAGCGGCAAGTACCTGGGCGGCGCCCGGCCGCCCGGAGCCCGACTGTCCCTGTTCGGCCAGTTCGACCGCTATCAGGGCGAGTCCGCGCTGGCCGCCACCCGGGCCTACGTCGAGGTGGCCCGGGAACATGGTCTGGACCCGGCGCGGATGGCCATCGCCGATGTCGTTTCGCAACCGTTCGTGACCAGCGCCATCATCGGCGCGACGACCATGGAACAGCTCGAAAGCAACCTCGCCGCCGCCGACATGGTGCTGCCCGCCGAGGTCGTCGAGGCCATCGCGACCATCCACCGCGCCGCCCCCAACCCGGCGCCGTGAGAGGCGGCGGAGGAAGACCATGCGCCTGTTCGTCGGAGTGCCGTTGCCCGAGGATGTCCGCCACCGCCTGGCCGCCCTGCGCGCCGGCCTGCCCGGCGCCCGCTGGGTCGAGGCCGACAACCTGCACGTCTCCCTGCGCTTCATCGGCGAGGTCGACGATGCCCTGGCCGGGGACATCGAGTTCGCCCTGGCCGAGGTCCGCCATCCGGGGTTCGAGCTGACCCTGTCCGGGGTCGGCTGTTTCCAGTCGGGGCGCCGGGTGCGGGTGCTGTGGGCCGGAATCGACGCATGCCAGCCGTTGGTCCACCTCCGCGACCGCGTGGAATCGGTCCTGGTGCGCGCCGGGCTGGAGCCCGAGCACCGCAAGTTCTCGGCCCACGTCACCCTGGCCCGGTTCAAGAACACCAAGGGCGCCGCCGTCGTCGACTTCCTCGAAGCCCACGACGGTTTCGCCGCCGGACCGTTCCCGGCCGCCGGCTTCACCCTGTTCAGAAGCCACCTCGGCCCCAACGGCGTCCGCTACCAGCCGCTGGCCGAATACCCGCTCGACGGCGAAGGCTGATAAGTCGGTGCCACATGCGATGGATTCTGCTACAAGACACGCCATGACCTCGAGGATCGCGAAGTTCCAGATCGGGCAGATCGTCAAGCACCGGTTGTTTCCGTTTCGGGGCGTCATCTTCGACGTCGACCCGGTGTTCGCCAACACCGAGGAATGGTGGCAGTCGATCCCCGAGGACATCCGCCCGGCCAAGGACCAGCCCTACTACCACCTGCTGGCCGAGAACGAGGAGACCACCTACGTCGCCTACGTCTCCGAGCAGAACCTGCTGGTCGACGACAGCGGCCAGCCGGTGTCCCACCCCGACGTGGCGACAATGTTCAAGGGCCTCCACGACGGCCGCTACGTGATCGCCGCCAAGCACGCCCACTAGGGCACGTACTCAATAAGAACCGAGGGTCCGCTTGCGGCCCCATGGAAGGCCGTTGGCGCCCCCGTCCCGGAGGGGGGCTCCTGACCTCGAACGGACGTTAGGCTCGGGTTGGCGCAAGTGCTTACTAAATACCCATGATCTACGGTAGGATACCCTGGCCTGCGTAATGGTTCCGATGGTTTTGAGGATCGGCATATGGAAGCCCCAATTCTCGAAACAAAGCGGCTGGTTCTACGTCCTTTTGTCGATGAAGACGCCGAGGGTTTTGTACGAGAAATCTCCGGCGATCCCGAGGTAATGAAAACCTTGCCTGAGGATCCTCGAACAAAGGACGAGCAACTGGCCTGTGCGTTGCATTACATCGAAATCTATATTTCTCCCTGGCCACGATTTGGCTATGGCGGCTGGGCAGTCTGCTCCCGTACCACCGAGATTTCCTCACCTGGCGCACTGCTCGGATTTTGCGGATTTGAGCGTCCACAGATCGACAACGAAGGCCCTGAGCTGGGTTTCGGAATTGGTCGGTCCCATTGGCGCAAAGGTATTGCTACCGAGGCGGTACGAGCTGCCATCGACTGGTTTTTCACCAGCGGTCGTCACTCTCGGTGCCATGCAGCTATAGCTCCATGGAACAAAGCCTCTGGGCGAATCCTTGAAAAAATCGGCCTCAAATATAGCCGAGATGAAGACCTCTATGATTCAGTCAAGAAGGGTATCGGTTTGCTGCCCTTTTACACGTTGGATAGTGAGAGCTATTTGAAGGCTCGTGGTCAATCGTAGCACCACGTAGGCTTGGTGATTTTGCCGTGGTTTGCCGGCTTCACCTCAAAAGCCTATGTCGCCTCTCGGCTATAGACGGAAGTGATGGAAACTCCGCCTGGGGCCTGGTTTCAAGCATTCAGCGGACATCGGTGAGGCAAGCCGACATCCGATTGCGATGCCATTCATGAGAGCATGGCCTAATACCCGAAGCGGACCAGCGTGCTCTCCACCGAGGCGACGTAGGAGCCGCCGAAGAGGCGGACGTGGACCAGCAGCGGGAACAGGTTGTAGAGGTCGCGGCGTTCCTCGAAGAAGCCGGGGCGCAGGGGCCGGAGGTCGCGGTAGCGGGCGAAGAAGGGATCGCCGAAGGTGCCGAACAGGGTGCTGAACGCCAGCTCGATCTCGGGGTCGGCGTAGTAGACGGCGGGATCGACGAAGCCGGCGATGTGGCCGTCCCGGCACAGCACGTTGCCGCCCCACATGTCGCCGTGGATCAGCGACGGCCGCACCGGCTCCTCCAGCCACCGCTCCAGGCGCCCGGCTAGGGTTTCCAGCCGGGCCATGGTCCGCTTGGGCAGCCTTCCTGCCTCCAGCGCCTGGCGTCCCATGTCCATAAGACGGTGGTCGCGGAAGAAGGTCAGCCAGTTTTCTTCCCACGGGTTGGGCTGGCGCAGGCCGCCGATCAGGGTGTCCCCTTGGAAGCCGAAACGGTCCGCCGTCACCCCGTGCAGGGCGGCCAACAGGTCGGCGGCCTCGGCCTGGGCGGTCGCCGTCAGGCCGCCCGAGGTCTCGATCCAGGTCATCACCAACAGGCGGTCCTCGGCGTGCAGCACCCGGGGCACCGGAAGCCCGTTGGCGGCCAGGGTATCGAGCATCAGGCCCTCGATGGCCAGCCCGCCGCCGGCTTCGCCGAGCTTGACGACCAGCCTCTCGCCGTTGTCCAGATCGACCCGGTAGACGTCGCCGACGCAGCCCCCGCCCAGCGCCGAGAAACGGCGCGGGGGCGAGCCGGCGGCGCGGGCGACGGCGTCCTCGAGGTCACGGTCCATCGATCGGCTCTCGGCCCGAGAGGTGCTTGGCCCGGATCTCGGCGAGCAGCCCCTCGGAGGCGTCCTCGATCAGGTCGAGCACCAGATCGAAGCCGCCGCCGCCGCCGTAGTAGGGATCGGGGACGTCCCGGGGCCCGGCGGCGCCGGCGAAGTCCAGGAACATCGACAGCCGGCGCTCCTCGCCGGACGGGCACATCCGCTCGAGGTCCTGGTAGTTCTCGCGGTCCATGGCCAGCACGTAGTCGAAGCGTTTGAAGTCCTCGGGGCGCACCTTGCGGGCGCGAATGGGGCTCAAATCGACGCCGCGCCGTAGCGCCGCGTCCCGGGCCCGCGCATCTGGGGACTCGCCGACGTGGAAGGAATGGGTGCCGGCCGAATCGACGCCGATCGCGCCGTCCAGCCCCTGGCCGCGGACCAGGGCGCGGAACACCCCTTCGGCGGTCGGCGAGCGGCAGATGTTTCCGTGGCAGACGAACAGGACGTGGACCGCCATCGACTCCTCCGTGGCCATGGGGACGGGGGATGGATTATCATGGGCCCCGCCAACCACGACAAGGGTGTCATGAACCAATCTTCGCGCGGCGACATCGTCGTCCTCACCGGCGCCGGCATCTCCAAGGAGTCGGGCCTGTCCACCTTCCGCGACGCCGACGGCATCTGGGCCACGGTCCGCATCGAGGACGTCGCCACCCCGCAAGCCTTCGCCCGCGACCCGGAGACCGTCCACGCCTTCTACAACGCCCGCCGGGCGCGGCTGGCCGGCGGCGAGGTCGAACCCAACGCCGCCCACGAGGCGCTGGCCCGCCTCGAGGAGGGGTGGCCCGGCGAGGTGATGGTGGTGACCCAGAACATCGACGACCTCCACGAGAAGGCGGGCAGCCGCAACCTGTTGCACATGCACGGCGAGATGCTGAAGGTGCGCTGCGCCGCCTGCGGCGCCGTCGTCCAATGGCACCGCGACCTCGGCCTCGAGGTCGCCTGCGAAGGCTGCGGCGCCAGCGGCTCGATGCGTCCCCACGTGGTGTGGTTCGGCGAGATGCCGCTGGGGATGGACGGCATCTTCGCGGCGCTGGACCGCTGCCGGCTGTTCATGTCGATCGGCACCTCGGGCAACGTCTACCCGGCGGCCGGCTTCGTCCAGCACGTCCGGGCCCGGCGCGGCGTCCACACCGTGGAGTTGAACCTGGAACCCTCGGAAGGGGCCAGCCTGTTCGCCGAGACCGTCTACGGCCCGGCCACCGAGGTGGTACCGGCCTACGTCGAGCGCATCCTCGACGGCGGCTGGTAGGTCGATTCCGGTGACCGAGCGGCGCATCGACCTCATCGGACTTAGCCGCCAGCGGCTGGCCGAGATGCTGGCCGAGGCCGGCGAGAAGCCGTTCCGGGGGCGCCAGGTGTGGCACTGGATCTACCACCACGGAGAGACCGACTTCGCCCGCATGACCACCCTGTCCAAGACGGCGCGGGCCAAGCTGGGCGAGTCGTTCGTGGTCGGCCGGCCCCGGATCGACCGCCAACAGGCGTCCTCGGACGGCGCGCTGAAGTGGCTGTTCGCCTTCGCCGACGGCAACCTGGCCGAGACCGTCTTCATCCCCGAGGAGGACCGCGGCGCGCTGTGCGTCTCGACCCAGGTCGGCTGCACCCTGAGCTGTCCGTTCTGCCACACCGGGACCCAGCTTCTGGTCCGCGACCTGAGCGCCGCCGAAATCGTCGGTCAACTGATGGCGGCGCGCGACGCCATCGGCGAGTGGCCGCGGGCCAAGGGCGAGCGCATGATCACCAACATCGTCGTCATGGGCATGGGCGAGCCGCTGTTCAACTACGACCAGGTGGCGGCGGCGCTACGCATCGTCATGGACGGCGAGGGCATCGCCATCTCCAAGCGGCGGATCACCCTGTCGACCTCCGGCGTGGTGCCGATGATCCGCCGATGCGGCGCCGAGCTGGGGGTCAACCTGGCGATCAGCCTGCACGCCACCACCGACGCGCTTCGCAACCGACTGGTGCCGATCAACCGCAAGTATCCGCTGGCGCAACTGCTCCAGGCGTGCCGCGACTACCCGGGGGCCAGCAACGCCCGGCGGATCACCTTCGAATACCTGATGCTGGCCGGGATCAACGATTCGCCGGCCGACGCCCGGCGGCTGGCGGCGTTGGTCCGGGGCATCCCGGCCAAGTTCAACCTGTTGCCCTTCAACCCGTGGCCGGGGGCGCCCTACGAGTGCTCCTCGCCGGGGGCGATGAAGCGGTTCTCGGAAATCCTCAACGCGGCCGGCTATTCGGCGCCGATCCGCCTGCCCCGCGGCCGCGACATCCTGGCCGCCTGCGGCCAGTTGCGCACCGACAGCCTGCGCCCCCGGCTGAGCCGCCTCAAGGCCCGGCGTAAGGCCGGCATCGCCGACGACCACCACCCCGACATCGAACAGGGAGACGTCCGATGAGCCGATTCCCCCCCCACGACGACGACACCGCCCCCGAGGCCTCGCGACAGGCCATGGAGGACGCCCGCGCCGAGATGGGTTTCACGCCCAACATCTACCGGGTGATGGCCGACGCGCCGCCGACCGTCAACGGTTATCGTGCATTGAACGAGATCTTCTACAGCGGCTCGTTCAGCCCCGCCGAGAGCCAGTTGGTGCTGTTGACGATGAGCGCGCGCAACGGCTGCGACTATTGCGTCGCCGCCCATTCGCGGGCCGCCGGGGAGGCCGGCCTGGGCGAAGACGTGATCCGGGCGGTGCGCGAGGACACCCCGATCGCCGATCCCCGGCTGCGGGCGCTGAGCGCGTTTGCCGCCAAGATGGTCGACAAGCGGGGCTGGGTGTCGGACCACGACATCGCCGACTTCCTGGGCGCCGGGTTCGAGAGGTCCCAGGTCCTCGAGGTGGTGCTGGGGGCCGGATTGAAGACGATCAGCAACTACACCAACCACATCGCCGAGGTCCCCCTGGACGACGCCTTCGAGGCCACCCGCTGGGAGATGCCGGAAGGGCGGCGCAACAACTACTGAGGCGGCGGCCCGAAGGATGGCCGGGGGAGTCGGCTTCAATAGGAAGAATTTACCGCAGAGGACGCGGTGGTGCGCGGAGGTGCGCGGAGGAGAAGGGAAATGAAAATATTTTCTAAACTAACTTTCTCCTCCGCGCACCTCGGCGGACCTCGGCGTCCTTTGCGGTCGAACTTCACCTCTTCTGCTTCTCTGGGCGAACGGCATATCCATGGATGAAACGGAGAGAGCCATGGACCGCGAGATCATCTACGTCGCCGATCCCATGTGCTCGTGGTGCTGGGGGTTCGCCCCGGTGATCGCCGCCATCGGCCACAGGGTCGCCGGCCGGGTTCCGCTGTCCCTGGTCGTCGGCGGCCTGCGCCCGGGCACCACCGAGGCCATGGACGACGACGCCAAGCACTACGTCCGCGGCCACTGGGAGCACGTCGGCAAGGAGACCGGGCAACCCTTCGACTTCGCCTTCTTCGAACGCCACGGCTTCGTCTACGACACCGAACCGGCGTGCCGGGCGGCGGTCACGGTCCGCGCCCTGAAGACGGAGCGAGGGTTCGACTACTTCGAATCCCTCCACCGGGCGTTCTACGTCGACAACCGGGACGTCACCGCGCCTGCCACCCTGGCCAAGCTGGCCGAAGCCCAGGCCATCGAGCGCGCCGACTTCGAGGCCGCCTTCGACTCCCCGGAGATGCGCCACCAAACCAGCAACGACTTCATGCGTTCGCGCGCCCTGGGCATCCAGGGCTTCCCGGCGGTGGTGGTCCGCGACGGCGACAAGCACGCCTATCTTACGGTGGGCTACCGTCCTTACGAGGCTCTGGCGCCGGCCCTCGAGTCGTGGCTGGAAGGTTGAGGCTCCTATCCTTGCCCCGCCCGGGCAATCGCCTATACTGCGCCCCCTTTCCACCCCTGGGAGCAAGGGCGCGCCGATCATGAGCAAGGGCATTAAGAAGGTCGTGCTGGCCTATTCGGGCGGTCTCGACACCTCGGTCATCCTGCGCTGGCTGCAGGACAACTACGACTGCGAGGTGGTCACCTTCACCGCCGACATCGGCCAGGGCGAGGAACTGGAGCCGGCCCGGAAAAAAGCCGAGATGCTGGGCATAAAAGAGATCTTCATCGAAGACCTGCGCGAAGAGTTCGTGCGCGACTTCGTGTTCCCCATGTTCCGCGCCAACGCGCTGTACGAGGGCCACTACCTGCTCGGCACCTCGATCGCCCGCCCCCTGATCGCCAAGCGCCAGATCGAGATCGC
>CAZWEZ010000062.1:0-21160 GCA_964632795.1 uncultured Thalassospiraceae bacterium | reverse complement strand
TCCTTGTACTTGCCGGTGCCGACCAGCAGACGCGAGGTGTAACGCCGCCCGGCGATCACGAAGCCGCCGTCGTCGCCGCCGCCGTCGCCGCCGCCGATGAAGTGGACGATCTCCAGGCGGTCGCCGTCGGCCACCGCGATGCTTTCGTACTGGGACCTGGGGACGATCTCCAGGTTGCGCTCGACCGCCACCTTGCGGGGGTCGAGGCCGATCTCGCCGAGCAACTGGTGGACGGTGAGCGAGGCCTCGAAACCGCGCTCCTCGCCGTTGATGGTCACGCGCATGGTGGGCTTCAATTGGTTGACGTCGAATCGAGTATGGGACTCCTTGTCAGGCCATTCAACCGGGTTCATCACTTTCCCTGGACCGCAAGTCGCCGGGAGGTACATAGTAGCCGTTGTTGAGATTCACCGGAGAGTCCCGGCGTGTTAGTTTCGGCTCCCGAGCGACCGTTCTCCTGAATAATCCCGTCATAGGAACCCACGGAACATGCCCTCCAACACCATCAACGAAGAAGCATTGCGGATGCACGCTTCCGGACGGCCTGGCAAGGTCGAGATCCATGCCACCAAACCGCTGACCACCCAGCACGACCTGACCCTGGCCTATTCGCCCGGGGTCGCGGCGCCGTGCCTGGAGATCTACAGGGACCCGTTGCTGGCCTTCGACTACACCGCCATCGGCAACCGGGTGGCGGTGATCACCAACGGCACCGCGATTCTCGGGCTCGGCGACCTGGGGGCGCTGGCCGCCAAGCCGGTGATGGAAGGCAAGTCGGTGCTGTTCAAGCGCTTCGCCGACATCGACGGGGTCAACCTCGAGATCGACACCCGCGACGTCGATGAGTTCTGCAACTGCGTGCGCTTCCTGGGCCAGAGCTTCGGCGGCATCAACCTGGAGGACATCAAGGCGCCGGAGTGCTTCATCATCGAACAACGGCTGCGCGAGATCATGGACATCCCGGTGTTCCACGACGACCAGCACGGCACCGCCATCATCGCCACCGCCGGCCTGATCAACGCCCTCGACCTGACCGGGCGCGAAATGGGGGACTTCCGGCTGGTGGTCAACGGCGCCGGGGCCGGCGCCATCGCCTGCGTCGAGCTGATCAAGACCATGGGCCTGGGCATCGGGAACGTGATCATCTGCGACACCAAGGGGGTCATCCACAAGGACCGCCAGGAGGGCATGAACCAGTGGAAGTCGGCCCACGCCGCCGACACCAAGGCCCGCACCCTGGCCGAGGCCATGGAGGGCTGCGACGTGTTCTTCGGGCTGTCGGTGAACGACGTGGTGAGCAAGGACATGATCCGCTCGATGGCCGACAAGCCGGTGGTCTTCGCCATGGCCAATCCGGACCCCGAGATCATGCCGGACGACGTCAAGGAGGCCGCCCCCGACGCCATCGTCGCCACCGGGCGTTCCGACTACCCCAACCAGATCAACAACGTGCTGGGCTTCCCCTACATCTTCCGCGGGGCGCTGGACGTGCGCGCCAGCGCCATCAACGACACCATGAAGATCGCCGCCGCCCACGCGCTGGCCGATCTCGCCCGCCAGGACGTGCCCGACGAGGTCGACGCCGCCTATTCGGGCCAGCATCTGCGCTACGGCCCCGACTACCTGATCCCGGCCCCCTTCGATCCCCGGCTGATCATCGCCGTCCCCGAGGCGGTGGCCAAGGCGGCCATGGATTCCGGCGTGGCCCGCAAGCCGATCATCGACATGGCGGCCTACCACAACGAGCTGTCGGGGCGCCTCGACCCCACGGCGAGCCGTCTCCAGGCGATCTTCGACTGGGTCCGCGCCAATCCCAAGCGGGTGGTGTTCGCCGAGGGCGAGGAGGAAAAGAGCATCCGCGCGGCGTGCGCCTTCCGCGACGCCGGCTACGGCACGCCGATCCTCGTCGGACGCCGGAGACACATCAAGGCGACCATGGAATCGCTGGGCCTGTCCGGCCACCAGGGCCTGGAGATCCAGAACGCCAAGGTGAGCACCAACACCAAGCGCTACATGGACTATCTGTACGCTCGCCTGCAACGCAACGGCGCCCTGTTCCGCGACTGCCAGCGCATGGTCAACCACGACCGCAACATCTTCGCCGCCTGCATGATCGCCTGTGGCGACGCCGACGCCATGATCACCGGCCTGACCCGCAACTACAACGTGGCGCTCGACGAGATCACCCGGGTGCTCGACCCCAAGCCCGGCGAACACATTTTCGGGCTGTCCCTGCTGCTGGCCCGCGACAAGACCCTGTTCGTCGCGGACACCGCCGTGCATGAGCTGCCGGGCCCCGAAAAGCTGGCCGACTTCGCCATCCAGACGGCGGCCGTGGCCCGCCAGTTGGGACAGGAGCCGCGGGTCGCGCTGCTGTCCTTCTCCAACTTCGGCAACCCCATGCTGCCCCGCGCCAAGCTGGTCCGCGACGCGGTGGAGATCCTGGATTCCCGGGAGGTGGGCTTCGAATACGACGGCGAGATGAGGGTCGAGGTGGCCCTCGATCCGGAGCTCCTCAGTCTCTATCCGTTCTGCCGCCTGTCGGGGCCGGCCAACGTGCTGATCATGCCCGGCCTGCACAGCGCCGAGATCTCGACCAAGCTGCTCCACGAACTGGGCGGCGCCACCGTCATCGGGCCGCTGCTGATGGGACTGTCCAAGTCGGCCCAGATCGTGCCCATGGGGGCCAACGTCTCGGACATCGTCAATATCACGGCGATGGCCGCCTACGGAGCCAACCGCTGAGCACCGACGAGCGGCAGGGGGGGCGCCAGGGATGCCCTCCAAGAACTCGATAAATTCCGGCGGCCTGGAATCCTTCGCGGGTCCACGGCGTTTCCGGCCATGTGGAAAACACATCGCTGTCATGCGAAGTCAGCGATTCCACCCCCGCCTCATCGTTATTACATCTCTCGGAGAGGAGCATGACCGGAGATACGGCGATGACCACGCACATTCTGCGCGCCCACACGATCGAACTTCCCAAGAGGGTGCAGGCGTTCCTCCACATCTTCGCGAACTTCTTCAGCCTCCTCGATCGCGCCTTCAAGGCCCGCAAAGCGTGGGACGGCCTTCACGCCATGAGCGACAAGCGGTTGGCGAAGATCGGCCTTTCCCGCGAAGACATCCCGCTTTTCGTCAGCAGGATGACGTAACGCCGCTCCATCCGGCGTCCGCGACCCCGATCGCCGTCATGGCCTGATCTTGGCCGTGGCGACCGTGCCTTGACTTGCCCCGGATATCCCCACAATATCATCCTGTGATTGATCGCCGATCGGGAAACCGTCGATGAGTGGATCCGTTTCATACGAGATACTGTCCTTGAAGGCCGGCAAGTGGTCGATCGAAGGCGTATTCGGCAACAAGCAGGAAGCCCTCGAAGAAGCCCGGTCCATGTTGGCCGGCAAACATCACTTGGCGATCAAGGTCCTAGAGGAAAGATACGATCCCGAGACCGACAGGACGACCACCAAACTCGTCTTCAGCGAAATGAAGGGCGCGGGAAAGAAGAAATCAGAGTTTCGCGATCCGAAGAAGAAGCAGAAGAAGAGCCATCATCCGATCAAAGGGAAAGCCAAGGGAAAGGCCCCGTTCACCCAAAGCGTTCTTTTCATGGTCTTGGTGCTGTGCGGAATCCTGTTCGGAGTGATCCTGGCCATCTGGAGCTATCTGGACATCTTCGGCTGACGGCCGCCGCCCTTCCCTTCACGCCGTCAATACACGCGGGCGCCGACGACGACCGCGGTGATCGTCTCCTCGCCCAGCGCCTTGCAGGCCTCCAGCCGGTGTAGTCCGTTTACCAGGACGAAGCGGTCGCCGTCCGTGCGAATGCTGATGGGCGTCTTCTGGCCGTGTTTCAGGATGCTTTCGGCGATCGCCTCGACGGTCTCGGGAACGACCGACTGGCGCCGTTTGACCGGGATGTAGATGTCGTCGATCTTGACGGCTATTGCTTCCATCGCGCCTTTAATTCTAGCTCCGTTTATTTGCGATTGGTTAACTTCTTTATGTCTAGTGTCCTGGATCGGTACGAATTGACAACAAGACGATCGTCGCAAAGGAGTGTCCGTTACATGGCAGATCAAACCAACTCTATCCAACCCGGCGACCGGTTCGTGAAGACCGAGGATCCGAGCGTGGTGTGGGTCGTGGAACGGCTGCTGAACCTGCCCGACCTGCCGCCCCACCTCCATATCAGCCCCGAGGGACAGAGTAAACGGATCCTCACGTTTTCGGTATCGGCGCTCCTCGATGGAAAACTGTTCCAGAAGGTGGACCCGCCCCCCGCGTAAACCCGAGCCGGCGGCGGGCCCTGGCCCGCATCCCCCGCGTGTCACAAGAACGTGAATCGAAACGAGGTTCCATGCTAATGTCTTGCCCGTGACGGCACGTCTCGTCCGTAAAGCGGTTCCATGTTCAGTTTCATCTCGAAGCTCACCCTCCGGCAAGACGACAGCGCCTCCCAAGGCAACTGGGAACTGGTCCAGGAAAGCATCGAGCACCTGGACCAGGGGATCACCGTGCTCGACGGCGATCTCAGGCTGGTCCTGTTCAATCGCAGGTTCCTCGAGCTCCTGGAACTCCCCGACGAGCTGGCCAGGATCGGCACGCCGCTGGCCGATTTCTTCCGCTTCAACGCCGAGCGGGGCGAGTACGGACCCGGCGACGTCGAGCAACAGGTCCGCGAGCGCCTCGACCTGGCGAGGAAGAACGAGTCCCATTGCTTCGAACGGACCCGGGCCGACGGCACGGTCCTCGAGATTCGCGGCAACCCCCTGCCCGGGGGCGGCTTCATCACCACCTATTCCGACATCACCGAACGCAAGCG
Source organism: uncultured Thalassospiraceae bacterium (assembly GCA_964632795.1). GTDB lineage: Bacteria > Pseudomonadota > Alphaproteobacteria > Rhodospirillales > 2-02-FULL-58-16 > CAZWEZ01. The sequence continues at coordinate 16,332 of CAZWEZ010000062.1, read as the reverse complement.
CTCGGAGAACGTCCTGAGGATCATCGCCGAGAGCGTTTCCGGGGACCTCGGCGAGGCCTTCTTCCATTCCCTGGTCGAATCCCTGGCGACCACCCTGGACGTTGCCTACGCCTTCGTCGGCGAGCTGGTGAGAGAGAGCCAGGACACGGTCAGGACCATCGCCGTCCACGCCCACGGCCAGAGGGCGGAGAATTTCGACTATGCGCTGGCCGGCACGCCGAGTGAGAACGTGATCGGGAAAACGGTCTGTTTCCACGATAAGGGTGTCCAACAGCTCTTTCCCGACGACCACATGCTGGCGGAAATGGGGATCGAGAGCTATCTGGGGACCCCGTTGTTCGATTCCGCAAAACAACCGCTGGGAATCCTCGTCGTCCTCGACACCAAGCCGCTGAGCGACACCCGCAACGCCCTCTCGTTGCAGCGGATCGTCGCCGGGCGCGCGGCGGCCGAGCTGGAACGCAAACGGACCCTGGAAACCCTGCGCGAGAGCGAGGAGCGCTTCCGCAACCTGGTGACCCTGTCGCCGGAAGCCATCCTGGTCCACAAACACGACGTTGTCGCCTACGCCAATCCCGCCGCCGCCGCCCTGTTGGCGGCCACCGACCCCGAGCAGCTCGTCGGGACGAAGGTCCTCGATTTCGTCCACCCGGAATCCCGCAACCACGGCACGGCGCGCATGCAACAGCTCTGGAACGGCGCCGAGAGCGTCCCCCTCACCGAAATGAAGCTGGTCCGCCTGGACGGGCAGACGGTGGACATCGAGGTCATCTCCGGACGGACCACCTACCAGGGCCAAACCATGCACCAGTCGATGTTCCACAACATCACCGAGCGCAAACGGGCGGAACAGGCGTTGCTCAAGGCCTACGACGAGCTCGAGGTCCGAATCGATGAGCGGGCCCGCGAACTGCAACGCGAAATCACCGAGAGGGAGTTCACCCAGGCCTCGCTGCAGCGCAGCGAAGAGCGCTTCAGGGATATCGCCGAGTCGGCGTCCGACTGGTTCTGGGAACAGGGACCCGACTTGCGGTTCACCTTCATCTCCGGGCGCTTCTTCGAGGTCAGCGGCGTCGCGTCCGAGGACGTCATCGGCAAGACCTGGATGGAATTCGTCGACCCCGAGCAACTGGCGGAAGACCCCCAGAAGTGGCGCCGCCACGCCGAGGACACGGAAAACCGCCGCCCCTTCAGGGACCTGGAATACCCGGTGAAGAACAAGGACGGGCAGGTCGTCCACATCATGACCAGCGGCAAGCCGGTGTTCGACGAGGACGAGACCTTCCTCGGCTACCGGGGGGCGGGGACCGACGTCACCGCCTACAAGCTCGCCGACGAAGCCATCCGCAAGGCCCACGACGAGCTCGAGCTCCGGGTCGAGGAACGGACCCGGGACCTGCAGAGGGAAATCGCCGAGCACATGCGCGACCAGGAGGCGTTGCGGCAATCGGAGGAGCGGTTCCGCTCGGTCGCCCAGTCGGCCAACGACGCCATCATCGCCATCGACGCCGAGGGCCGCGTCATCTCCTGGAACCAGGCCGCCGGACGGATTTTCGGCTACACCGCCGAGGAGATGTTGAACCGGCCGCTGAACGACATCGTCCCCCAGCGCCACCGCAAGAACCACGAAGCGGGACTCGATCGCCTTCACGGCAAGGACCAGCCCCGCCTACTCGGCAAGACGACGGAACTTCACGGGGTGCGCAAGGACGGCGGCGAGTTCCCCCTCGAGCTGTCGCTGGGCTCGTGGACGGTCGGCGAGGAGACTTTCTACAGCGGCATCATCCGCGACATCACCAAACGCAAGAGGGCCGAACAGCAGCTCCGCCTGGCCAAGGCCAAGGCCGAGGTGGCCAACCGCGCCAAGACCGAGTTCCTGGCCAACATGAGCCACGAGCTGCGCACCCCGTTGAACTCGGTGATCGGCTTCTCCGACATCCTGGCCGATCAGACCTTCGGTCCCATCGACAGCCCCCAGTACCGGGAATACATCCGCGACATCAACGAGTCCGGCAAGCACCTCCTGGCCTTGATCAACGACATCCTGGACGTGTCGCGGATCGAAACCGGCGACCTGAAACTGGCCGAGCGCAATATCGACGTCGCCCTGATGGTCGCGTCGTGCGAACGCCTGATCCGGGAACGCGCCGACAAGGCCGGCCTCGACCTGGTGGTCGAGCTGCCCAAGCCCCTGCCCGCCCTTTACGCCGACGAACGCAAGGTCAAGCAGGTGCTGCTCAACCTGCTGTCCAATGCTGTCAAGTTCACCCCCGAAGGCGGCACCGTGACCTTCGAGTGCGGAGTCGAGGACGACGGCGCGATCCGCATCGGGATCTCCGACACCGGCATCGGCATCGCCCCCGAGAACCTGCCGAACGTGTTGACCAAGTTCGGCCAGGTGGAAAGCGCCTACACCCGCCAGCACGACGGGGCCGGCCTCGGCCTGCCGCTTTCCAAGTCGCTGGTCGAACTGCACGGTGGAACGCTGTCGGTCGACAGCGAGATCGGGAAAGGCACGACGGTGGTCATCCGCTTCCCCCGGGAGCGGAGCAAACCCCTGGAAGACAGGGCTTCCGGCGTCTAGAAATTCATTCGGATTGGCGCAGTGCGAACGGCGGCAGGCGGACCATCACCACCGGTCGCCGCGTCCTTCTGAAACCCAGGTACCTGGCCAACGAGCCGATCATCCGGCTGACCCTGCCGATCGCGGTTTGGTGGTGAAACATCTTCTTCATCTCCCATTCTGGGTCGTCGTTTTCGGCGATCGCACCTAGTGGATAAAATCCAACATATGGTACCCATACGATCCCATTCCCCGGTTTCTCGGCAGGAGGAGCCCCGCCGGCGATGCCGGAGCATCGTCAAGGGGGTTCGACGCCCCGAGAAGCCGGGGAATGGGATCGTATGGGTACCATATGCTGGATTCTATCCACTAGTCCGTCAGGCGGCATCGTCCAGCGCCGCCCGGGCCGTCCCCATGGCGGCGAGGCTCTCCTTCAGCGCCCGGGCGATGTCGACGCTCAGGCTGCGCGCCGTCCGATAGAGATTCCCGGCGCGGACGGGATCGGTGGTCCGCCCCGCCTCGTGGATCAACTGGTTGACCCTCGCGCACTTGCAGTGGACGAGCCGGAAGCGTTCGCTGTCGGACACCGGTGCCTCCTCTCGAGGGACTACGCCAAACGGCGGAACGTACGGCAAAAAGGTTTACCTATTCTTAACGGCAGTCACTTGTTTGCCGACCCGGCTGGCTTATACTCGCCCCCTCCCCCCTGGCCACCGAACGCCGCGGATAACGCCATGACCGAGCCCGACACCCGACAACTCCTCGACAACTGCCTGAGCGGGGCCCATTTCCCGGAACTCCCCGACTTCCAGCGGGGAAAGGTGCGCGACTCCTACGATCTTGCCGATGGGCGGCGGATCATGATCGCCACCGACCGCCAGTCGGCCTTCGACCAGGTCCTGGCCGAGGTACCGTACAAGGGCCAGGTCCTCAACCAGACGGCCCGCTTCTGGTTCGACCACACCGCCGACATCTGCCCCAACCACGTCATCGACTATCCCGACCCCAACGTGGTCGTCGGCCGCAAGCTGGCCATGCTGCCGATCGAGATGGTGGTCCGCGACTACCTCACCGGCTCGACCGGGACCAGCATCTGGCCGATGTACGAACGCGGCGAACGCCTGCTCTACGGCCACCGCCTGCCCGAGGGCATGGCCAAGAACCGGAAGCTGCCCGAAACCCTGCTGACCCCGACCACCAAGGCCGACCAGGGCGGCCACGACATGCCGATCACCAAGGAGGAGATCATCGAGGGGAGGCTGCTCGGTCCCGAGCAATGGGAACAGCTGGCCGCCCTCAGCCTGGTCCTGTTCGCCCGCGGGCGCGAGATCGCCGCCGCCAACGGCTTGATCCTGGTCGACACCAAGTACGAGTTCGGCCTCGACGACGCCGGCGTCTTGACCCTGGCCGACGAGGCCCACACCCCCGATTCCAGCCGCTACTGGGTGGCCGACAGCTACCGGGGGAGGATCGAGGCCGGCGAGGAACCGGAAAGCCTGGACAAGGAGTTCCTCAGGCTGTGGATTTCCGCGCGTTGCGATCCGTACAAGGATCCGATCCCCGAGATTCCGCCCGAAACCCTGATCGAGTTCAGCGGCAAATACGTCCGGCTCTACGAAACCGTCACCGGCCAGCGTTTCGAACCGCCGGCGGCGGACGTCTCCGTGCACGACCGCATCGAAGCCAACCTGCGCCGGGCCTTCCCGGAATACTTCCGGGGCGCGTGATGTGGGACCGCAGATTCCTCGGCTTGGCCAGGCACGTCGCGGGGTGGTCGAAGGACCCCTCGACCCAGGTCGGAGCGGTCATCATCGACGCCAAGAACCGGATCGTCTCGCTGGGCTTCAACGGCCTTCCCCGGGGCCTGGAGGACACCTCCGAGCGCCTCGCCAACCGGGACATCAAGTATCAGATGACGGTCCACGCCGAACACAACGCGGTGCTCTTCGCCGACCGTAACCTGGAGGGCTGCAGCCTCTTCACCTGGCCCCTTCCCCCCTGTTCCCGGTGCGCCTCGTTCATCATCCAGGTCGGCATTGCCCGGGTGGTCTCGCCGCTGGCGGCCGGCAACCCGAGATGGGGCGAGGACTGCGCCCTGGCCGCGGAGATGTTCAGGGAAGCCGGGGTGAGGGTCGAGGAGCTGTCGCTCGAGTGAGAAAACCGATAGCACGGCGGTTTTTCCCGGCCGCGGCATTTTGTGCTATCATCTCACCATGAAGTTCAGGGCTTTTCGGGGTCGACGATGACCAAAACCGTCATGATCGTCGAGGACAACGACCTCAATCTCAAGCTGATCAACGATCTGCTGCAGGCCAACGGCTACCACACCCTGCAGGTCAAGGAAGGCCTGAAGGCCCTGGACATGGCCCGCGAACAGCCCCCCGACCTGATCGTCATGGACATCCAGTTGCCCGACATCTCCGGGCTCGACGTCACCAGGAAGCTTAAGGAGGACGAAAAACTCCGCGACATCCCGATCGTCGCGGTGACCGCCTTCGCCCTCAAGGGCGACGAGGAGAAATGCCGCGAGGCCGGGTGCGAGGGCTACATCGCCAAGCCGATTTCGGTCCCTCACTTCCTGAAGACCATCTCCAAGTTCCTCGACTGATCCCGATTACCCCGCCATCAGCTCGCGGACGTGGGCGGCGACGCTGGCCCCCAGCGCTTCCAGGTCGTAGCCGCCTTCCAACGCCGACACCAGCCTGCCTCCGCAGCAGGCGCCGGCCACCGACAGCAGCTCGCGGGTCAGCCAGGCGAAGTCCTCGGTGTCCAGGGCCAGCTGGGCCAGCGGGTCCCGCCGGTGGGCGTCGAAGCCGGCCGAGACGATCAGCAGCTCGGGCGCGAAGCCGTCCAGCGCCGGCAGGATGCGCTCGCCCCAGCCGCGGCGAAAGGCCTGCGAGCCGGCGCCCGGGGGCAGGGGCACGTTGACGATGTTGCCGAGGCCGCGTTCGGTCTCGGCGCCGGTTCCGGGAAAGCACGGGTACTGGTGGCTGGAGGCGTAGAACAGGTCGCCGTCGGCCTCGAAGGCGTGCTGGGTGCCGTTGCCGTGGTGGACGTCGAAATCGACCACCGCCACCCGCTTCAGGCCGTGCACCCGGCGGGCATGGTCGGCGGCGAGGACCACGTTGTCGAACAGGCAGAAGCCCATCGCCCGGGCCGCCTCGGCGTGGTGGCCGGGGGGGCGCACGGCGCAGAACGCGTTGCCGGCCTCGCCGCCGATCACCGCGTCGACGGCCCCCAACAGCGCCCCGACCGCGCTCAAAGCCGCCTCGCCCGAGGCCGCCGAGATGGCGGTGTCGCCGTCGAGGTGAACCTGCCCCGAGGCCGGCATGTTGTCGAACACCGCATCCACGTAGGCCGGGTCATGGACATGCTTGAGGTCCTCGAGCGTCGCGGCGGGTGCCCGGCGCCGCTCCAGGGCGGCGAACTCTTCCCCCTCCAGCGCCGCCTCGACCGCCCGCAACCGATCGGCCCTCTCCGGGTGGGAGGCGCCGGGGTCGTGCTCGAGAAACACCGGATGGCCGTACAGCAGCGTGGTCATGGGAAACCTCGAGCGTTCGGGTTTTGGACAAAGCGGTTGAAACAGATTACACAAGGCACCATAGGATAGTGACGGGAAAAACGCGGGAAGCCGCCGATGGCGTCGATCGACACCTTCAACAAACCCTTGGCCGCCGTGGTGGCGGTCTTGCTGGCCTTGGTCGCCGTGCCGGCGGCGGCCGAGGAGGCCGAATCGATTCCGGTCGGCGTCGACGGGGTGCGCATCGAGCCCCTCAACCAGACCATCCCGGTGATCGGCCGCCTGGTGCCGCGCCAGGCCGGCATCGTCGCCGCGCAGACCGGCGGCCCGGTGGCCGAGGTCCGGGTCGAGGTCGGCGACCGGGTCGACAAGGGGGCGGTGCTCGCCATCCTGGTCGCCGACCGGCTGCGCTGGGAGCACCGGCTGAGCACCGCCGAGGTCGCCCGGGCCGAGGCCGCGCTCGAGACCGCGCACGTCCGCATCGACCTGCTGGCCCAAGAGGTCGAGCGTCTCCAGCGACTGAGCGAGTCGGCCGCCTTCAGCCAGGCCCGCTACGACGACAAGCTGTTGGAGGTGGCGATGGCCGGCAGCGCCGCCGCCGAGGCCGCCGCCGACCTCGAGCGGGCCCGCGCCAAGGCCAAGCTTTCCGCGATCGAGCTCGCCCGGGCTTCGATCCGCGCCCCCTACGCCGGGGTGGTGACCCAGCGCCATACCGAGGCCGGCTCCTACCTCGACCTCGGCAAGCCGGTGGTCACCCTGCTCGATGACCGCCACCTGGAGATCGAGGCCGACGTCCCGGGATCGCGGATTCCGGGGCTGGTGCCCGGCACCCCGGTGACCTTCAGCCTCGGCGCGGGGGCGGCAATGAAGGCCACCGTGCGCGCCGTGGTCCCCGAGGAGAACCCGCTGACCCGCACCCGCACGGTGCGCTTCACGGCGCGCTTCAACGACGGCCTCGAAGACCTGGCGGCCAACCAGAGCGTGACCCTGCGCCTGCCCGCCGGCAAGGCCCGCAGCGTGATCACCGTGCACAAGGACGCGGTCCTCATCCGCAAGGGCAAGAGCATGGTCTTCGTCGTCGTCGAGGGCCGCGCCGAGCCCCGTGCGGTGACCCTGGGCGAGGCGGTGGGCGGCCGTTTCGAGGTCAGCCAAGGGCTGCGCCCCGGGGACACGGTGGTGGTGCGGGGCAACGAACGCCTGTCGCCGGGCCAGAAAGTCCACATCCTGGAACCGGCGGGCGAATGAACCTGATCCGCCTGGCCATCGAGCGGCCGGTCGCCGTCATGGCGGCGGTGCTGATGGTGGTCATGTTCGGCCTGATCGCCTTGCAGACCATCCCCATCCAGTTGACCCCGGACATCCGCAAGCCGGTGATCACCGTCCGCACGACATGGCCCGGGGCCGCCCCGGCCGAGATCGAGCGCGAGATCGTCAACCGCCAGGAGGAGGTGTTCCGCGGCCTCGAGGGCCTGGACCTGATGACCAGCCGTTCCGAGGACGGACGCTCCAAGATCACCCTCGAGTTCGCTATCGACCAGGACATGGACCGCGCCCTGTTGCTGGTCGCCAACCGGCTGGACAGGGTCACCGGCTACCCCGAGGAGGTCGATGAGCCGACGCTGGATACCGCGGGCAGCGAGGACCGGCCGATCGCCTGGTTCACCCTGGTCCGCCGGGACGGCAACCAACGGCCGATCCACACTTACGGCGACTTCACCGAGGACACCGTCCAGGACCTCCTGGAACGGGTCCCCGGGGTCTCCAAGGTCAACGTCTACGGCGGCTCCGAGCGGCAGATGGAGGTCACCGTCGATCCCGCCCGCATGGCCAGCTACGGCCTCACCGTGGGGCTGGTGGTGGAGTCCCTGCGCGGCGCCAACTCGTCGACCTCGGCCGGCGACGTCGACGAGGGCAAGCGCCGCTACGTGGTCCGTGTCGAGGGCGAGCTGACGACCGTCGACCAGGTCCGCGCGGTGGTCCTCAGGACCCTCGAGGACGCCGAGACAGGCTCCATCGCCCGGGTCACCGTCGGCGACATCGCCGAGGTCGGGTTCGGCTACAAGGAGGCGACGGCGACCATCCGCCACCGCGGCCGGCCGGCGCTCGTGCTCAACACCACCCGGGCCACCGGGGCCAACGTCATCGAAACCATGAAGGGCATTCACCGTGCGGTCGAGGAGCTCAACCGCCGCACCCTGCCCGAGGCCCGGCTGGTCCTGACCCAGGTCTACGACGAGACCATCTACATCGACTCGGCGATCGACCTGGTCCAGCAGAACATCTACGTCGGCGGCACCCTGGCCGCCCTGGTCCTGCTGCTGTTCCTGAGGTCCGGCCCGGCGACCCTGATCGTTTCGCTGGCGATCCCGGTCTCGGTGGTCGGCTCGTTCGTCGCCATGGCGGCGATGGGCCGCTCGATCAACGTCATCTCGCTGGCCGGCATCGCGTTTGCCGTCGGCATGGTGGTCGATGCCGCGATCGTGGTCCTGGAGAACATCTACCGGCTGCGCCAGGAGGGCCGGCCGGCCGGCGAAGCCGCCTTCGCCGGCGCCCAGCAGGTGTGGGGGGCGGTGCTGGTCTCGGCCCTGACCACGGTCATGGTGTTCGCCCCGATCCTGGTCATGAAGCTGGAGATCGGACAGTTGTTCCGCGACATCGCGGTGGCCATCTCGGTGGCCGTCCTGCTGTCGCTGATCGTCGCCGTCACCGTCATCCCGGCACTGTCGAACCGGCTCCTGCGCAAGGTCCCCGCCGGCGTCGCCACGCGGCGCCTGCCGGTGATCGACGACGCCGCCCGGCTCTTCACCCGGGGCGTTCTCGGCTTCACCCGGCGGGTCGTCAACAACCGGGGAATGGCCTTCGCCGTGGTGTTCGTGGTCTGCGGCGCCGCGGCGCTGGTCACTTATTTGTTCCTGCCCAAGCTGGAGTACCTGCCCGAGGGCAACCGCAACCTGGTGATCGGCGCCCTGCTGCCGCCCCCGGGCTACAACCTCGAGACGACCACCGACATCGCCCGCGACGTGGAGGACGCGATGCGCCCGCTGTGGGCGCCGGAGAACGGGGACCCGGCGGCCGCCGAGGCGGACCCGGACGGCCCGCCGCTGATCAAGAACTTCTTCTTCGTCGCCCGCCGCTCGACCACCTTCGTCGGCGCCAGCGCCGTCGATCCCCAGCGCGCCGGCGAGCTGATCCCGTTGCTCCAGAAACCGGTGTTCCGCGAGCCCGGGACCTTCGGCTTCATCACCCAGCCGTCGCTGTTCGGGCGGGGCATCGGCAGCGGCCGTTCGATCGACCTCGACATCTCGGGACCCGACCTGGAGGCGGTGCTAGACGTCGCCCTGAAGGCGACCGGGCTGATCAACCGCCTGCTGCCCCGCGAGGAGGGCAACCAGTTGCGGCCCAAGCCGGGGCTCGAGCTCGGGGCGCCCGAGGTTCGGGTCTACCCCGATCCCCTGCGCCTGGCCGACAACGGACTCAGCGCCCAGGAGTTCAGCCAGACCGTGGACGTCTTCAACGACGGGCTCAGGGTCGCCGAGATCACCGTCGAGGGCAAACGCATCGACCTCACCCTCAAGGGTCCCCACAGCGAGGTCACCCAGACCCAGGGCATCGCCAACCTGCCGGTGGTCACCCGCTCGGGCAAGATCCTGCCGGTCAACTCGCTGGCCGAGGTGGTGGTGACCTCGGGTCCCACCGAGATCCGCCACCTGGAGCGCGAGCGCACGGTCACCCTGGAGGTCCGCCCGGCCCCCGACCTGCCCCTGGAAGCGGCCATGGAGATCCTGCAGAACGAGGTCATCGAGCCGCTGGTCGCCGACGGCCTGCCGGGGAACGTCAAGCTGGGGCTGTCGGGCACCGCCGACAAGCTGACCGAGACCTGGAACCACATGGTGGTCGACCTGGTCATCGCCATCGCCATCGTCTACCTGGTGATCGCGGTGCTGTTCGAGAGCTTCATCTACCCGCTGATCATCATCCTGTCGGTGCCCCTGGCGACGGCCGGCGGGGTCGGCGGGCTGGCGGTGCTCAACCTCTTCGTCAACCACCAGCTGGACATGCTGACCCTGCTCGGCTTCGTGATCCTGGTCGGCATCGTGGTCAACAACGCCATCCTGCTGGTCCACCAGACGCTGTTCCATCAGCGCCGCGAGGGCCTGCCCTTCGAGGAGGCCATCGTCGCCGCCACCCGCAACCGCATCCGGCCGATCTTCATGTCGACCCTGACCAGCGTTTTCGGCATGCTGCCGCTGATCGTCTTCCCCGGCGCCGGCTCCGAGCTCTACCGCGGCCTGGGCTCGGTGGTGGTCGGCGGGCTGGCCCTGTCGGCGCTGCTCACCCTGGCCATCATCCCGCCGCTGCTGACCCTGATCGCCGGCGCCGTCGAGAACAACCGCGGCCCCGCGCACCCCACCCGGGAGGTCGTCGACCATGGACTGTGATTTCCTCATCGTCGGGGCCGGCATCGCCGGCGCCTCGGCGGCCTACGAACTGGCCTCCCGGACCCGGGGGGACGCCTCGATCGTCCTCCTGGAACGCGAGGACAGCCCCGGCTACCACAGCACCGGGCGTTCGGCGGCGCTTTACGCCGACAGCTACACCCACGGCGCCTTCCTCCATCTCGCCCTGGCCAGCCGCCGGTTCCTGGACGACCCGCCGGCCGGCTTCACCGATACCCCTCTGCTGAGCCCGCGGGGGCTCCTCTACGTCGCCCGCCAGGACCAGCGGGCCAAGGCCGAGGAGATCTTCGCCGAGTACGCCGACATGGTCCCCGGCCTGCGCCTGATCGAGGGCGCCGAGGCGGTGGCCATGCACGGCGTCCTGACCACCGGGCAGGTAGCCTGCGCGGTCCACGAACCGGGGGCCATGGACATCGACGTCCATGCCCTCCACCAGGGCTTCCTCGGCGGCTTCAAGGCCGCCGGGGGGATCCTGGCGACGTCGTCCGAGGTCAGGGGCCTGGAGCGCAAGGCGGGGCGGTGGCGGGTGACGGCGGGGGAGACCGCCTACAACGCCTCGACGGTCGTCAACGCCGCCGGGGCGTGGGCCGACGACCTGGCCGGGCTGGCCGGGCTGGGGCCCCTGGGACTGGTTCCCAAGCGCCGCACGGCGATCAACATCGACCCTCCCCAGGGGATCGACCACGCCGGCTGGCCGATGGTGTGCGACGTCGATGAGACCCTCTACTTCAAGCCGGACGCCGGGCAGCTCATGGCCTCGCCGCTCGACGAGACCCCGTCGGCGCCGTGCGACGCCCAGCCCGAGGAACTGGACGTGGCGATCGCGGTCGAGCGCATCGAGAAGGCGACCACGCTCAAGGTCGAGCGCATCGTCCACAAGTGGGCCGGCCTGCGCAGCTTCTTCGACGACGGCGAACCGGCGGTGGGCTTCGATCCCCGCGCCGAGGGCCTGTTCTGGCTGGCCGGCCAGGGCGGATACGGGATCATGACCTCGCCGGCCATGGGCCGGCTGGCGGCGGCGCTGGCGACCGACGCCCCGGTCCCCGGGGACCTGGCCGAACGGGGAATAACGGAGGCCGATGTGTCGCCGGCCAGGCTGCTCGGCTAGGACCGCTGGTATTATCCGGCGATGCGGATGACGAGGGTGAACAGGCCGTCGTCCTCCCGGTATTCGACCAGACGATGGCCGGTGGTCTCGCAGAAGGCCTCGAAATCGATCCGGCAGTTGGCGTCGGTGGCAAGCACCTCGAGATGGTCGCCGGGCATCAGTTCCTTCACCGCCTTGAGGGCGCGAAGCACGGGCAGGGGGCAGTTGAGGCCCTTGGCGTCCAATACCGTCGTCGACATGGTCTTGGCACTCCGTCGCGGACACACGGTCTTCGTGGCGACGGTCGGCAAGGAAAGATACCGGGCGTCGTCGTCCCCCAGGCGAGGATACTGGAATCTCCATATATCGTGTGGATTTTTCCTGGCCTAATGGGGTCTCACCCTTTAAATTACTATTATCGAATACAACAATTGTCGTCCTGAAAATCTGTTTGCCGTCATGGAATTGAGAACCATCCAGGAAAACGCGCGGAGGGCCAGCACCCTGCTCAAGGCAATGAGCAACGAGCACCGACTGCTCATCCTGTGCCAGTTGGTGCCCGGCGAGAAGAGCGTCGGCGAGTTGGAAAAGATCGTCGGCCTCAGCCAGTCGGCCCTGTCCCAGCACCTGGCCAGGCTGCGCCGCGACGACCTGGTCAAGACCCGCCGCGCGGCCCAGTCCATCTTCTATTCGCTGAACGGCGAAGAGGCCACCGCGGTGATCGAGACCCTCTACAGCCTCTATTGCGATGTCGATGCGACGATCACCTACGGAACCGACGACGACTCGAGCAAAACCGTCTCGATATAATTCTTATACCCGAGAGAACAAAATGACGCCGTCGTCGCGCCGGCGGCGCTCGATGCGCCCCTGCCCTTCCAGGTAATGGAGATGGGCCAGGCTCTCGCCGATGGCGAAGAACACCTGGTGCTGGTCCAGTTCGCGGTCGAACAGCCCCTTGAGCACGTCGCTGCCGGTCCGCGGTTGGGCGCAGATATCCAGGGTCTCGGCCAACCGCCCGTCGTGGTGATGGGCAAGCTCGTCGAGTCGCCCGTGGAGACCGGTGAACGGCCAGTCGTGGCTGGGCAGGACCAGGGTCTCGCCCGGCAACGAGCGGAAGGCGTCCAGGCTGCCGAGGAACAGGGCCAGCGGATCGGCCTCCGGCTCCTGGGGCCAGACGCTGACGTTGGGGCTGATCCGGGGCAGGATCTGGTCGCCCGAGATCAGCACCCCGAGCTGTTCCGAGAACAGGCCGGCGTGTTCGGGCGAATGGCCGGTGCCGACGATCACCCGCCAGCCGCTACCGCCGATGTCGATCGTCTCGCCGCCCTGGAGCCGCCGGTAGGAGACCGGAATCGGCGATACCCGGGCGGCGTACGGGTTGCCCCGCCCGGCCACCATCTCGAGGAGCTGGTCGTCGAACCCGGCGCCCTGGTAGAAGCGGTAGACGGCTTGCCGGTAGGGGGCGCCCGAATCGAGGCTCAGCATCCGGCCGAACGCCCATTCGCCCATAGTCGCCCACAGCCTGAGAGCGAAGCGCTCGCACAGCCACCCGGCCAGGCCCATGTGATCGGGATGGAAGTGGGTGACGATCACCCGCTTGATCGGCCGGCCGCCCAGGCGGCTGGCGAAGATCCGTTCCCAGGCCTCCTTGACCTCGTCGCAGGCGATGCCGGTGTCGACCGCCGTCCAGCCGTCGCCGTCCTCGACAAGCCACAGGTTGATGTGGTCGAGCTTGAACGGCAGCGGCATCCGCAGCCAGTGGACGCCCGGCGCCACCTCGCGCATGTCGCCGGTTTCCGGCTGGCCGTCGAAAACGTAGTCGACGCCCTCGGACATGGATCACCTTTCCGGTTGGTGAAAGAGGCGCCAACATAGTGTGGGCGGCGGCGGCGGCACAACCGAATTCTGGGCCCGGAGGAACCAAGACCGACCATGCGGTATGTTGATGAATTTCGTTAACTTTTCGGGACAAGCCCTTGGAATCAGTGAACGCTGTCGGTCGAGCTTTCCTGGGACACGATCCACTGCAGCTCGTTCTTGATGATGTCAATATGGTGGCTCGGTTTGGCCTTGATCACGGCGCCGATGATGGCCATCCGCACCGGTTCGGGCATGCGGTGGAAGTTCTCCAGCAGCAGGAACTTGATGCTCGGGCGGATGGTTGCGGACAGCAGCAGGCTGAGGACCAGCTTCTTGCGGATGTCGTGGCGCATGTTGCCGGCCTCGGTCAGTTCGAAGAACTCGCGCACGAAGCGGCGCGGCGCGATCACCCCTTCCATCAGCGCCCACAGGTTCTGGCGCAGGGCGGTGGTATACTGGCGCCGCGTGTGGACGATGACCTGGGAGGCGTGACGACGGACCCGGGAGATGGCGTCCGGACTGAAGGCGTTGTCGGTGACCACTTCGACGCACTTTTTGACATCCGGATGGCGGGTCGCCTCGCCGACCACCCCGACCACCCCGGAAACCAGCATGGTCTTGCGGCCCAGCGGGCTGAGCCGGGCCGCCGCGGCCAGCGCCATCGGCGGTTCCGGATCCCTCGACGCCACCATGGCCAGGGCCAGCGGGTCCTCGAACCAGCGGAGGTCGAGGTCGACGTTCATCAGGTTCTCGGGGATCAGGATGCGGTCGTGCTCGCCGGGCATACACAACGGCTCGCCCTTCCTGTAGTGCTCCTTGATCTTCAGGGCGACCTTGAGGCCGTCCTGGGTGATCCCCAGTGACTGTGCCGTGTCGCCGCCCGGCCGGCTCACCTCACCACCCGCCACGATACGCCGACGGGGTCGATCCCCGCGGCGACGCTGGCCGCGGTCCGGCCGTCGCCGAGCTTGCCGTTTTCCGAGCGCCACCACAGAGCGGACATCCTGGTTCCTTCGCGGATCGTCTCCGGGGGCAGGGCGGTGGGAATCCCGGCCCGTCCCTTGCGCCACTTGCTGACCGTGGGCGGCGTCACGCCGACGATGGCGGCGATCTCCTTGCCCCCAAAGAACTCGAAAGACCACCACCAGTCATCGCATGGCCGACTGCAACAATGATTCCCAGACCGATGTCTTTACCCCAACTCGGACCGCAAATAAACAATTATTTGTGCCTGGAGCAAAAAAAAACGCTATATGTTGTGTCTCATTTGATCTTATCCGACCTTGTCCCGGCATCCCTCCAAGACTTCGGGATTTACCGGCAAATCATGACTCGGCCGTTTCGGGCGAATTCGTCTTGGATTCGTTTTGTTCTCATCAACAGTCCAAGAAGGGCGATAGAAGAAACCCGACGATGCCTGACCATCCCTGACGCTCCCTTGCCGCGGCGCGGCGGCCGGGCGCCCGCCCCAAGCCGTTAGGATCATTCCGCTTTTCACCCGCTTTTCAGCCGCCGGGCGGCCGCTGGAGAAATGTTGTAATTTAAAAAAAGACACAACATGGTGTGTATCAGTCGTTGACATGACCCCGTATATATTATAACCGGGCTGTTGTTCGGGGCCGCCGCAACGATCGGCGCGCCCAGGGGAGGCTGGGGGTCGATGAAGGAAACGGAAAAGATGCCGGGGCCGTACTCGGTGATCCACGTCAGGAACAACGCTCCCGAGGAAATCCACATCGACAGGATCTGCGCCCCCGACCTCGATACCGCGCGGCGGATCGCCAACCGGCTGTTCAAGGACAGCACCATCCTCCATATCCGCCGGGAGGCGACCGCCGAGGTCACCGACACCCCGGGGGACTACCCCAGCGCCCGCTTCATCAGGGGAGAATTCCTCGCCGCCGCCGGTCCCAAGGGTTGATACCAGCGCTCAGCAATCGGGGGCGTTCAGGATTTCGATGGCGTCGGCGTCCAGGCCCAACGTGAAGTCCCCGAAGTCCTGGACGATACGGTCGGCGATCCCGTCGTCGCGGTAGTCGAGTTCGATCTCGTATTCGGGCGCCGCGGCCCTGCTGGCGAGGGGGAAGAAGGCCAGCCGCATCCACCACGCCGGCCGTGGGGCGAGGCCAGGGGTCTCGGCCAGCACCCCGCCGGTGGCGGTCACCGGCTTGCCGATGAAGGCGCTGATCTTGAACGGGTTGTCGAGCGTGGTGCCGTCGAACACCGCCCGCGACAGGCGGTTGTCGCCGTTGCGCGCCGCCGCGATCAGGGCCTGCAGGTGGTCGGTGGGGAACATGGTCCCGGGGGGCAGTTCGATGGTGGTGCCGGGGGGGATCGTCAAGCGGGCCAGGCCGGGACCGCCGCGATGGTCCAGGGTGGCCCGGCCCTGCAGCTTCTCGATGGTCCGGCCGTCGCGGACATGGCGCAGCCGGAAGTTGTAGCTGAGCCCGTCCTTGGCCTCCCAGCCGACGAAGGACCAGGTGCTCGCCACCTCGTCGCCCTCCTCGTACTGGATCCGCATATGGGTCCGGTTCTCCACCGTCCAGCCGTCGCAGCTGTCGGCGAAGCTGTACAACATGGCGCCCCGCGCCCCGACGATGCCCGAGGAGCTGTCGGCCGAGCCCAGGGTCATCCGGTAGAGCGCCCGGTGGCCGAGCAGCTCGGCGGCCGCGGCGTGGCCGGGAACGGCCATCGCCACCACCCCGAGGGCGCCGAGCAGGGCGCCGACACAGCGTCTCATCGAACACCTCCTCCGCCGCCGCAAATACCAAGGTGCACTGATAATGGCCCATAGAGACGGCTTTCCAAGGCTTTCGCCCTTGAGCGTGGTCCGCCGTGATGG
>CAZWEZ010000061.1:0-21203 GCA_964632795.1 uncultured Thalassospiraceae bacterium | reverse complement strand
CGTCGGTGGCGCCGGAGGCGACCTGGGCCAGGGCCATCGAGGCGCAGCCGTAACTGCGCACCGCCCCGGCCTCGGCCATGATGCGGGCGATTTCCGGCGGCGGCGAGAAGTGGTTGAGTTCGATCGAGATCACCGCCTCGGCGAGGTGTTGCGCGCCCGAGGTGCCGATCCGCGCCTCGCCGCGGCGGACGCCCAGGCCCTTCAGCGCGACCAGCGGCGTCCCTTCGTCGAGGGGACCGACCACGGCCGCCTCGACGTGATCGGGATGGAGCGGCGCGTCGAGCGGCAACACCGCGCACGACAACGCCGACAACGGCAGCCGGTGGGCCCAGTTGTCGGAGCCGTCCACCGGATCGAGGATCAGCCGGTAGCGGGGCCGGCCGCGGCCGATCTCGACGGGCTCGGCTTCTTCCGATTGGACGATCAGCGGAATCGCCAATTCCTTCAAGCAGGCCACCGCCGCGTCGTTGGCGGCAAGGTCGAACAGCTTGACGTCATCGCCCTTGGCGTTCCTGGTTCCGGCGCCCGCGCGGCCGCAGTCCGCGACCGCGGCGTGGACCCGGCGGTGAAGTCGGCACAGCATTTCGCTCCACGAAAGGTCCGGGGCCGGGGCGGCGTCGTCCGGCAGGGTCATTCGCCGACCAGGATTTGGTCGTTCTCCCCGATTCCATCTTCCTTGACGTCGATCCCGCGGATGAAGGCGTCGCACAGTTGGTGGGCGACCGAATCGCGCATCTGCCTGGGCGGGGTCTTCATGTAGTAGGCCGAGACATCCGCCAGCGGTCCGGCCAGCGAGCGCTCCAGCCCCAGCTTGGCGCAGCGCACCGCGTCGATGACGACGCCGGCGCTGTTGGGCGAATCCTGGACCGACAGCCGGAGCTCGAGCTCCAGCGGCACGTCCCCGAAACCGCGGGCCTCCATGCGGATGAAGCAGACCTTGTTGTCGTCCTGCCAGGGCACGTAATCGGACGGCCCGATGTGGATGTTCCTGGCCTCCAGCCTCACGTCCAGTTGCGATTGCACCGATTCGGTCTTCGAGATCTTCTTCGACTTCAGGCGTTCGTGGGTCAGCATGTTGAGGAAGTCGGTGTTGCCGCCGGTGTTGAGTTGGTAGGTGCGCTCCAGCGGCACCCCGCGGTCGGCGAACAGACGGGTCAGCGTGCGGTGGACGATGGTGGCGCCGATCTGGCTCTTGATGTCGTCGCCGATGATCGGCAGGCCGGCGTCGCGAAACTTCTCCGCCCATTCGGGATCGGAGGCGATGAACACCGGCACGCAGTTGACCATCGCCACCCCGGCCTCCAGGCAGGCCCGGGCGTAATGGCGCACCGCCTCCTCGGAACCCACCGGCATGTAGCAGATGAGGATTTCGGCGCCGGCCCCGCTCATCGCCCGGGCGACGTCGACCGGTTCCTCATCGGCCGGGCGAAAGGCTTCGTCGTCGGGATAGTCGGCCATGTGCGGGGCCACCCCGTCGAGCACCGGCGCCATCTGGACGATGACGTCGGAAACCGGAAGAACCCTCTGGAATATCTTGGTGCAGTTTGGTTTGGCGAAGATCGCCTCGCTCAGCGACCGGCCCACCTTGCGGCGGTCGATGTCGAAGGCGACGACCACCTCGATGTCGCCGCAGCCCCAGTTGCCGATCCTGGGGTGCATGAGACCGGCCAACTCGCGATCGTCATGGCCCCGGTAATATGAGATTCCTTGAATAAGTGAACTCGCGCAGTTTCCAATTCCTGCGATAGCGACTTTGATCTTCTGCATAGGTTTGTTACCCTCCCTGGATTATATGGCCGACCTCCCTTGCGGGTCTAAACCGCCGAACCAATGAATGAAAAACCGGACGCCGGGATACTAACATACATCGAAGCCAGGAGTAAAATCGGCGTAAGAAATCAGGGGGACACGTCCCCCCTGGTCAGCCGCGGACCAGCCACACGATGCCGACGCCGAGCACGGCGGCGGTCAGGCCGGCCGTCCTGAGCATGCCCCGGGGCTGGGCCAGGACCTGGATCATAAACTTCCTCATCGCCTCCGGGAACAGGGCGTACAGCGCCCCTTCGATGGCCATGGCCAGGGCCAGGGCGGTGATCAGGTCGGCCATGCTCGATCTCCGAACCAAATGGTGACTGAATTTAATGGTGACTGTATATAGTTTTTTTAAAAACTATATACAGTCACCATTAAATTCAGTCACCATTTATAGCCCTGAATGCCGCCAACTCAGGAACCAGGACACTCGGTTTCCGCGGTGGCCGCCGGGCGGCGGCCGGTTACTCCTTGTAGGAGCTGTCGAACTGGTTGCTGAAGAACTGGAAGAAATCGCTGTCCGGGGACAGCACCATGGTGGTGTCCTCGGCGCCCAGCGCCTCTCGGTAGGCGATCATCGAGCGGTAGAAGGCGAAGAACCGGGGGTCCCGCCCGAAGGCCTCGCCGAGGACCCGGTTGCGCTCGGCGTCGCCCTGGCCGATGAGGATCGTCGCTTCCCGCTTGGCCTCGGCCAGGATCACCGTCTTCAGGCGGTCGGCGGCGGCGACGATCCGCTGCTTGGCCTCGTCGCCCTCGGCGCGCATCAGGTTGGCCTCGCGTTCGCGCTCCGAGCGCATGCGGTCGAAGACGTTCTTGGAGATGTCATCGGGCAGGTCGGCACGGCCGATGCGCACGTCGACCACCTCGATACCGAAGTTTACGGACCCGGAGGTGACGCTTTTCTGGATGTTCTCCATGATCTCGTTGCGCTTGACCGACAGGATGGCGTTGAGCGGGTAGCGGGCCAGCACGTTACGGACGCTGGAGTTCAGGATCTTGCCGACCCGGTCGCGGAACCTGAGCTCGGTGCGCACCGCCTGGTAGAAGCGCAGCGGATCGGTGATCCGGTAGCGGGCGTAGGCGTCGACGTTGATCCGCTTCTTGTCGGCCAGGATCACCGGCACCGCCGGCGGATCGAGATCCAGAATCCGCTTGTCGTAGTAGACCACGTCCTGGATAAAGGGCATCTTGACGTAGAGGCCGGGGTCCCGGATCACCTGCTTGGGATCGCCGAACTGCATGACGATGGCCTGGGCCATCTGGTTGACCGTGAACAGGGCGCTGGAGGTGACGATCCCGAGGACGACCACGACGATGCCGAGAACGGCGAGGTAGAGCTTGCTCATTTGGCTTCTCCCTTGGCCCGCTTGTTGAGTTCGGGCAGCGGCAGGTAGGGGACCACGCCGCTCCCGCCCTCGCTGTCGATGATCACCTTGTTGGCGCCGCGCAGCACCTCCTCCATGGTCTCGATGTACATCCGCCTGGCGGTGACGCCCTTGGCCACCTTGTAGCTTTCATAGACCGCCAGGAACTGCTTGGCCTCGCCCTCGGCCTCCTTGGTCACCTTCTCCTTGTAGGCGTTGGCGCCCTGGACGATCTTGGCCGCCTCGCCGCGCGCCGTGGGCAACACCCGGTTGCGGTAGGCCTCGGCCTCGTTGAGCTTGCGGTCCTTGTCCTGGCGCGCCCGCTGGACCTCGTTGAAGGAATCGATGACCGCCGTCGGCGGGTCGACCTTGAGCAGCTGGACGTTGGTCACGGAGATCCCCGAACCGTATCTGTCGAGGATGTCCTGGAGCAGGACGCGGGTGCTGTCCTCGATCTGCTCGCGGCCCCCGGTCAACGCCTCCTGCAACTCGGTCTGGCCGATCACCTCGCGCATCGAGCTCTCGGCGGCCTTCTTGACCGTGGTCTCGGGGTCGCGGATGTTGAACAGGTATTGGCCGGCGTCCTTGACCTTCCACAGCACGGTGAAGTCGAGGTCGGCGATGTTCTGGTCGCCGGTCAGCATCAGGCTCTCCTCGTTGACGTTGCGGGTGACGCCGGACTGGGTGGTGGTGCTGGGGGTGCGGAAGCCGATGTCGACCCGGCGCACCCGTTCGACGTCGGGGGTCAGCACCTGGCCGATCGGGGACGGGAAGTACCAGTGAAGGCCGGGCTCGGTGCTCTGCACGTGTTGGCCGAACAGCAGGACCACCCCCTGCTGGCCGGTCTGGACGCGGTAGATGCCGCTGCCCAGCCACACCACGACGGCGACCAGGAGAACGATCAGTATGCCCCGCGCGGTCCCCAGGCCGCCGGGTATGAGGCGCCTGACGCGGTCCTGGCCGCGGCGCAGAAATTCCTCGATGTCGGGGGGTTGGGGGCCGCCGGATGGTCCTCGGCCCCAAGGTCCCTGGCCGCCGCCCGATGGTGTCCACGCCATTGTTTCGATCCCTTCGTCAATCGCCGGAGAACAAGCCTTGTATTTCGCGGCGCCGATGTTACTTCGTATACCGTAACGGAAAGCCTTATATATGACAGCCTGCCCGGTTGCGCAACGTGCGCACCGCCGAAGTTTTCCCACCACGATCAAACCAGGACGCGGAGTTTCCAGGAATGACCCAGGTCAACGAACAACAAATTCTCGACGCCCTGAGCAAGGTGCTCGACGGCGACACGGACATCGTCGGCCTGGGCATGGTGTCCGGACTCGAGATCAAGGACGGCCACGTCGCCTTCGCCATCGAGGTCGATCCCAAGCGCGGCCCGACCCTGGAGCCGCTGCGCAAGGAGGCCGAGCAGACAGTCCAGGCCCTGCCCGGGGTGATCTCGACGACCGTCGTGCTGACCGCCGAACGGACCCCGGCGCCTCCGCCCCCGGCCCCCGGCCACCAGCACCGGGCGGCGGGGGCGGGGGGCGGGAGCGGGGGCGCCGCCGCCCCCCTGATGCCCGGGGTCGAATCGATCGTCGCCGTGGCCTCGGGCAAGGGCGGGGTCGGCAAGTCGACGACGGCGGTCAACCTGGCCCTGGCCCTGGCCGCCGGGGGGCATTCGGTGGGCCTGCTGGACGCCGACATCTACGGCCCCTCGATCCCCCGCATGCTGGGCATCTCCGGCAAGCCGGCCTCGGCCGACGGGCGGCTCCTCGAACCGATGGCCAACCACGGCATCAAGTGCATGTCGATCGGCTTCCTGGTCGAGGAGGATACGCCGATGATCTGGCGCGGGCCGATGGTGATGTCGGCGCTCGAACAGATGATGCGCGACGTCAACTGGGGCCAGCTGGACATCCTCGTCGTCGATATGCCCCCGGGCACCGGCGACGCCCAGTTGACCATGGCCCAGCGGGTGCCGATGACCGGCGCGGTGATCGTCTCCACCCCCCAGGACATCGCCTTGATTGACGCCAAGCGCGGCCTCAACATGTTCCGCAAGGTCAACGTACCGGTGTTCGGGGTGATCGAGAACATGAGCTACTTCGTGTGTCCCCACTGCAACCAGCGCTCCGAGATCTTCAGCCACGGCGGCGTGCGGCGCCAGGCGGAGGTCCTGGGCATGGACTTCCTGGGCGAGATCCCGCTCGACATGGAGATCCGCGAGACCTCCGACAACGGCCATCCGATCACCGTCTCGGCGCCCGACGGCGATCACGCCAAGGCCTACCGCGCGATCGCCGATCAGGTCTGGAAGAAGACGGATGAGGCGAAGCGAAGCCAGGCCACCGCCGCGCCGCGCATCGTGGTCCAGTAGCGCAACGCCGCGGCGGGGGGCATCGGTTAGCGTTTTCAACCGCTTAGGCTCGGGGCTTTGCACCTTGACAGGCCGCGGGCCGGCGCTTACCTTGCCTCGCCCATACGGCGCGAATCCGGCCACGGGAAAGGATTTCCGCGCGATTTTCCTCCGCATGTCAAGCCCATGAGCGAAGGCGAATCCCCAGAGTCGCTGGAAGACCTCGACTCCCGTCTGCGCGACGCCCGTGCCGCGAGACGACCGACGGCCTCCGATGCCACCCCCGGCGGGGCGATGAGCGGCTTCGGCATGGCCCTTCGGATCGGCACCGAGTTGGTCGCGGCCCTGATCGTCGGGGTAGGCATCGGTCTGGTGCTCGACGGTTGGCTGGGGACGGCGCCGTGGTTATTGGTGGTGTTCTTCTTCCTCGGCTCGGCGGCCGGGGTGGTGAACGTCTACCGCCATGCCAGCGGCTTCGGCATTTCCCCCGGGTACCGCAAACCCGGGGAAGGCGAGGACAGGCAGGACCCACCGCGGGGGTCCTGAGGACCAACGGACGACGGGACATCGGGCGGACAACGACGTGGCCAACCCTCTGCAGCAGTTCGAGATCCAAACCCTGGTTCCGATCAAGTTGGGCGCGGTCGACGTCTCGTTCACCAACTCGGCCCTGTTCATGGTCCTGTCGGTGGCCGTGACGACCCTGTTCCTGACCCTGAGCATGCGCGGCCGGGCGCTGGTCCCGGGACGATGGCAATCGCTGGCCGAGCTCAGTTACGAGTTCATCGCCGCCACCATCCGCGAAAACGTCGGCTCCGAGGGGCGGCGCTATTTCCCGTTCATCTTCTCCATCTTCATGTTCATCCTGCTCGGCAACCTGCTCGGACTGCTCCCCTACGGCTTCACCTTCACCAGCCACATCATCGTCACCTTCGCGATGGCGCTGATGGTGATCGTGGTGATCACGGTGATCGCCCTGATGCGCCACGGGCTGCGCTTCTTCACCTACTTCTTCCCCCCCGGGGTGCCGATCGCGATGGCCCCGATCCTGGTCCCCATAGAGGTGATTTCATACCTGTCGCGGGTGGTCAGCCTGTCGATTCGCCTGTTCGCCAACATGATGGCCGGACACACCATGATGAAGGTGTTCGCCGGCTTCATCATTCCGCTCGGAGTGTTCGGGTGGTGGGCGCCGCTGGCGGTGGACGTGGCGCTGACCGGGTTCGAATTCCTGGTCGCCGTCCTCCAGGCTTACGTGTTCACCGTTCTCACCTGCATCTACCTTCACGATGCGATACATCTGCACTAACCGGATCGAAACTTGAGGAATTAGGACCATGGAACTAGAAGCCGCAAAGATGATCGGCGCCGGCCTTGCCGTAATCGGGCTGTTCGGTGTCGGCATCGGTATCGGAGACATCTTCTCGTCGCTGATCTCTTCGGTGGCCCGCAACCCCGCCGCCCGCTCCCAGGTCTTCGGCTTGGCCATTCTGGGCTTCGCCCTGGTCGAGGCGGTGGCGCTGTACGCCCTGCTGATCGCCTTCCTGATCCTGTTCACCTGAGGGCGGGCGGGGCCGGGCCCCGCCGGGAGTGCGCAATGCGGACGTTGTTCGCCGTCTTCTTGACTGCCGTCGTCGCCGTCGTCGCCGTCGTCGCCGTCGTCGCCGCCCCCGCCCCCGCCCTGGCGGTGGGGATGCCGCAACTGGACACCTCCAAGTTCACCACCCAGATCGTCTGGCTGACGATTTCCTTCGTGGTCCTGCTGGTCCTGATGTCAAAGGTGACGCTGCCGCGCATCAGCAAGGTCCTGGAGGAGCGCCAGTACAAGATCGACGGCACCCTCAAGAAGGCCGAATCCCTGAAGGCCGAGGCCGAGAAGGCCTCCGAAGCCTACCAGGAGGCGCTGGCCGAGGCCCGCGACCGGGCCCAGGACATCCTGCGCGAGGCCCGCGAGCGGATGGCCGAACGGGCGGCCGACAAGCAGGCCGAGGCGGAACGGAAGCTCAACGGCGAAATCGAGGCCGCCGAGAGGAGCATCGCCAAGGCCCGCGACGCGGCCCTCGCCAACCTCCGCGAGGTGGCCCTGGAGGTGGCGCGCTCGGCGGTCGATAGGCTGTCGGGCGAGAAACCCGAGACCGGCGCCCTGAGCGACTCCGTGGACGCCGCCCTCAAGGAGCGTGGATGATGTCGGACGCCTGGGCTTCCGAAGCCGCCGCCGGCTCCGTCGCGGCCTTCTACGAGGATCCCACGTTCTGGGTCATGATCGCCTTCGTGATCTTCGTCGGCGCCATCGCCAAGCCGTTCTGGCGCTTCGTCACCACCAGCCTGGACAAGCGCTCGCGGACCATCGCCGAACAGATCGAGGAGTCGTCCCGGCTGCGCGACGAGGCCCAGGAATTGCTGGCCTCGTTCAAGCGCAAGCAGCGCAAGGCCGAAAGCGAGGCCGAGGAGATCGCCGAGCGGGCCCGGGCCGAGGCCGACCGCCAGGGGGAACAGGCGACCGCGGACCTCGAGAAGTCGATCAAGCGCCGCCAGCAGATGGCCCTGGACCGTATCGCCCAGGCCGAGGCCGAGGCCGTGGACGAGGTCCGCGCCCAGGCCATCGACGTGGCCCTCGACGCCACCCGCCGGATCCTCGCCGACACGGTCAAGGGCAAGAAGACCGACACCCTGATCGACGCCGCGATCGAGGAGCTCCCCGACAAGCTGCACTAGCCGAAGATTTCGTGAAGGGGTCGGCGAAACATGGCGAGGCCAGGGAATTTCGAGCGGATGTGGGATATGACGGGCCGGGTGGCGGTGGTCACCGGCGGGGTGCGGGGCCTCGGCCGGGCCATTGCCGAGCGCCTCGCCGAACGGGGCGGGCGGGTCCACGCCTTCGACTGGGCGGAGCCGGACGCCGACCAGCGGAGCGACGCCTTCACCTTCCACAAGGTCGACGTTTCCGACGCCGCCTCGGTGGCCGCGGCGCTGGGGGACCTGGACGCGCCGCCGACCCTGCTGGTCAACAACGCCGGCATCACCCGGGACCGCTCGCTGGCCAAGATGAGCGACGACGAATGGCAGACGGTGATCGACGTCAACCTGACCGGCGCCTTCAACACCATCCGCGCGCTGGCCCCGGGGATGGCCGAGGCCGGCGGCGGGCGGATCGTCAACATCACCTCGATCAACGGCCTGCGCGGCAAGTTCGGCCAAGCCAACTACGCCGCCGCCAAGGCCGGCTTGATCGGCCTGACCAAGACCGCGGCCCGCGAGCTGGGGCGCAAGGGGATCACCGTCAACGCCATCGCGCCCGGCATGGTGATGACCGAGATGGCGCGCCAGCTGCCCGAGGAGATCATCGACAAGGCCATCGACGAGGGCGTCTTGGGCCGCCTGACCGACCCCGACGACATCGCCAACGCGGCCCTGTTCCTGCTCTCGGACGCCGCCCGCTCGATCACCGGCCAGGTCCTGCAGGTGGACTGCGGCCAGTACATCTGAACGCCGGTAATTCGCTAAAGGCGATTCCACAAACTCCGAAAACGCTCTAGGATGGGCCGCGAACGGCGATCTTGGCCAACCAGTGTTCGGTGGACCCATGGACCTCAAGGATCACATGCGCTCGTTTCCCGATTTTCCGAAACCGGGAATCCTGTTCTACGACATCTCCTCGCTGCTCGCCCATCCCGACGCCTGGCAGGTGGCCATGGGGCGGCTCGCCAGGCAGGTCGTGGCCCACCATCCGGACCTCCTGGCCGGCATCGAATCGCGCGGCTTCCTGGCCGCGGCGCCGTTGGCGCTCAAGCTGGGCTGCGGGTTCGTGATGGTCCGCAAGCAGGGCAAGCTGCCGGGACCGACCATCCCCCACGAGTACCAACTGGAATACGGCACCGACGTCATCGAGATCCAGAAGGACGCCGTCGAGGCCGGCCAACGGGTGGTGATCCTGGACGACCTGCTGGCCACCGGGGGGACCATGGCCGCCTCGGTCGAACTGTTCCGCAAGGTCGGCGCCGAGGTCGTCGGCGCCGCCTGCCTGATCGAGTTGGCCTTCCTCGGGGGGCGCAAGAAGCTGGACATCCCCTTCACCTCCCTGATCTCCTACGACGAATAATACCAAGGGACATTGATAATGACCCATAGAGACGGCTTTCCAAGGCTTTCGGACAGCGTCGCGCGGCCCTTGTGATGGGCCGCCATCACGGCGGACCACGCTCCTCGCCGAAAGCCTTGGAAAGCCGTCTCTATGGGTCATTATCAGTGCCCCTTGGTATAAGGTCCGACGAAAGACTCGATCCGGTCGCAGGCTTCCTCGAGGCTGTCTTCGTCCGCCGTCAGCCCCATCCGCACGTGGCCGCGGGCGCTGGGCCCGAAGGTGTCGGCGGGCAGCACCGAGACGTTGTGGCGTTCGAGCAGGGCCATCGCGAAGCCCATCGCGTTCAGGCCGCTGGGGCGGACGTCCACCATCACGAACATGCCCCCGGCCGGGCGGCGCACCTCGAGGCCGGCCAGCCCCTCCAGGCGCCGGCACACCAGGTCGCGCCGCCGGCGGTAGGCTTCGAGCATGACCCGCAGTTCACCGGGCGGATTGGTCAGCGCCTCGAGGGCGCCATCCTGGGTGAAGCCGGGCAGGCCGAACTGCATGCACAGCGAGATCCGCGTCAGGTGGTCGATCATCCGCCGCTCGGCGATCGCCCAGCCCAGCCTCCAGCCGGACATGCGATGGGACTTCGACAGGCTGGAGATGGTCACGCACCGCTCGGCCATCCCGGGCAGGGTGCAGGGGCAGAGGTGGGGCACGTCGTAGGCGAAGTCGGCGTAGACCTCGTCGCACACCAGCCACAGGTCGTGGTCCCGGCACAGCCGCGCCACCTCGCCCAGCGTCGCGGCGTCGTACACCGCCCCGGTGGGGTTGTTGGGCGAATTGATGACGACGACCCGGGTCCGGGGCGTGATGGCGGCGGCCAGCCGTTCGGGTTCGAGCCGGAAGTTGCGTTCGGGGTCCGTCGGCACGGCGACCATGCGCGCCCCGGTCGCGCTCAGCGTCGCCGGGTAGGTGGTGTAGTAGGGTTCCGGCACCACCACCTCGTCGCCCGGCTCGAGCAGGCAGGCCAGGGTAGCGAACAGGGCGTTCTGGGCGCCGCTGGTGACGATGCAGTCGTCGGCGCACAGGTCCTGGCCGGTCCGCCGGTTGTGGTTGGCGACGATCGCCTGGCGCAGCGCCGGTTCCCCCTGCCAGTGGGTGTAGTGGTGACGTCCTGAGCGCAGGCTGGCCACCGTCTCCTCGACGATCGGGGCGGGGGCCGAGGCGGTGATGTCCTCGCCGATGCTGAGCAGGATGATGTCGTCGCCTTCGGCGATGCGTTTCATCGCCAGGACATGGACCGCCCAGCTGTCGTCGGCCGAAACCGATATCCGCTGGGTCACGGAGGCGAATTTCAAGGGGGGGCTCCTTCCACGGGCTGTTCACGCGCCAGGGCGTGGCGGACGATTTTCTTCATTACCGTAGGAAGGGCCTGTTCGGAAAGCCTTTCCACCGGCCACCACAGGCCGTCGACCCGGGGCCGGCCGTCGATCCGCGCCGCCCACACCTCCAACTCCAGGCGGAAATGGGTGAAGACGTGGCCCACCGTGCCGGGCAGGCGCTCCCAGGAGGCCGCCAGCGGGGCCAGCGGGCGGGCTTCGCCGGGCGTCCACGGGGCCTCGCGCCAGGCGGTGGAGGGGACCTCCATCATGGCCCCGAGCAGCCCCCGTTCGGGACGCCGGCGCAACAGCACCGCGTCCTCGCCCCCGACCACCCAGAAGGCGACCCCCCGGCGCAGCGGCTTGGCCCGCCCTGGGGTCCGCACCGGGTACGCCCGCGGTGTTCCGAGGCGCCTGGCGGCGCAGGCCCGGCGCCACGGGCAGGCGTCGCAGTCCGCATCACGCGGGGTGCACACGGTGGCCCCCAGGTCCATCATCGCCTGGGCGAAGTCGCCGGGACGCCTGGCCGGGGTCAGTCGGCCGGCGAGCCCGGCGACCACCGCCTTGGCCCCGGGCAGGGGGACCTCGAGGGCATGGAGGCGCGCCGTCACCCTGACCACGTTGCCGTCGACCGGCGTCGCCCGGCGGCCGAAGGCGATGGCGGCGACGGCGGCCGCCGTGTAGGGACCGATCCCGGGCAGCCGGCCGAGGCCGGCCTCGGTGTCGGGAAAGCGCCCGCCCAACTCGCCGGCGACGGTCCGCGCGCAGCGGTGCAGGTTGCGGGCCCGGGCGTAGTAGCCCAGGCCCTGCCAGGCGTGCATGACCCGGTCGAGATCGGCCGCGGCCAGTTCGTCCAGGCTCGGCCAGCGGCCAACGAAGTCCTCGAAGTAGGGAATCACCGCCGCCACCGTGGTCTGTTGCAGCATGACCTCGCTCAGCCACACCCGGTAGGGGTCCGGGGGGGGAGTCCCCGGCGCCGCCCGCCACGGCAGGACCCGCCCCCGGCGGTCGTACCAGGCCAGCAGGCGGCGGCGGAGATCGGCGGGTTTCAGGTTTGAAATTCGGGGTTCCACCCCCGGATAATAAGCTTAAGTTAGGACCCCGGAAACGATGCTCTTCAGGGGAGGACGATATCCGAACCACTGCCACGCCGCCGGCCAAGGTCTTCTTAATCGACGGCTCGGGGTTCATCTTTCGCGCCTACCATGCGCTGCCGCCGATGACGCGGGGCGACGGCACCCCGGTGAACGCGGTCTACGGCTTCACCTCGATGGTGATGAAGCTGGCCGAGGACGCCGACGCCGATTACATCGCGGTCATCCTCGACCGCGCCCGGCGCACCTTCCGCAACGACATCTACCCAGACTACAAGGCCAACCGGCCGCCGCCGCCCGACGACCTGATCCCCCAGTTCGCGCTGGTCCGCGAGGCGACCCGGGCGCTGAATTTGGCGTGTATCGACATGGACGGTTTCGAGGCCGACGACCTGATCGCCACCTATGCCCGGCTGGCCCGCGAAGCCGGCCACGAGGTGACCATCGTGTCGTCGGACAAGGACCTGATGCAACTGGTCGGCGACGGGGTGGTGATGGTCGATGCGATGAAGAACCGGACCATCGGCCCCCAACAGGTGGTCGAGAAGTTCGGGGTCGGCCCCGAGCGGGTGATCGACGTCCAGGCCCTGGCCGGCGATTCGTCGGACAACGTGCCCGGGGTCCCGGGGATCGGGGTCAAGACGGCGGCCCAGTTGATCAACCAGTACGGCGACCTGGAGACCCTGCTGGCGCGGGCCGGGGAGATCAAGCAGCCCAAGCGCCGCCAGGCGCTGATCGAGGAGGCCGACAGCGCCCGCCTGTCGCGCCGGCTGGTGACGCTGCGCGACGACGTGCCGGTGGAGACGCCGCTGGAGGACCTGGCGGCCAGGGACCCGGACCCGGAGGTCCTCGCCGGCTTCCTCCGCGCCCAGAACTTCAAGTCGCTGCTGGCCAAGGTCGAGGCCCAGCCCACCGCCGCCCCGCCGCCGGCCCGGCCCGCCGAGAGCGGCGGCTACCGGCTGGTCCAGGACGTCGGGGCGCTCGAGGCGTGGATCGCCGAGGCCTTCGCCGCCGGGGTGGTGGCGGTGGACACCGAGACCACCTCGCTGGATTCGATGCGCGCCGAGCTGGTCGGGGTGTCGCTGTCGCTGGCCGACGGGCGGGCCTGCTACATCCCGCTGGGCCACCGCTCGCCGGCCTCCCAGGGCTCGCTGGACCTGGGCGGCGAGGGCGGAGGCGAGGACGGCGGGGCGCCCCGGCAGATCCCCATGGATCGGGCGCTGGCCCTGCTCAGGGAGCTGTTCGAGGCGGACTCGGTGCTCAAGGTCGGCCAGAACATCAAGTACGACATCCAGGTGCTGGCCCGCCATGGACTGTCGGTGGGCCCGGTCGACGACACCATGGTGCTGTCCTACGTGCTCGAGGGCGGCCTTCACGGCCACGGCATGGACGAGCTGGCGCGGCTTCATCTGGACATCGAAACCATCAAGTTCAAGGACGTGGTCGGCAGCGGCAAGAACCGGCTTACCTTTGATTTGGTGCCGCTGGAGGACGCCCTGGCCTACGCCGCCGAGGATGCCGACGTCACCGGCCGCCTGCACCGCCTGCTCAAGCCCCGGCTGGTCGCCGAACGCCTGGTCACCGTCTACGAGACCCTGGAGCGGCCGTTGATTCCGATCCTGGAACGGATGGAGCGCCACGGGGTCAAGGTCGATGCCGGGGAATTGAAACGGCTGAGCGACGACTTCACGGCCCGCCTCGGCGACCTGGAGGTGGAGATCCACGCCCTGGCGGGGCGCCAGTTCAACCTCGCCTCGCCCAAGCAACTGGGCGAGATCCTGTTCGACGAGATGAGCCTGCCCGGGGGCAGGAAGGGCAAGACCGGGGCCTACGTCACCGGCGCCGAGGTGCTCGACGAGCTGGCCGCCGCCGGCCACGACCTGCCGGCGCGAATCCTCGACTGGCGCCAGTTGGCCAAGCTCAAGAGCACCTATTCCGACGCCCTGCTCGGCCAGATCAACCCGCGAACCGGGCGCGTCCACACCTCCTTCGCCATGGCCGCCACCTCCACCGGGCGGCTGGCCAGCAGCGACCCCAACCTGCAGAACATCCCGGTGCGCACCGAGGAGGGCCGCAAGATCCGCCGCGCCTTCGTCGCCGAGGACGGCTTTCGGCTGCTGTCGGCCGACTACTCCCAGATCGAGTTGCGCCTGCTCGCCCACGTCGCCGGCATCGAGGCCCTCAAGGACGCCTTCCGCGACGGCCAGGACATCCACGCCATGACCGCCTCGCAGGTCTTCGGGGTCCCCGTCGAGGGCATGGATGCGATGGTCCGGCGCCAGGCCAAGGCGATCAACTTCGGCATCATCTACGGCATCTCGGCCTTCGGCCTGGCCCGCCAGCTGGGCATTCCCCGGGGCCAGGCGAGCGACTACATCAAGGCCTATTTCGACCGCTACCCGGGGATCAACGCCTACATGGAGCGGACCAAGGAGGAAGCCCGCTCCCGGGGCTTCGTCACCACCCTGTTCGGGCGCCGCTGCCACATGGCCGGGATCGAGGACCGCAACCCGGCCCGGCGCGGCTTCTCCGAACGCGCCGCCATCAACGCGCCGATCCAGGGCGGCGCCGCCGACATCATCAAGCGGGCCATGATCCGCCTTCCCGGGGTCCTCGACCAAGCGGGCCTGAAGGCGAGAATGCTGCTCCAGGTCCACGACGAGCTGATCTTCGAGGTCCCCGAGGCCGAGGTCGAGGAAACCGCGACGGTGGTCGCCGGGGTGATGGAATCGGCGGCCCGCCTGGACGTTCCCCTGGTCGTCGACACCGGAATTGGCTACAACTGGGACCAGGCACACTAGTGGCCTGGATCGGACATATGCCCAAGGAACTGAGGAAGCTGGTCTTCACCAAGGACGAGTTGCGCCGGGCGGCCTACGACTACTGCCTGCGCGCCAACGTCCCGGTTCCCCAGGCCGCCATCGAGGGGATGGAAACCGGCCAGGACCCCGCCGCCGCGCTGACCCTCAAGTTCAACACCATGCACCCGGCCGATCCAAAAGAGGTCGTGCTGAGCCGCGATCAGGTGGGCGCCGCCCTGATCCGCTACTGCATGGACAACAAGGTGCCGCTGCCCCGTAACGCTCAAAAGGTCCTTCAGGTCCAGGACGACGGCGAAATCGCCCTGTTGGTCAACATCCACCGGTCCCCCCCGAAGCCGGAGTCCTAGCCCCGGCGTCGGCGCGCCTGGACCGCGCCGCCCGGCGCCGGAGCCCGGCGACCATCCGCCAGCCCAGCAGCAGGGCCAGGATCGCGCCGTGGATCAGGGGCGCGCGGAGGTCGGCCTTGACCATCATCGCGTAGTGGACGACGGCGCCGACGCCGGCCACGTAGACCAGCCGGTGCAACTGCTTCCAGCGCCGCGCGCCGAGGCGCCGGACCATGCCCTTGGTGGAGGTCGCCGCCAGCGGCGCCAGCAGCCCGAAGGTGATCATGCCGAGCGTGATGTAGCGGCGCTTGACGATGTCGGCCCAGATCTCCCCCCAGGCGAAGAACTGGTCGAGGACGAGGTAGCTGGACACATGGAGGACGGCATAGGCGAAGGCGAACAGGCCGAGCATCCGCCGGTAGCGCATCAGCCCGGCCCGTGCCGTGAGCTCGCGCAACGGCGTCACGGCGAGGGCGATCAGCAGGAAGCGCAACGCCCAGTCGCCGAGAAAGCGGTTGGTCGCCTCGATGGGGTTGGCGCCCAGTCCGCCCGCCGCCGCCACCAACGCCAGCCACGCCAGGGGCCCCAGGCAGAGGACGAAGACCAGCGGCTTGGCGATCCGCGAACCCTCCATGGCCGGCGTCCACCCTATCGCGGTTCTCCCCCGGTGTGCGGCGGCCATTGTATCCCCATCGTCCGCTGGAAGGGCCGCTAAAAATTGCGGACCAGGTCCATCCCGGCATAAAGGTGGGCGACCTCGTCCTGGTAGCCGTTGAAGATCACGGTCGGCCGTTTGAAGAAGTCGCCGATGCGCCGTTCCCGGGCCTGGCTCCACCGGGGGTGCGAGACTTCGGGGTTGACGTTGGCGTAGAAGCCGTACTCGTGGGAGGCCTCCATGTTCCAGGTGGTGGCCGGCTTCCGCTCGGTGAAGACGATGCGGACGATCGACTTGATGCTCTTGAAGCCGTACTTCCAGGGGACCACCAGGCGGATCGGGGCGCCGTTCTGGTTGGGCAGTTCCTCGCCGTAGAGGCCGACGCAGAGCAGGGTCAGCGGGTGCATCGCCTCGTCCATGCGCAGGCCCTCCCGGTAGGGCCAGTCGATGACGTTGCGTTTCTGGCCCGGCATCCGCGTCGGGTCGTAGAGCGTCTCGAAGGCCACGAAGCTGGCCCGCGAGGTGGGCTCCAGGCGCTTGATCACCGCGCCCAGCGGCACCCCCACCCAGGGCACCACCATCGACCACGCCTCGACGCAGCGCAGCCGGTAGATGCGCTCCTCCAGTTGGTGGGGCCGGATCAGGTCCTCGAAATCGTAGAGCCCCGGCTTGGCCACCTCGCCCTCGACGGCGACGCTCCAGGGCCTGGTCTTGAAATCGCCCGAGTACTTGGCCGGGTCGCCCTTGCCGGTGCCGAACTCGTAGAAATTGTTGTAGCTGGTGATGTCCTCGTAGGGGGTCGGTTCCTCATCGGAGCCGTAGGAGTTCTCGAGAACCCCCTCGAGCCGGACGCCGGCCTCGGCGGCGCCGGGAAGCAACGGCCCCAACGCCGCCCCGGCGGCGGCGGCGATGAAACGCCGGCGGTCCATGAACAGCGCCCTGGGCGTGATCTCCGAGGGTTCGACGTGGCGGGGGTTGGCGATTCTGATCAGCATCGTTCACATCCTGTCTTGGCCGGTCACCTCCCCACCATGTAGGTACTTGCGATGCGTGGTTAATGTAACAAGGCCGTGAAGGTCCCGTTTTCGCGACGAGCCCTCTGTTGTCGACATCGGCGGTCCTGTATAAGTTGTCCTCCATGCGCACGCTCCACCACCTCTGGCTTTCGCCCTTCTGCCGCAAGGTGCGGATCGCCCTGGTCGAGAAGAAGATCGAATTCGAGATGCGGGTGGAAAACGTCTGGGAGCGGCGCCAGGAGTTCCTGACCCTGAACCCGGCCGGCGAGGTCCCGGTCCTGGTCGAGCCCGACGGCACGGTGCTGTCGGGAAGCGACGTGATCTGCGAGTTCCTCGACGAGATCCATCCCGAGCCGACGCTGATCGGCCGTCACCCCCTAGAGCGCGCCGAGATCCGCCGGCTGGTCGGTTGGTTCGACCGCAAGTTCAACCGCGAGGTCACCGACAGCCTGATCGGCGAGAAGGTGATGAAGCGGTTCCTCGGCCTCGGCGAGCCCGATTCGCGGCTGATCCGCGCCGGCCTCGCCAACATCCACTACCACCTGGACTACATCGCCTATCTGGTCGAACGCCGGAAATGGCTGGCCGGCGACCATCTGTCGCTGGCCGACATCGCGGCGGCCGCCCATCTCTCGGCGGTCGACTATCTCGGCGACGTGCCGTGGGAAGACAACCAGGCGGCCAAGGACTGGTACGCGCGGATCAAGTCGCGGCCCAGCTTCCGCCCCCTGCTCGCCGACTCCATCCCCGGCGTCCCGCCCCCCAAGCACTACGCCGACCCGGATTTTTAGTTTTTTTTGCTTTGCTTCGCTCCGCTCCGCTGCCCCTCAAGCGCCGGGCGGGCCTGTGGCCCTTGGCTCGCCGCATAAGCGGCGACGCGCGGTCGCGCTTGCCGACATGGCAAGGGCCATGTCGGATTGGAGCCGTACCAATCAGCACCGGTCTTGGATCATTTATCGGTGGTCCCGAACCAATGGGGTCAGGTCTTGCCTTTTGCGCAAATAACAAGACCTGACCCCATCTAATTTGCTGATAGCGTTTGGTTAATTAGGGTCAGGTCTTGTTTTTTGCCTAGCTTGGCGCGGATCAAGGGCGGCGGTCCGGCCTCGGGCCGGCGTCATGACCAGGGCGACGCCGATCACGGCGACCGCCATGCCGGCCAGCGACAGCCCTCCCACCGGCTCGTCGAGGACCAGGTAGGCGATCACCGTGGCGCACGGCGGGACCAGGAAGAACAGGCTGGTCATCCGCGATGCCTCGCCGCGGCGGATCATGATGGTCAGCAAGCTGATCGAGATCAGCGACAGGAACACCACCACGTAGGCCAGCGCGATCAGCAGCTCGGGAACCCAATCGATCCGCCCCTCCTCGAAGGCCAGGGCCAGGGGCAGCAACAGGAACGTGGCCACCGTGAACTGGATCGTCAAGCCGGTGCGGGCGTCCATGTCGGCGCAGAACTTCTTCTGGTACAGGGTTCCGAAGGTGATGCCGAGCAGGGCGACGAACGACCACCCCATGCCCTCGGCCGTGCCCAGCCCGAGGTCCAGCTTGTTGGCCACCACCAGGGCGACACCGGCGGCGCCGAGCAGCAGGCCCAGCCACTGGCGCGCGGTGATCCGCTCACCCAGCAGCGGGCCTACCAGGACGGCGGTCAGGATCGGCTGCATGGAGACGATCAGCGCCGACACCCCGGCCCCAACGCCCTTGCCCATGGACAGCCAGGCGCCGGCGAAATAGACCACCTGCAACATCACCCCGGCGACGGCGATGTGGCCGACCCGCCGCCACGAGGTCGGCCACGGCGCCCCGAGGACCAGGCTGACCAGCCCCATCAGCACCGAGACCAGAGCGTAGCGCAGGGTCAGGAAGGTCAACGCGTCGGCGTGGGCCAGCCCCACCTTGGCGGCGACGAAGCCGCTGCTCCACAACAGCACGAAGACCGCCGGGATGGTGGCGTAGACGACGCTGGGCGGGTTGGTCGTGCCGACGGCCATGGGCGAGGAGTTTCTCCGGAGGAAGGTGAATCACGCCTTGACGCCGGCGCCGGCGGCGGGCGGGGCGTCGGGGTCCAGCGGCCAGCGGGGGCGCGGCGCGAAGTCCAGGGGGTCGCTCAGGCCCAGCCTCAGCCGCTCGATCCCGGCCCAGGCGATCATCGCCGCGTTGTCGGTGCACAGCCGGGGCGGCGGGACGACCAGCCGCATCCCGAGTTCTTCGGCCATTTCGGCGAGGCGCCGGCGCAGGGCGCGGTTGGCGGCGACGCCCCCGGCGACGACCATGGTCCCGGCCCCGGGGTGACGGCCGCGGAAGGTTTCGATGGCGTTCCGGCAGCGGTCGACCAGGACGTCGCCGGCGGCGGCCTGGAACGAGGCGCACAGGTCGGCGACGTCCCGCTCCTTCAGGGGTCCCGGCGGCAGGCGGACGATGGCGTGGCGGACCGCGGTCTTGAGGCCGGAGAAGGAGAAATGGCAGCCCGCCCGGCGGATCATCGGCCGGGGCAAATCGAAGCGCCCGGGGTCGCCATCCGCCGCCGCCGCCTCCACCGCCGGGCCTCCCGGGAAGCCCAGCCCCAGCAGCTTGGCGGTCTTGTCGTAGGC
Source organism: uncultured Thalassospiraceae bacterium (assembly GCA_964632795.1). Taxonomy (GTDB): domain Bacteria; phylum Pseudomonadota; class Alphaproteobacteria; order Rhodospirillales; family 2-02-FULL-58-16; genus CAZWEZ01. Next base: position 1,728 of record CAZWEZ010000061.1, on the reverse strand, counting down.
CTCGCCCAGGGCGTCGTCGATGGTGGTGCCGAGGCGGCTGTAGCGCCCCACCCCCTCGACCGCCAGCAACTGGCAGTGGCCGCCCGAGACCAGCAGCAGCAGGTAGGGGAACGCCACCTCGTCGCACAGCCGGGCGCTCAGCGCGTGGCCCTCCAGGTGGTTGACGGCGAGGAACGGCGCGCCGCTCACCGCGGCGATCGCCTTGGCCGTCATCACCCCGACCATGACCCCGCCGATCAGCCCCGGGCCGCCGCTGGCGGCGACGCCGTCGAGCTCGGCGAACGACACCCCGGCGCCCGCCATGGCTTCTGCGACCAGGCGGTCCAGATGGTCGAGGTGGGCCCGCGCGGCGATCTCGGGGACGACCCCGCCGAAGGGCCGGTGGGCCTCGACCTGGGACAGCAGCTCATCGGCCAGGATGCTTCGCTCGCCGGTCACCACGGCGGCCGCCGTTTCGTCGCAACTGGTCTCGATGCCGAGCACGATCACCGAAAAAAGTCCCTTGTCGTTTGGCGGTCAGACTTTACTCTGTAGGCGATTGCGGAACCACCTTCCCGAACGGGGATCGAAGATGTCTGAGACGCCCGCCTTGCGGATCGGCACCCGGGGCAGTCCGCTGGCCCTGGCCCAGGCCCGCGAGGTCCGCGACCGCCTGGCCGTCGCCGAGGCCGAGATCGTCGTCATCAAGACCTCCGGCGACCGGATCCAGGACCGGGCGCTGGCCGAGGTCGGCGGCAAGGGCCTGTTCACCAAGGAGATCGACGAGGCCCTGCTGGCGGCGCGCATCGACCTCGCGGTCCACTCGGTGAAGGACCTGCCGACCCGGCTCCCCGACAACGTCGACCTCGCCTGCCTGCTGCCCCGCGAGGACCCCCGCGACGCCTTCATCTCCGAGAAGGCCGGCAGTCTGGCCGGGCTGGCGGCGGGCAGCGTGGTCGGCACCGCCGCCCTGAGACGCCGGGCGCAGATCCTCCACCGCCGTCCCGACCTCCGGGTGGCGGTGTTGCGCGGCAACGTCCAGACCCGCCTCCGGAAACTGGCCGAGGGCGTTATCGACGCCACCCTGCTGGCGCTGGCCGGCCTGCGCCGGCTCGGCATGGCCGACGTCGTGACCGCCGTCATCGAGACCGACGAGCTGCTGCCGGCGGTGGGCCAGGGAGCGATCGGCGTCACCTGCCGCGCCGACGACGGCGCCATGGCGGACCTGCTGGCCAGGTTCGACGACGCCGAGACCAGGGCCCGGGTGAGCGCCGAACGGGCGATGCTGGAGGTGCTGGACGGCTCGTGCCGGACTCCCATCGCCGGCCATGCCGAGGTCGACGCCGAGGGCGCCCTGTTCCTGCGCGCCCTGGTCGCCCGTCCCGACGGCAGCGAGCTGATCGACACCTCCCGCCGGGGGACCATCGCCGAGGCGGAAGCCATGGGGCGGGACGCCGGCGACGAGCTGCGCCGGCGGGCCGGCCCCGGCTTCTTCGATCCGCCGGGCTGATACCAAGGAGCACTGAACAGGAGACGACGCCGGTGCGCGTGATGATCACCCGGCCCCATGAGGACGCCGAACCGCTGGCCCGGCTGCTGGACCAACGGGGCATCGAGTCGCTGCTCGAGCCGTTGCTGTCGGTGGTCTACCTGGACGGCCCCGCCATCGACCTCGGCGGGGTACAGGCGCTGCTGGTGACCAGCGCCAACGGCGCCCGCGCCCTGGCCCGCCGCGGGTGCCGCCGCGAG
>CAZWEZ010000060.1:0-21543 GCA_964632795.1 uncultured Thalassospiraceae bacterium | reverse complement strand
CCCGCCTCGAGCAGCGCAACCGCCTCGAGGAGGTGCGGCGCCTGTTCCCGGCCGCCCGCGCCGACCTCGCCGCCGCCGAGCAACGGGCCGCCGGGGCGCGGGCCTTCGAGGCGGCGGCGGCGGAAACCGAAAAGGCCCTGCGGGCCGCCGCCGGCGATGCCGAGGCCGCCTATATCCGGGCCCGCGACGCCGACGCCGAGTGCCGCGAACGGACGGCCCTTGACGCCTCCCGGCTGGCCGCGCTGAACGAGACGGCGGCCGGGATCGGCGAGGACCTGGCCGAAACCGAAAGCCGCGCCGGCGAGGCGGCGGGCGAACTGGAGGGACTGCCGGACACCGAGGCGGCGCGGCGCCGGATGGACGAAGCGCGCCGGGAACTGCTCGAGAAGCGCCGCCTCCAGGGCGAACTGCGCGGGGCGCTGGATGCTCTCCAACGGGCCGTCGCCGAGCGCCGCCGGCGGCTGGAGGAGATCGCCCGCCACCTGGAGTCCTGGCAGGGCCGGCGCCGGGGCGCCGAGGACCAGATGGAGCGGCTCGATGAGCGGCGGCGGGAGCTGGACGGCGAGCTGGAACGGCTGTCGGCCCGCCCGGCCGAGATCGCCGAGCAGCGCAGCGCCCTGTTGGAGCGGTTCGAAACCGCCGAGGCGGAGCGCGCCGGGGCCGCCGACCGGCTGGCCGAGGCCGAGACCCGGCTGGCCGAGGCCGAGCGCGTCCAGCGCGCCGTCGAGAGCGACCTGGGCCAGGCCCGCGAGGACCGGGTGCGCGCCGAAGGGCTGCTCGAGCAGGGCCGCCTGAGCGCCGACGGCATCGCCGAGCGGGTCGCCGAGCTGCTCGACTGCGTGCCCGAGCGCCTGGCCGAGATCGCCGGCCTGGCCGCCGACGCCGAGCCGCCGGACCCGGAGGCCGTCGAGCGCAAGCTGGACCGCCTGCACCGCGAGCGCGAGACCATGGGGCCGGTCAACCTCAGGGCCGAACAGGAAGCCGCCGAGATGGGCGGCCAGATCGAGGGCCTCAACGTCGAGCACGAGGACCTGATCAAGGCCATCGAGAAACTGCGCCGGGGCATCTCGGAGCTCAACCGCGAGGGCCGCGGGCGGCTGGTGGCCTCGTTCAAGGAGGTCGACCGCCACTTCCAGGAGCTGTTCGTGCGGCTGTTCGGGGGCGGGCGCGCCCACCTGGCGCTGACCGAATCCGACGACCCCCTGGAGGCCGGGCTGGAGATCATGGCCAGCCCGCCGGGCAAGCGTCTTCAGGTGCTCTCCCTGCTGTCGGGCGGCGAACAGGCGCTGACCGCGCTGGCCCTGCTGTTCGGCGTGTTCCTGACCAACCCGGCGCCGATCTGCGTGCTCGACGAGGTCGACGCGCCGCTGGACGACGCCAACGTCGAGCGCTTCTGCTCCCTGCTCTCGGAGATCGCCGGTTCGGGGCGCACCCGCTTCCTGGTCATCACCCACCACCGCATCACCATGGCCCGCATGGACCGCCTGTTCGGCGTCACCATGGCCGAACGCGGGGTCTCGCAACTGGTCTCGGTGGACCTCCACAAGGCCGAACAACTGCGCGAGACGGCATAGTTTATTATTGTTAACGAAGACAACGTGCAGGCAACTGCCCGTGGTTGTCTTATCTCAGGCCGTCCTCGCCCTTGGCTTCGTCGGTGGTCAGGCCGCCGACGCGGGGCAGCGGGCGGCCGCTGTCGGTGACCGCGACGACGACCACGATCTCGCCGGCGCGAGGGGCGTCGGGGACGCGGACCTCCATGGCGTCGAAGTGGCTGCGCACGTAGGCGGCGTCCTTGTGGCCCAGCGGGACGTCGATCGGCGTCCCCGGGCCGCCCATCTTCTTCGCCGAGGGGACCAGCGCGGCGCCCTTCTCCACCGCCTTGCGCAGCGGCGCCCCGAGCCGGGGGTGAAGGATGGCGGCGGCGTGTTCCAGCTCGCCGTTCTCGCCGACCAAGGCGGCCTTGCCGTAGCTCTCGATCCGCTCCGGCCCGACGCCCAGCGCGGCGACGGCGCGCATCCCGAGCAGGGCTCCCATCTCGGCGCCGATCACCATCAACTCCTCCAGGTCCTCCTGGTATTTCCCGGCGAACGGGTTTTCGATCACCGCCATCGACGCCGCCTTGCGGGTCGGCGGCTCGATGCCGTGTCCGCTCTCGATGGCGGTCTCCTCGACCACGGTGACGATCTTGCGGATTTTCGCGGTGCTCATCTCAGGCCATCCTCCCCTTTGATTTCCGATACCTGCAGCCCGCCGACCCGGGCATGGACACGGCCCTGCGTGGTCATCACCAGCGCCACCACCATCTCGTCGCCCCACGGGGCGTCGGCCAGGCCGACCTCCATGGCGTCGAAGTGGCCGCGGACGTAGGAGGCGCCGACGTGGGTGATCGGCACGTCCAGGCGCGCGCCGGGCGCCCCCACTTTCTTGGTCGAGGGGACGATCGCCTTGGCCCCGCCCAGCGCGTCGCGCATGGCGTAGCCGCCCGGCACGTGCCACAGGGCGCCGTGCTCCAGCTCCCCGGCGGCGCCGACGATGGCCCCCTTGCCGAAGCCCTCGATCGCCTCCGGGCCGCCCAGCGTGGCGACCAGGCGCCGGGCCATCTCCAGGCCCAGCGGCTTCAGGGTCTCCATCATCCCGGCGATGTCCTCGACGTAGCGCCCGGCGAACGGGTTGTGGATCACCGCCAGGACGGCGGCGCGGCGGTGCGGCGGGTCGGCGACGGGGCCGCCCTCGTGGCGGATCTCCTCGCTGACCAACTGGTATTTGCGGACTCGAAGCGGTTCCATGTTCACTCCCCGGGATAGGCCGCGACGTACGCCGGCAGCGCCGACAGCGGGGCGCCGAGCGTCCGGTGGTGGCCGGCGAGGCTCAGGAAGGCGGCCTCGATCAGCCCCCGGCGCCACATCTCCCCGGCCTCCGCCGTCCCCGCCTCCAGCGCCGATACGATATCATCGCGGCTCAGCGGCCCGACCGCAACCGTCACCGGCAATCGGCCGAGGTCGGAGTCGGCATCGAGGACGCTCGCCGGTTGGCGTTCGATGGCCGGGTGATCGACATCGACAGCGTTGGCGATCAGGGTCGCCGCGGCGTCGGCGGTGGCCGCGTCGGCGGCCAGCACACTCACCGAATCGGCGATGCCCAGCGACAGGCTGCGCCCCCGCCAGCCGCTGGTGGCGATGCCCCGGACCGGGGAATCGGCGTCGATGGTGGCGGCGGCGTCGATGTGCGCATCCTCGATGCGGGCCACCAGGCCGACGTCGAAGCGGGCGCCGTCGGCGAGGTAAAACGCGATGTCGCCGCCGTTGTTGACGTAGGCCCGTTCCAGCTCCCCACCCTCGACCATCGCCGCCAGCACCTGGTCGGCGACCGCCCCGGCGACGGCGGCCATGGGGGTCACATAGACGTCGCGGTGAACGATCACGGCCTCCACCATCCGCCGGGCCACCGGGCCGCGGACCAGCGGGTGGGCGCCGTTCAGGGGCCGGCGCAGGACCTCGAGCTCGCCGACCAGCTCGCCGAGCAGGCCCCGGAAACAGGTCACGGCCCGGTCGTAGGCGGCCTCGATCCGGGGGCGCTCGGCGAAGGCCTCGACGATCAGGTCGATGGGACCGTGGCCGAGGTGCAGGCGGCCGTCGGCCAGCAGCCGGGCGCCGGGCCCGCCGCTCATCCCTGGTCGTCCCAGCGGTAGTGGCGCCGGGCGAAGGGCCACGGGTTCCCGGGGCGCCATTCCTCGCCGCGCACCCGCTCGCCCCGGGCGACCTCGGAAACCGCGACCACGCTGTCCATGTGGCCGCCGAGCCGGCGGAAGTCCTCAAGCCGCATGGTGAACTCGATGGGGCCGACGATGGCCGGGGTCGGCACATGACCGAAGGCGTTGTCGGGCATCCGCGCGACGTCCACCATGTAGGTGATGCCGCCGCCCGGCCACAGGTAGACCGGGGCCCCGCCGTTGGTGACGTAGGCCAGGGACTCGCGGACCGAACGGGTCAGCAGGACCGGGTTCTCGGTCACCCCGGCGCGCAGCGAGCCCCCGGCGCCGGCCATGAACAGCACCGAACACAGCGCCGGCTCGCAGTTGTCGCGGATGCGTTCGGCGATCGCCGCCAGCGGCCCCGGCATCTCGGCGCCAACCGGCCGGAGGTCGTCGTCAAGCACGAAATACGCCGCGTCCTCGCCGGTGGTGCCGACCATCATCAGGGTCAGGCCAGGACGGGCGTGCTTGGGGTCGAAGGGGCCGAGGATGGCCAGCGGGTCGGTGATGTCGGTGCCCCCCCATCCGGTGCCCGGCGCGGCGACCCGGAAGTAGCGGCCCGGGGTCGAGCGCCGGCCCTTGATCTTGATCCCGGTCGGCTTGACGCCCAGGTAGGTGCCGGCCTTGTGCTCGGACAGCACGCCGGTGATGTGGTCATCCACCACCACCACCTCGTCGACCAGCCCGCGCCACTGCTTGGCGAACATGCCGATGGTCGCCGAGCCGCAGCCGACCCGCATCCGGAGTTCCCTCTCGCCGTTGATCACCGGCGGCCGGCCGGCCTCGACGATCACCGTCGCCCCGCCCTCGATGGTCAGCTCCACCGGCTGCTTGTTGCACAGCTCGAGCAGGGTCCGGCAGGTCACCTTGCCTTCCTTCTTGCTGCCCCCGGTCAGGTGGCGCACCCCGCCCAGGGACAGCATCTGGGAGCCGTACTCGTTGGTGGTGACGTGGCCGACCTGCTGGCCGTCGCGCAGCACGGCGGACTGTTCGGGGCCCAGGAAGCGGTCGGTGTCGATTTTGACCTTGACCCCGCAGTAGCTGAAGATGCACTCGCTGACCACGGTCACCATGTCGATGCCGTGATGACGGCTGCCGGCGATGAAGGGGGCCGGCTTGTAGTCGGGATAGGTGGTGCCGGCGCCGATCCCGGTGACGAAGGTGTCGTGGTCCCGGTTCAGCGAGCCGTCCCACTCCTTGCCGGCGAGGAACGGCACCATGTCGCCGCCCCGCTCGGCGGTCCGCTGGGCGAGGAGCAGCGGGTCGGTCCGGCTCAGCACCCCGGCGAGGTTGGCGTAGCGGTCGCAGACCCCGGTCGCCCCGGGCTTGATCCGGCACAGGATCGGGCAGGCGTCGCACACGATCCGCTGGCCCGCCGGCTTGCTCATCGGTCCCCGCCTTGGGCCGCCAGGATCGCCTGGCGGACCCGGTCCGGGGTCGCCGGCAGGCGGCGGATGGAGACCCCGCTGGCCTCGCGCACGGCGCCCAGGATGGCCGGCGCGGTGGGGATCAGGGCCGGCTCGCCGATGCCCTTGGCGCCGAACGGGCCGAGCGGGTTGGCCTCCTCGACGACGATGGTCTCGATCGCCGGCACGTCGCCGACGGTGGGGATCAGGTAGTCGTGGAGGTTGTCGCTCAGGCCCGGCAGGTACTCCTCCATCAGGGCGTAGCCGATGCCCTGGGCGACGCCGCCCTCGACCTGGCCCTCGACCAGGATCGGGTTGACCGAACGCCCCAGGTCGTGGGCGGCGGTCACCGCCAGCACCTTGACCGAGCCCAGCTCCATGTCGACTTCCACCTCGGCCATCTGGGCGGCGAAGCCGTAGCAGGAATAGGGCACCCCCTGGCCGTTTTCGTCGAGCGGCGAGGTCGGGGGATCGAAGGTGCCCTCGCCCGACAGCACCACCCCCTCGGCGTCGGCCGGCAGCGTGGCGAGGTCGATCTCGCGCGCCGCCTCACCGCCGCCGACCCCGACCCGAAGCGCCGTCCCCTCGAGGGCCAGCGTGGCGTCGTCCCCGGCGTTGGCCAGGCGCAGGATCTCGCCGCGCAGGGCCACCCCGGCCAGCTGGGCGGCGCGCCCCGAGACGTAGGTCTGGCGCGAGGCCGAGGTCTTGCCGGCGTCCGCCGTCAGGTCGGTGTCGCCGCGGACCAGCGACAAGTCGGACATCGCCAGGCCCAGGGCGTCGGCGCAGATCTGGGTGATCACGGTGTCGGAGCCCTGGCCGATGTCGACCGCGCCCTGGAACAGGACCAGCGTGCCGTCGGCCTTGAGCGTCACCCGTATGGTCGAGGGGTTGGCCGACGCGGTGTTGCCGAAACCGTACCACAGGCAGGCGACGCCGACCCCGCGCCTGAGGTGGCCCGGGGAATCGCCGTTGTGGCGGGCCGCCGCCTGGCGAGCCCGCCGCCACTTCTCCCGCAGGGCCTCGATGCAGGCGACCATGCCGAGGCTGTCCTCGAGCACCTGGCCGGTGGCGGTCGCCTGGCCGGGGCGCAGGGCGTTGAGGTGGCGGAACTCGAGGCGGTCGATGCCCAGCTTGTCGGCCATCTCGTCGAACAGGGTCTCCTGGGCGAAGGCCGCCTGGGGCACCCCGAAGCCGCGGAAGGCTCCGGACGGCGGGTTGTGGGTGAGGACGGCGCGACTCCTGACGCGGACCGCCGGATAGAAGTACGGCCCCGAGGCGTGGACCGGCACCCGGCGGGTCACCGCCGGCCCCCACGAGGCATAGGCCCCGGTATTGAAGTCGCCGCTGAGGTCGATCGCCCTCAGCCGGCCGTCGGCGTCGGCCGCGATCCGCACCCGGATTCGCGACGGGTGGCGCTTGGTGGTCGAGGCCATGGATTCGGGGCGCGAATAGACGCCGGCCACCGGCCGCTCCAGCAGCCAGGCGGCGAGCGCCAGGTAGGGCTGGATCGAGAGGTCCAGCTTGCCGCCGAAGCCGCCGCCGCAGGTGACGGGGACCACCCGGACGTCCCGGGGCTCGATGCCGAGGATGGCGGCGATGCCGTCGCGGTTCAAGTAGGGCGCCTGGGTCCCGGCGAAGACCTCGATGCGGTTGCCGAGGCGGCGCGCGAACCCGGCCTCGGGCTCCAGGTAGGCGTGCTCGATGAAGGGGGTCTCGAATTCGCCCTCGACCACCACCCCGGCGCCGTCGAAGGCGGCCTCCGGGTCGCCCTTGTGGACCAGCCCCGTGGCCAGGACGTTGCCGGGACGGTCGGCGTGGAGCAGGGGGGCGCCGTCGTCGAGCGCCTGCTCCATGGTCTCCAGCGGCGCCAGGGGGCGCCAGCGGACCGGGAAATCGGCGACCTCGAAGGCCTCGGCGGCGGGGGCCGTCTCGAAGACGGCCACGGCCACCGCCTCGCCCCGGTAGCGGACCGTCCCCTCGGCCAGCACCGGCTGGTCGTGGAACCCCACGATGGCCCCGAAACGCCTGGCCCCGGGGATGTCGGGGGCGGTGAACACCCGGACCAGACCGGGGCAGTCCTCGGCGAGGGCGGCGGTGTCGCCGATGGTGAAGTCGGCGTGGGCGTGGGGCGAGCGGACGATCCGCAGCCACAGGGCGTCGGCGGGGATGGCGTCGGCCGAATAGACCTCTGCGCCGGCGATCTTGGCCAGGCCGTCGACCCTCGGCACCCGGGCGCCGACGGCGCCCCCGGGGGCCGGCTCGGCGGCGGCGGGCTCGGCGGGGCCGCCGTCGAAGCGGTGGGCGTCGAGGACCGCCCGGACGATCTTGCGGTAGCCGGTGCACCGGCACAGCACGCCGCCCAGCGCAGTGACGACTTGGTCCTCGGTGGGGGTCGGGTTGCCGGCCAGCAGGGCGGCGGCGGCGACCACCATGCCCGGCGTGCAGATGCCGCACTGGGCCGCTCCGTAATGATGGAAGGCCCGTTGCAGGCCGCCCCCGGCCAGGCCCTCGACGGTGGTCAGCGAACGCCCGGCGGCCCGCGCCGCGGGCACCATGCACGAACACACCGCGGTGCCGTCGATCAGCACCGTGCACGAGCCGCAGTCGCCGGCCCCGCAGCAGACCTTGGTCCCGGTCAGCCCCAGGTCGCGGCGCAACACCTCCGAAAGCCGGCGCATGGGCGCAACGTCGACGACGACGTCCTTGCCGTTGACTTTGAAGGCGATGGTCATCGGGGTTTCCCCGCCAGCTCTTCGATCAGTCGGCGGACCAGCGTCAGCGCGGCGTCGAGCCGGTATTCGGCGCTCCCCCGGTGGTCGTCGATGGGGCTCAGCGGCGCCAGGTGGGGCGGAGTCGCGACCTCGCCCAGGCCCGCTTCCAGCGGCCGGCCGATCAGCTCTTGCTCCAGGTCCTCCAACCGCCGCGCCACCTCCGAACAGGCGCCCACGGCGATCCGGGCGGTGGTTACGGCGCCGTCGCCCCCGGCCTCGATGAGGGCGGCGGCCATGACGATCGAGATCGCCATCTGGCCGCGTCCGCCCAGCTTGAGGAAGGCGCCGGCGGCGCCGGCGGCGGGGCGGGGGACGAGCACGGCGGTCATCATCTCGCCCGCCTCGAGAAGGGTCCGGCGGTTGCCGGCGATGAAGTCGCCCAGCGCCAGGGTCCGGGTTCCGGCGGCCGAGCGCAGCTCGACCGAGGCCTCCAGCGTCAGCAGCGGCGGCACCCCGTCGGCGGCCGGCGAGGCGTTGCACAGGTTGCCGCCGATGGTGGCCACGTTCTGGACCTGGACCGCGCCGATCTCGCCCGCCGCCCGGCGCAGGCCGTCGAAGGCGGGCGGCAGGGCGGCGCCGGCGATCTCGCTCCAGGTGGTCAGCGCGCCGATCCTGAAGGTATCGCCGGCATCCTCGATGCCCCGCGCCTCGGCAATCGCCGAGACGTCGACGATCCGCCCCGAGGGCGGCCGGCCGTCGAGGTCGGGGTAGTAGTCGGTGCACCCGGCGACGATCACCCCGGGCCCGGTTCTCAGGTGGGCCAGGGCCTCGTCGATGGTCCGCGGTCGAAGGTAGGCCTCGACCAATTTCCGTCCTTCCTGGCTCCGTCGCTGGGGGTAAAGTTTATCGGCACCCGGCGGCGCGGAGTCAAGCCGCCGGCGCATCGCATGGGGGACCAAGACAAGCAAACGCCTAACTTGACCTCTACTCTACTGTCACAATCTCCACTCCCGGGAGTGCGGGGTTTCCCTTTTCGACTTCGAAGGCCGGATCTTTCCGAAGTAGCGTTATCGGCGGACAGTATATAATCGCCCGCTTCCCCCGCATACCGCGCAACCTTGGGAGGACGGCAATGGCAGGCAAACGGATCGTCGTCGTCGGGGGCGGGCACAACGGGCTGGTGGCGGCGGCCTATCTGGCCGGGGCCGGGCACGAGGTGCAGGTCTTCGAGCGGCGGGGGGTGCTCGGCGGGGCGGCGGTGAGCGAGGAGTTTCATCCCGGGTTCCGGGATTCCGTCCTCTCCTACGTGGTCAGTCTGCTGCGCAAGGAGGTTGTCGCCGAGCTGGACCTGGCGCGCCACGGGCTCGACCTGTTGCCCATTGGGGGCAGTTTTTACCCCAAGCCCGACGGCGGCTACCTTTTCTTGAACGGGGAGGCGGAGCACGACCGGGCCCAGGTGGCCAAGTTCTCGGCCACCGATTACGAGGCCATGGGGCGCTTCGAGGCGGTGATCGAGACCGCCGCCGGGCTGGTCGCCGACCTCATGCTGGTGCCGCCTCCGCCGCTGCACGGCGGCGGGTTTTCCGATGCCCTGACGCTGCTCAAGACGGCGCTCAAGGCGAGGCGGCTGTCGGCCGACATGCGCCACCGGCTGGTCCAGTTCTTCACCACCGGCCTCGGCGACCTGCTGGAGCGCGCCTTCGACAGCGAGGCGGTCAAGATGGTCTATGCCTCCAGCGCCCTGGCCGGCAACATGACCAGCCTCGATCAGGCGGGAAGCGCCATCAACCTCCTGCACCTGGCGATGGGAGAGGTCGCCGGGGGGCGCGGCAAGTGGGCCTTCGCCAGGGGCGGCATGGGGGCGCTGAGCGAGTCGATCGCGGCGGCGGCCCGCGAACGCGGCGCCGAGATCCACACCTCCGAGCCGGTCCGCGCGATCGCCATCGAGGACGGCCGGGCGGTGGGCGTGGTGCTGGAGTCGGGCGAGACGGTAGGAGCGGACATGGTGCTTTCCTGCTGCACGCCGACGGTGACCTTCCTCGGACTGGTCGGCGCCGAGCGGCTGCCCGCCGCCTTCGCCCGCGACATCGCCCATTGGCGCTACGGTTCGGGGTCGTTGAGGATGAGCCTGGCCCTGGAACGGCTTCCCGAGTTCGCCGCCCTGCCCGGGGCCGACGACCACCTCCGGGGGTTCGTCACCATGGCCCCGTCCCTCGCCGACATGGAGCGCACCTTGCGCCAGGCCCGGGCCGGGGAGCTTCCCCAGCGGCCGTTGGTCAAGTTCCTGTTCCCCTCGATCCGGGATGATTCGCTGGCCCCGCCGGGAAAACACGTGGCCTCGGTGTTCTGCCAGCACTTCCCGTTCCGCCTGGCCGGCGGGCGGTCGTGGGACGAGGCCCGCGACGAGGCCGCCGAGCTGGTTCTCGATACCGCCGCCCGCCATGCCCCCGACCTCCGCCAGACGATCATCGCCCGCCGGGTGACGACCCCGCTCGACATGGAACGGACCTACGGCCTCACCGAAGGCGACGTCTACCACGGGCGGATGGACCTCGATCAGATCTTCTCGCTGCGCCCCCACCCGGCGGCGGCCCGCTACCGGACCCCGGTCGCCGGCCTCTACCTGTGCGGCGCCGGAGCCCATCCCGGGGGCGGAGTCACCGGCGCCCCGGGGCGCAACGCGGCGCGGGCGGCAATGGACGACATGTGATGGAGGCGGTCCTCAACCAACCACGATTTCTTCCTCGGCCCACGGGGCGATGGCGCGGATGTCGTTTTCGACCAGCTGGCTCAGGATGTCCCGGGCGTGACCGGCGATGCGCGCCGGCAGGGCGCCGAACTCGCCGACCTCCAGGAAGACGTTCAGGGTGCGCAGGTCGAAGGCCAATGGGCCTTGCTGGGAGGTGGATGTCGACACCGGAAAACCCCTCGAGTCGCAAATAACTGTGATGAAAAATTTTTTCCATAAAAATACATTATCCCCTCGCCGTACGCGGTTTCCCCGTGTAGCTTCATGGCCGCCGGCGACCCCGGGGCCGCTCGGGCGAGCGCCGGAGCGGTGGCGGCAATAGGAACAAGGACGACATTCGATGGCATTTCCGACTCACGTCAAGTACCTCATCATCGGCGCCGGGATTCACGGCCTGAGCACCGCCTGGCATCTGGCCAAGGAACTCAAGGCGCGGGGCAAGGGCAGCGGCGAGGACATCCTGGTCATCGACAAGACCGGCATCGCGGCGGGCGCCACCGGCATCGCCTGCGGGGTGATCCGCAACAACTACTTCCAGCCCGCCATGCGCGAGTTGATGAAGCACTCGGTGGAGATCTGGGACAGCGACCCGGAGACCTTCGCCTACCTGCCGATCGGCTACATGCAGATCAGCCCCGAGGTGATGCACGAGGACGTCGCCACCATCGCCCAGCAGCAGAAGGACATCGATTATGAATCGGTGTTCATCGAGGGCGCGGCCGACTGCGAGCGCTACATGAAGAACATGTTCGAGGACTGGCAGGCCCAGGGCATCACCTCGGTGCTGCACGAGAAGCGGGGCGGCTACGCCAAGAACACCGCCTCCATGTACGGCCTCGCCGGGCTGGCCGAGAAGGAAGGCGTGCGCATCATGTCCGGGGTCGAGGTCACCGGCTTCAAGAAGTCCGGCGGCGCGGTCACCGCGGTGATCACCGACCGCGGCACCATCGAATGCGACATGGTGATCGTCGGCGTCGGCCCGTGGGCCAAGATAGTGTGGGACATGCTGGAGTTGCCCAAGAAGATCTCGATCAAGGGCAAGGACGGCGTGGTCCACGACGACGTCCAGATGTGGACCTACTGGAGCCTCCAGGAAGGCACCCTGGGCGTCGACCCCGGGATCCAGAAAACCAACGACGGCAAGATGCCCCCGGTGATCCACCTCGACAGCGACGCGCCGCTGTATTCGGACGTCGACGGCTCGCTGATCACCGACCAGATGTGGGGCATCTACTACAAGCCCGACACCAACTTCGGCGGCATCCAGGGCGGCGCCGCGCCGTTCAAGGTCGAAACCCCGATCGACGAGGTGGCGGTCGATCCCTACGGCCCCGAATCGCCCGACTTCATCGTCGGCGACGACTTCGCCCACATGTGGTGTTCGGCCCTGGCCCACTGCCAGAAGCGCTTCGAAGGCCAGATCAAGCACTACAACAAGGAGCCCTCGGGGGGCATCGGCTCGTTCACCCCGGACTGCTTCCCGATCTTCGATATCTTCTGCGAGAACTGCTACGTGATCGCCGACTCCAACCACGGCTACAAGATGCTCGGCGTCGGCAAGCTGGTCGCCGAGGACATCTGCGGCCAGTCCAGCAAGCTGCTCGAGCCGTTCCGCTTCTCGCGCTACGCCGAAGGCAAGCTGCACCCCGAATCGCACAGCCCCTTCCCGTGGAGCTGAGCGGACGATAGGGTTCTCTGTCGAGGCGCTTATGACCCCGCCCTCACCGGCGGGGTCTTTTTTTACCCCGCCCGGGGCATTATGTTGCCACCATCATGAGCCCTAGTACCGACTTTCATAATTCCGCGCTCCATGTGATCGCTTATCCCGTTTCCCCGGCAGGAGGCGGCGCGCCGGCGATGCCGGCGCATCGCCAAGCGCCGCCGACGCCCCGGGGAAGCGGGATAAGCGACCCTCCGGGCGGCCTTGCGCGGCTCCCGGTCGTCGTCGCGCGCCACTTGTGGTGGGTTGGCACCACGGCGCAACGCGCTCCTAGCCGGGAGCCGTGCAAGGCCGTCACATGGGGCGCGGAATTATGAAAGTCGGTACTCGGGTCCTGATCGTCGTCCAGCACAAGCTCTCCCGCCCGGGGCGGGTCGGGCGGCTGCTGCGCAAGCGCGGGTTCGAGCTCGACAAGCGCTGGGAGGACCTGCCCCCGAATCTGGACGGCCACGAGGCGGCGGTCGTCTTCGGCGGCCCGATGAGCGCCAACGACGACTCCACCCGGCCCTTCATCCGCCACCAGCTCGACTGGCTGGAGATGGCGATCCACTCCGCCAAGCCGGTGCTGGGCATCTGCCTGGGCGCCCAGTTGATGGCCCGGGCGCTGGGTGCCCGGGTGACCAAGGACGAGGACGGCCGTTCGGACATCGGCTACTACCCGGTCCGCCCGGCGGCGGGGTGGCGGGACCGCTTCGACGGGGAGATGCATTTCTACCGCTGGAACAGCGAGGGCTTCGAGGTGCCCCGGGGCGCCGAGCTGCTGGCCACCGGCGACGCCTTCCCCAACCAGGCCTTCCGCTACAACGCCACCGCCTACGGCTTGCAGTTCCACCCCGAGGTCACCCGGGGCACCATCGTCCGCTGGACCGCCGAGCCCGAACGCCTGAGCGTGCCCGGCGCCCAGTCCAGGGAAGTGCAACTGCGCCACTACGCCCGCCACAACCGCGCCGCCAACCGCTGGCTCGAGGACTTCCTGGAGCACTGGCTGGCGAGCCCGCTCGAGGGCGATTAATTGGTGACTGTATATAGTTTATTGGAAATTAAATGGTGACTGTATATAGTTTATTGGCGGCGGATTAACCCACCTCCAATAAACTATATACAGTCACCATTTAATTTCCAATAAACTATATACAGTCACCAATATAATCGCCGGCCGGCGGAGGGAGCAAGCAAGCATGGCCCAGTTCAGAGACGATGTCATCAACCACACGGTGTCCTGGCAGGAGGTCCACCGCGACATCAAGACGCTGGCCCATCGCCTGCTCGACGCCGGCCCCTGGCGGGGCATCGTCGCCGTCACCCGGGGCGGGCTGGTGCCGGCCGCCATCCTGGCCCGCGAGCTCGACATCCGCCTGGTCGAAACGGTGTGCATCCTCAGCTACGACGAACAGGTCCAGGGCGAGGTCGAGGTCCTCAAGGAACCCACCGCGGCGGGCGACGGCGAGCACTGGCTGCTGATCGACGACATCGTCGATACCGGGGCCACCGCCAAGGCGGCGCGCCGCCTGCTGCCCAAGGCCCACTTCGCCAGCGTCTACGCCAAGCCCGACAGCCGCAAGCTGGTCGATACCATCGTCCACGAGGTCAGCCAGGAGACCTGGATCTTCTTCCCCTGGGACACCGAGGCCCAGTACGTCAAACCCCTGGCCGAGGCCTAGTGGATAGAATCCAACATATGGTACCCATACGATCCCATTCCCCGGTTTCTCGGCAGGAGGAGCCCCGCCGGCGATGCCGGAGCATCGTCAAGGGGGTTCGACGCCCCGAGAAGCCGGGGAATGGGACCCCTCGGGGGAGCGGGGGTGTCCCCCGGAGCCCCCAGGGGGCGGCTTCCCGAGCTCACCGGATGCGTTGCCCGACGCTTGTGATGCTCCGGCATCACGGCGCATCGAGCGCCTTTCCGGGTGAACTCGGGAAGCCGTCGTATGGGTACCATATGTTGGATTCTATCCACTAGACGGGACCTGAGGTGGCCGCCATGCCCGCTGCGAGTTCCGATACCCGGCCCCCCCTTCCCGCCCTGGGGTTCGTGATGCTGGCCCTGCTGACCCTGGCCTGGGGCACCAACTGGCCGATCATAAAGATCGCGGTCAGCGAGATGTCGCCGTGGACCTTCCGCGCCCTGAGCGTTCCCACGGGGGGCTTCATCATGCTGCTGGCGACCCGCCTCTCGGGGCAGTCGCTGGCGGTTCCCGGCGACAAGTGGCCGGCGCTGGTCGCGGTGTCGCTGTTCAACATCACCGGCTGGCACGTGTTCAGCTCCTTCGGGGTCAGTTTCATGGCTTCGGGGCGGGCCTCGCTGATCGCCTTCACGATGCCGTTGTGGGCCTCGATCCTGGCCGTGTTCGTGCTCGGCGAGACGTTGACGGCGCGGGGCGCCGTCGCCCTGGGGCTCGGCATGGCCGGCATCGGCGTGTTGCTGTCCGATCAGTTCGGGGCCCTCGCCGCGGCGCCCGTCGGATACGCCTTCATGCTGGGGGCCGCCCTGACCTGGGCGGTCGGCACCATGATCCAGAAGCGGGTCGCCTGGAACATGCCGACGGTGGCAGTGGCGGGATGGCAGTTGCTGATCGGCGGCCTGCCCATCGTCGCCGTGTTCCTGGCCACCGAAGCCGGCGAACTGAAACCGGTGTCGGGGGCGGCGGTGGCGGCGGTGTTCTACATCACGCTGGTCCCGATGAGCCTGGGCACCTACGCCTGGTTCAAGGTGGTCAGCCTGTTCCCGGTCGGGGTTTCGGCGATCGGCACCCTGATGATCCCGGTGGTGGCGGTGGTCACCGCCGGTGTGGCGCTGGGCGAGCCAGTCGGCTGGCGCGAGGTGTCGGCCATCGCCCTCATCTGCCCGGCCCTGGCCTTGGTCCTGATCCATCGTTGAGTTGTTATCGAGCCATGAAACACCTGCTGGCCGTCTTCCTGGCGCTGTTCGCCCTGCCGGCGTGCGCCGCCGACCTGGCGTCGCGTCTCGACGCCATCCGGCTGCCCCCAGGGTTCCGCATCGAGCTCTGGGCCCGGGTCCCCGGGGCCCGTTCGCTGGTCCTGGCCGAGGAGCTGGGCGCGGTGCTGGTGGCCAGCCGTGGCGACGCGGTCCATGGGGTAACCATCGGTCCCGGCGGGAGCGCCGCCGGGGTGTTCCGGGTGGCCTCCGGGCTCAAGATCCCCAACGGCATCGCCTGGGGCGACGGGGCGCTCTACGTGGCCGAGCAGCACCGAGTGGTCCGCCTCAGGGGCGGCGATCTCGCGGCCCTGGCCGCGGCGTCGCCCGAGACGGTGTTCGCCGGCCTGCCCGACAAGCGATGGCACGGCTGGCGCTACGCCGCCTTCGGCCCCGACGGGATGCTCTACGTGGCGGTCGGGGCGCCGTGCAACGTCTGCCGTGTCGAGGGACTGGAGGGCACCATCGTCCGCATCGATCCGCGGCGCGGCGCCGCCGAGGTCTTCGCCCGCGGGATCCGCAACTCGGTGGGCATGGACTTCCATCCGGCGACCGGCGAGCTCCATTTCACCGACAACGGCGCCGACCACATGGGAGACGACAGCCCGCCCGACGAGCTCAACCGGGCGCCGGCGGCGGGGCTCGATTTCGGGTTCCCCTACTACGGCGGCGGCGAGGACCGGACCGAGGCCTTCGCCGGCGAGGCCCTGCCCGATCCGGTGACTCCCCCCGAGGTCCGCTTCGCGGCCCACGTGGCGGCGCTGGGCATCCACTTCTACCGCGGCTCGATGTTGCCCCCCGAGTACCGCCACGACGCCTTCGTCGCCCAGCACGGTTCGTGGAACCGCACCGTGCCCGACGGCTACCGGGTGGTCCGGGTGCGCTTCGACGGGCGGGGGCGCGCCGTCTCCCACCAGGTCTTCGCCGAGGGCTGGCTGACCGCCGACGGCGCCTGGGGCCGGCCGGTCGATGTCGCCGAGTTGCCCGACGGCTCGCTGCTGGTCTCCGACGACCGCCAGGGCGCCATCTACCGCATCACTTACGCTGGGGACTGATCATGGTCCCCCCGCGCCGGTTTCCTGGACGGGGATTGTGCGCTATCATGGCGCCGGCTTCCGAATCCATGCGGTGAAGACCGCATACGGTCTGGGACTGGGAGACATGAGCGAAAAGGCGTCGCATCTGGAAAGCCTTGCCCGCCTGACCCGGGAGAACTCCGACACCGGGCGTCAGCAGCTGCTCCACGAAATCACCGACATGTTCATGGAGGCGCCGGAGTCCCTGAGCCAGCGGGAGATCGCCTATTTCGGCGAGATCATGGGCCGCATCGTCACCGACGTCGAGACGATGGTCCGCCAGCATCTCTCGGAGACCATCGCCACGGTGGCCAACGCGCCCCAGGATTTGATCACCTCGCTGGCCAACGACCGGATCGAGGTCGCCCTTCCGGTTCTCGTCGGCAGCGAGGTCCTCGAGGACGACGACCTGGTCAAGATCGTCGAGAAACGCGGTCAGGAACACATGAAGGCGATTTCCATGCGGCCCTCGGTCGCCGAAAAGGTCACCGACGCGCTGGTGGTGAAGGGCAACGACACCGTGCTCGAGACCCTGGCCGGCAACGACGGCGCCCGTTTCTCCCGCGGCGGCATGAAGACCATCGTCGAAAGGGCGAAGGACAACGAGTCCCTGAATCAAACGCTGGTGTCGCGTCAGGACATGCCCGAAGACCTGACCAAGGAGATGTTCTGGCGGGTCTCGTGGGCGATGCGCGAACAGATCCTCGGCGCCGACGGCGACCTCGACGAGGCCCAGGTCGAGGCGCTGATGAAGGAAACCGAACAATGGTTCGCGGCCCAGGAGGCGGCGCGCAAGCTGAATCCGGCCAACGGGTTCATCACCCGCAAGGAGAAGCTGAACCAGTTGGACAGCGGGCTGCTGCTCAAACTGATCCGCCACCAGGAAATGCCGGAATTCATCGCCGGGCTCGGCCGGCTGGCCAGGATCGACCTCGAAACCGCGCACCAGACCGTGTTCGACCCGACCGGCGAGAAGCTGGCCATCGTCTGCAAGGCCCTGGACATGAACCACGACGTGTTCGGGGAGATCCTCATGCTCACCGACTTCGAGGGCGCGCGAAGCCTCGAGGACACCGATGCCCTGCTCGACGTCTACAGCAGGATCACCCGGGAGGTGGCGCAACGGGCGCTCCGCTTCCTCAGGACCCGCAAGGTCATGCAGAAAAAGCTGGCCGGCGAGAAATCCTAGCGCACCGCCACGTTGTCGATCAGGCGGGCCGGGCCGAGGTGGGCGGCGGCGAGGACGCGGGCCGGGCGGGCGGTGGTCGCCACCGACTCCAGGGTCGCGGCGTCGGCCACCGTCAGGTAGTCCACCTTGGCGAATCCGGCGGCGGTCAGATCGGCCCGGCCGCGGGCCGTCAGCTCCTCGGGATCCGCGCCTTGGGCCGCCCGCCGGGCGACCTCGCACAGGGTCTTGTGGAGGACCGGCGCCCGGGCCCGCTCCTCGGCGTTGAGGTAGGCGTTGCGCGAGGACAGGGCCAGCCCGTCGGCCTCGCGCACCGTCGGCGCCCCCTCGATGGCGACCGGGATGTCGAGGTCGGCGACCAGGCGGCGGACGACCAGCAGTTGCTGGTAGTCCTTCTCCCCGAACACGGCGACGTCGGGCAGCGCCTGCAACAACAGCTTGGTGACCATGGTGGCGACGCCGGTGAAGAAGCCGGGACGGTGTTCGCCTTCCAGCCGGTCGCCGAGGCCGGGAACCGAGACCGTGGTCACGCAGCCCGGCGGGTAGACCTCTTGCGCCTCGGGCGCGAACAGCAGGTGGGCGCCGGCGGCGGCCAGCAGTCGGGCGTCGGCGGCCTCGTCGCGGGGGTAGACGGCGAGGTCCTCGCCGGGGTCGAACTGGCGGGGGTTGACGAACAGGGTGACGGCGGTGCGCCCGGTGGCGGCCAGCGAGCGGCGGACCAGCGACAGGTGGCCGTCGTGGAGGCCGCCCATGGTCGGCACCAGGCCGACCGTCCGCCCGCCCGCCCGCCATTCCCCGATGCGCTCACGCAGCCCGGCGATGGTGCGCACAACCTCGATGTCAGGCGTCATTGTTACCCTTGGGTGGGCGGAACCCGAAGCAGTGCTCCGGCCCCGGGAAGCGGCGCGCCCGAACGTCCTCGGAATAGGACCTGGCGGCCTCGGAGATCCCCTTGCCCAGTTCGGCGTAGCGCTTGACGAACTTGGGGGTGAAGCGGTCGAACAGGCCGACCAGGTCCTCGGTGACCAGGATCTGGCCGTCGCACGCCGGCGAGGCGCCGATGCCGATGGTCGGCACCTCGACGGCCTCGGTGATGCGCCGCGCCAGCGGCTCGACGGTGCCCTCGACGACGATCGCGAAGGCCCCGGCGGCGGCCACCGCCCGGGCGTCGGCGAGGATGCTTTCGGCCTCCGCCTGGTCCTTGCCGTGGGAACGGAAGCCGCCGGCGGTGTGCACCGACTGGGGCAGCAATCCGACGTGGCCGAGGACCGGAATCCCGCGCCGGGTCAGGAACTGGACGGTTTCGGCCATCTCGACGCCGCCCTCCAGCTTGACCCCGGCGCAGCCGACCTCCTTCATCACCCGGGCGCAGTTGCGGAACGCCGACTGAGGCGATTCCTGGTAGGAGCCGAAGGGCATGTCGACGATCACACAGCTGCTCGTCGAGCCGCGCATCACCGCCTGGCCGTGGGCGATCATCATGTCGAGGCTCACCGCCAGGGTGTCGTCGAGCCCGTACAGCACCATGCCCAGCGAATCACCGACCAGCAGCAGGTCGGTGTGCTCGTCGAGCAGGACCGCGGTCAGGCTGGTGTAGGCGGTGAGGCAGACCAGCGGCTCGCCGCCCTTGCGCGCCCGGATGTCGATGACGGTGATTTTCGGCCTGTCCGCGGTTGGTTCCATGGTCGTCCCTCCACATACTCAGCCGGTGTCGTCGTCCTCTGCTTTGGCGCGGCTCTTGATCCGCGGCCGGAAGGCCCAGAAGACGACGCCGCCGAACAGGATGACCAGCCACGCCAAGGTCGGCGTGCCGACGGCCTCGGTGATCGCCGAGAGGTCCACCGCGATGTCCTCCGCTCAGCGCGATCGGCAAGCATATCAGGTTTGGCCCCGGGTTCGCCATTATCAGTGCCCCTTGGTATTTACGGGTCCACTTCCGTTCCCCGACGCGCTACCATGGCCGCAACGTCTTGCGGTGTCCGCAGGGAGGGCTCCATGGACCATCCGCCGATGCCAACGGTTTCCCCCTGGCGCGCGCTTGCGGCGGCGCTCGCGGTCGCCGCCCTGGGGTCCTGCCAGGCGACGACCCCCGGGGACGGCCCGCCGACGGCCCCACCGGCCCCACCGGCCATCGTCGAAACCGCGGAAACCGTCGCCACCCTCGAGCCCGCCCCCGAACCCACCCCCGAGCCTCCCGACACCGCCAGGGTCGTCGGCGACTCCAAGCCTCCGGCGCGGGCCGGGCGCCACATGATCTCGGCCGCCAACCCGCTGGCCGCCGAGGCCGGCCTCGAGATGCTGCGCGCCGGGGGCAGCGCGGTGGACGCCGCGATCGCCGCCCAGATGGTGCTCAACCTGGTCGAGCCCCAGTCCTCGGGCATCGGCGGCGGTGGTTTCATGCTCCACTTCTCGGCCGCCAGCGGAGAAATCACGGCCTACGACGGCCGCGAGACCGCCCCGGCGGCCGCCAACCCCTACATGTTCCTGGACGGCCGCGGCCAGCCCAGGGAGTTCTACGACGCCGTGGTCGGCGGCCTTTCGGTCGGCGTCCCGGGCCTGCTCAGGATGCTGGAGGCGGCGCATCGCGACCACGGCCGCCTTCCCTGGTCGAAGCTGTTCGAGCCGGCGATCGGGCTGGCAAGGGAGGGTTTCAGGGTCTCCGAGCGCCTGCACCGGTTGATCGCCGGGGACCAGCACCTGGGGACCCTCGCCGAGGCCGCGGCGTATTTCCATGACGAGGGGGGCAACCCCCTGGCGGCCGGCTCGCTCCTCCTCAATGAGCCGCTGGCCGAGACCCTGGAGGAGATCGCCTCCAACGGCGCCGACGCCTTCTACGGCGGTCCCATGGCCCGCGACATCGCCGCCGCCATCGTCGGCGCCGAGCGCAACCCGGGGACCATGACCGAGGCCGACCTGGCCGCCTACCGGGCGATCAAGCGCGAGCCGGTGTGCCTGTTCTACCGGGTGTGGCTGGTCTGCGGCATGGGGCCGCCGTCCTCGGGGGGCATCACCACCCTGCAGATCCTCGGCATCCTGCAGAGCTTCGACCTGGCGGCGCTGGCCCCCGACGCCGAGGGCGCCATCGGAGCCCAAGCCATCCACCTGATCGCCGAGGCCTCACGGCTGGCCTTCGCCGACCGCAACACCTACATCGCCGACCCCGACTTCATCCCGGTGCCCACCGCCGGCATGCTGGACCCCGGTTACCTGGAGATGCGGGCCGGCGAGATATCGAGCGAGCGGACCATGGGCGAGGCGTACCCGGGGATGCCCGGCGTCGGCGTCTGGCTTCGCCCCGGGGGCGGCGAGCCCCAACGCGGCGTCTCGACCAGCCACCTCAGCGTCATCGACGGCGAGGGCAACGCCCTCTCCATGACCACCAGCATCGAGAGCGCCTTCGGCTCGCGGCTGATGGTCCGCGGCTTCCTGCTCAACAACCAGTTGACCGATTTCTCGTTCCTCCCCAACCAGGACGGGGCGCCGGTCGCCAACCGCCCCGAAGCCGGCAAGCGGCCCCGCTCCTCGATGGCCCCGACCCTGGTCTTCGACGCCCAGGGGCGGGTGGCGCTGGCCGTCGGCTCGCCCGGGGGATCGCGGATCATCGGCTACGTGGCCAAGGCCGTCATCGCGGCGCTAGACTGGAACCTCGACGTCCAGCAGGCGGTCGACCTGCCCAACTTCGTCAACCGCAACGGCCCCACCGAGCTCGAGTCGGGGACGCCGCTGGAGAACCTGAAGGGAGCCCTGGAGGCGCTCGGCCACGAGGTCCGCCTCAAGGCGATGACCAGCGGCCTGCACGCCGTCATGGTAAGCGACGACGGCCTGACCGGAAGCGCCGACCCCCGCCGCGAGGGCGTGGCGCTCGGCGATTAGGGTGCGTGCTCGTAATAACCGAGGGTCCGCTTACGGCCACATGGAAGATCGTTGGAGGCCCCGTCCCGGAGTGTCGCTCTTATACCAACCTGCACTAATAATGACCCATAGAGACGGCTTTCCAAGGCTTTCG
>CAZWEZ010000059.1:0-21698 GCA_964632795.1 uncultured Thalassospiraceae bacterium | reverse complement strand
GGGGACCGACAGCCGACCATGGATCGAGGAAGCGACGAGACACCCCGGGGCCCGGTCGCCAAGCGCTTCGAGGACCACGCCCCCAGGACCGTGACACCCGGCGTGATGCCCTATCGGGCCTGGGAGGCGCAGCCTCTCCCCGACCCCCGCAAGACGGGCCGCACTCAGGTGGCACGGCATATCGAACGGATCATCGAAGCGGAGGGTCCCGTCCGGGTGCGTCGGGCGTTCCGATTGTACGCCAGGGCCTGCGACATCTATCGCATCGGCCGGGAGGTGCGGTCGCATCTGAACAAGGCCCTCTACGACCTCCTCCGCGATCGGAAGATCGTCATCGAGTTCGAAGGCTCCGACCGGAGCCAGCTCAGCGGTACGGTCCGTATGAACGGCACCCCCAAGGTGGTCGTCCGCACGGCCGGCGATCGCGACTTCTGGGAGATCCCGCCCTCCGAACTCGGCGCCATGATGAAGGACAAACACCAGGCGATGCCCTCGGCCGGCCCCGAGGACGCGTACCGCGAAGTCCTGGCCCATTACGGGGTGGGCCGGTTAACCACCAACATCCGGGCCGAGTTGGACCGCATTCTCCGTCTCGTGGATACGCGGGAAGAGGAACCCGATCGATAAGCCTCGTTCCCGCGCGAGCCATCCGTCATGACTGGCCCCCACATGACGCCCTCCCTCGGCATCGCCATCCCCCACGGCAAGCTGCCCAACCTGGAGCGCCTGTACGGCCTGTTCGCCCGCCTCGAGCGTCCGGTCGACTTCCAGTCGATCGACGAACAGCCGGTGGACCTGATCTTCCTGCTGCTGGCCCCCGAAACGGCGGGCGCCGACCACCTCAAGGCGTTGGCCCGGGTGTCCCGCCTGCTGCGCGACAAGGCGGTGTGCGAAAAACTGCGCGGCACCGACAACCCCGAGGCGCTCTACGCCCTGCTCACCGAGGACGCCGAGAACCAGGCCGCCTGACGTCCCTTCAGTCGCCGGGCTCGACGTCGATGGTCTTGGCGCGCCGGGTCTTTCCCTTGCCGGCGGCGGAAAGGTCGTCGATCCTGATGGTCCGTACCTTGGATTCGGGGATGCGGCGTTCGAGCTCGATGTGGAGCAGCCCGTTGTCGAGCGCCGCGCCCTTGATCTCGATCCCCTCGGCGAGGACGAAGCTGCGCTGGAACTGGCGGGTGGCGATGCCCCGGTGGAGGAACACCTTGGCCGAGTCGTCCTCGGAACTGCGGCCGCGGATGATCAACTGGTTGTCCTCGACGAGGACCGACAGGTCGTCCATCGAGAACCCGGCCACCGCCACCGAGATGCGCAGGCCGGTGTCGCCGATCTGCTCGATGTTGTAGGGCGGGTAGCCCTCGGCCGAGCCCTTGGAGACCCGGTCGAGGATCCGTTCGAAGTGATCGAACCCCAGGAGAAGCGGGCTGTTGAAGCCGGACAGGCGGGACATGGCGCGTCCTCCTCTTCGCTGAGCAAGCACGGCTCTTTCGCTGAGCAAGCACGACTGCCGGGGCCCTCCGATAGGCGCCCCGTCGGCGATAATATCGGTAACGGACGGGAACCTGTCAATGACCGCCCCCGGTAGGCGGGGCGGCCGCGGTTTGCTAACATGACGCCATGTTCCGGCGGCTGTCGATGATCGTCCTGCTGGCGCTGCCGGCGTTCCCGGCCGGGGCCGACATGATCGGCCCGGCGCGGGTCGTCGACGGCGACACCATCGACATCGCCGGCCGGCGGATCGACCTTCGCGGCATCGACGCCCCGGAGCTGGACCAGACCTGCCTGTCGAGCAAGGGACAGCCATACAAGTGCGGGATCCTGGCGGCCAAGGCGCTGGCGGCGATGATCGACCGCCGGACCCTGACCTGCACCGAGGTGGCGCCCGGCGGCGAGGGCAACCCGGCCGCCGTGTGCCACCTCGGCTGGGCGACCGTCAACGAGCAGATGGTGATCGACGGCTGGGCGATGGCCGGCCCCCTGCACGGCCAACCGTACGTCCGCGCCGAGAAGTTCGCCCGTGCCCGGCGCCAAGGCCTGTGGCGGGGCAGCTACGAGCCGCCCTGGGAATGGCGGCGGCGCGAGGACAGGTAATACCAAGGGGCACTGATAATGACCCATAGAGACGGCTTTCCAAGGCTTTCGCCCTTGAGCGTGGCTCGCCGTGATGGCGGCCCATCACAAGAACCGCGTGATGCCGTCGGTGACTTCGTGGATCGGCACCAACGCCCGGTCTTCATCGTGTCAACAGTCCGTTCAGCAGCGCCGCCGCCTTCCTCGGACCGTCGGAGCCCTGCATGTGTTTCGACGTCGCGGCGAGCTTCGCCGTCATCGCCGGATCGGCGATGCAGGCCTCCAGCTTCCCGGCCAGTTGGTCGTCGGTCCAGTCACGCCGGTGGAGTTTGAACCCGTGCCCGGTCTCCTCTACCCGGGTGGCGTTGTCGTGGCCGTCCCAAACATAGGGCATGATGATGGCCGGCTTGCCGAAGTACAGGCATTCGGTGAAGCTGTTGTTGCCGCCGTGGTGGATCACCGCATCCACCTGGGGGATGACGCTCGGCTGGGGATACCAGCTATCGATGTGGACGTTGGCGGGCAACGAGTCCTTGTCGTATCGGTCCATGTAATCGCCGACGTTGACCAGCGCCCGGTAGGGCTGTGCGCCAGCGAACGCGATGAGGCGCTCGAGAAGTTCGGTGTCGCCCGAACCCAGGCTGCCGAAACTGATGTAGAGCAGCGGCTTGTCGTTGAAATCGCCGAAGTCGGGAACCTGGTAAGCTTCGTCCCGGCGCACGCAGCCTTCCAGATACTGGAACAGCGCCGGGTCCAGCGGGTTGCGCCGCTTGAACTTCACCGGCTCCGGATAGAGCAGCAGGTTGAGATCGGGCGAAGGCTCGAAGAACTCGCCGATCGGATAGGGCGCCTCGCCGCACGACTCGAGGAACCGGTTGAAGTCGTCGTGGATCGGCTTCAACACCTCGTTGAATCGGTCGCGGTAGGCGCGGAAGCCTTCCTTGTCGTTCTCCCCGCAGCCCGACAGGTGGGGGGGAATGTCGGGGTCTGGAATCTCGTTCTCGCTGCACGAGATGATGCGGACCCAGGGCACTCCGTATTGCTTGGCCGCCGGGAACAGGACCACGTTGTCGATGCAGATGAGGTCCGGCTCGATGTCGTCGAGGATGCCGGGCAGCTCCTTCTCGGCCCATTTGGAGGTGTCGACGATGGCCTCCCAGCAATCGCGCACGTAGTTGTCGATCTGATCGTAGGGGCTTTTCGGGAAGTTGGGGATGTGGCCGTTGATGAAGTCGGTCCAATACCTGGCCATCTCTTCGGGCTCCATCGGCTCCGACATGTTGACGTGGTGCTCCTTGAAGCCGTACCTCTCGAACACCCCGGTGAATCCCGGATCGCTGATGAACACCGGATTGTGGCCGAGCTCGCGGCAGGCCTGGGCGATGCCGACCGAGTTCAAGGCCGGACCGAAGGCCGCCTCGGGGAAGAACGCGATGGTTTTGCCGTCACTCATGAGGACCCCCTTCGTGAACGTCAGTTTGCCAGGGTTCCGGAACGGTCCGGACGCATGATCCCTCGCCGATCAGAGGCATAGCGCTAAAGACGTGTCGCCAACAAGGGCGGAACGGGCGGACAACGATCCTTCCGCGCGCCTGATGATGCGTCGACGTCAGTTTTCAGATCGGGCAGCTTCAGCTACAACTAGGCCAGCCGACAATGGCCTCAAGCAAGACCGCTTAACAACAAGAGGAGTATGAAGAGCATGGCGAACGAAGGATATCACGAGCCAATCGAAGAACTGTCCGATGAGACTAGGGACATGCACCGGGCGATAACGTCTTTGATGGAAGAGCTGGAGGCAGTCGACTGGTATAATCAAAGGGTCGACGCATGTACGGACGACGACCTCAGGGCAATTCTTGCGCATAACCGGGATGAAGAAAAAGAACACGCCTCTATGGTGTTGGAGTGGATTCGGAGGAAAGACCAGACCTTCGATAAGGAACTCAAGGATTACCTTTTCACGGAAAAGCCCATTGCCCACGAATAGCTCGTTTGACCGCCCCGGGTCCAGGCTGTCACCGCCCCACCACCTTCTGGGCTTAATGCGCTTTTGGCGGCGCGGGCCTGCCTGCTGGTGCTGGCCGTTATCGGCCAAGCCCTTGAAAAACTTGGTGGAGCAGGACGGAATCGAACCGACGACCTCTACAATGTCATTGTAAACATATAGGTTTCCTGCCGTTTCCGCGCATAGCAATAAGCCGCAGAAAACCAACGATTATCACGCATTATCTTGCTTGGTGTTTCCGCGTGCTTCCTCCCCTGTGGTTGCTATAAGGTTGCTACGGCGTTGTAGCAACCAATATGCCGGGGGCTGTCATGGCGACCAACAAACGACCTCAGAGGATAACCACGCGAACGGTGGACGCCTTAATGCCGGGCGGCCTTGTGTGGGACGCCGACGTTAAGGGGTTTGCAATTCGCTGCCAGCGGAAAGCCAGGGTTTATGTCCTCAAGTATCGGAGTGCCGGCAGGCAACGCTGGTATTCCATCGGGCGGCATGGTGCCCCCTGGACACCCGAAATGGCTCGCAAAGAAGCAACCCGGTTGCTTGGCCTGGTTGCTGAGGGGAAAGACCCGGCGGAAGTGAAGGCGGACGCCAACAGGGACATTACCCTGGCGGCGCTGTGCGACCAGTACATGACCGAAGCGCCCTTCATCATCCTGCCCAGGAAGGGACGCCCGAAAAAGGCGTCAAGCCTTGCGATAGACCGGAGCAACATTGAACGCCATATCAAGCCTCTCTTGGGCCGAAAGCGGATTCGCAGCGTAACGCGCAACGATGTCGAGCGGTTTCAACAGGACGTGGCCGCTGGCAAGACCGCAGCCGATATCAAGACCGGGCCGCGTGGCAGGGCCATCGTCAGGGGCGGGAAAGGAACCGCCGCCCGCGCAACCGCCGTATTAGGTGCGGTGTTCACCTTCGCCGTCAAACGCGGCATGTGCTCGGACAACCCGGTCAAGGGCGTTGACTTGTTCAAGAGCGAGCCCCGCACCCGTTTCCTGTCGGCGGAAGAAATGGCGCGACTTGGTAACGCGCTGATTGCCACTGAAAGGGAAGGCGGCAACCCGACCGTCATTGCAGCCATCCGGCTTCTGATCCTTAGCGGTTGCAGGAAATCCGAAATCCTGGGGCTTCGCTGGGAATGGGTTGACTTTGAAGGTGGTTGCCTTCGGTTGCCCGAAACCAAATCCGCAGCGAAGGTTATCCCTCTGGGCGCACCGGCCCTCGAATTGCTGGCTGCCCTGCCGCGTATCGTTGGCAACCCACACGTCCTGCCGGGAGAAAAGGGCGACGGCCATTTGGTCGGCTTGCCGAAGGCGTGGGAACGCATCAAGAAGCGGGCTGGTCTAGACGATGTACGCTTGCACGATCTGCGTCATTCCTTCGCCACTGTCGCCGTAGCCGGTGGCGATGGTTTGTACCTTGTCGGCAAGGTGTTGGGCCACAGACAGGCGAAATCGACCGAAGTCTATGCACACGCACAAAAGACCCGTTACGGGTGGTTGCCGACCGTACTGCTGGCAAAATCGCCGCCGCCATGAAGGGCGAGAAAGAGAACGGCGCGGAGATAATCAAGCTGCCGCGCAATGCTTAGCTGAAATCCGAAGCTTCGCCGGGCGAACCAACATTGCCAACAACGCGGCCAAGACCTACGCCGACAGCGAGGGCAAGGGCACAAGGGAAGGTGCTTGGCCGCCCAAAGGTCAATGGTGATATCGAGAAGGCTGTCCTGGCCGCCAGGGCGGAGGCAACGGCGCTCACTCGAGGGTCTTCAGGGCCTCCCTGGTATAGCCCTTGATTTCGTCTTGACGGCCCTCGCGGACCAGCCGCGGCCAGTCCGGATTGACGATCAGGGCGCGGCCGACGGCGACCAGGTCGAACTCGCCCCGCGCCAGGCGCTCGAGCAGGTTGTCGATCCCGGTGACCCTGGCCTCGACCTCGCCGTAGGTGTGGATGAAGTCGTCGTCCAGCCCGACGCTGCCGACGGTGATCACCGGCTTGCCGGTGATCTTCCTGGTCCAGCCGGCGAGGTTGAGGTCGGAACCATCGAACTCGGGCTCCCAGAAGCGCCGGGTGCTGCAATGGAAGACATCGACCCCGGCATCGCACAGCGGGGCCAGAAAGGCCTCCAGCTCGCCGGGGGTCCGGGCCAGCTTGGCCTCGAAGTCCTGGGGCTTCCACTGCGACCACCTGAGGACGATCGGATAGCCGGGGCCGACCCGGGCTCGCGCCGCGCCGACGACCTCGGCCGCGAAGCGGGTGCGGGCGACCGGGTCGCCGCCGTATTCGTCGTCGCGCCGGTTGGTCCCCTCCCAGAAGAACTGGTCGAGCAGGTAGCCGTGGGCGCCGTGGATCTCGATCCCGTCGAAACCGACTCGCTGGGCCTCGGCCGCCGCCTCGGCGAAGCCTTCGACCACGTCGTCGATGTCGGCCCGGGTCATCGCCCGGCCGCGCTCCTTGCCGGGCTTGGCCAGGCCCGAGGGGGAGATGCTGGGCTGGTCCGGGTGGGGGCCGGTGCCGGGCCGGCGGGCCGAGCCGTGGTGCCAAAGCTGGGGCATCACGGCGCCGCCGGCGTCGTGGACCTCCTCGACCACCCGCCGCCATCCGGCGAGCGCGGCGGCGCCGTGGAAATACGGGATGTTTCGATCGTCCTGGGCCGCCGGATGGTCGATGGTCGTGCCCTCGGTGATGATCAGGCCGACCCCGCCCTCGGCCCGGCGGCGGTAGTACGCGGCGACGTCGGGACCGGGGACGCCCCCGGGCGACATGCTACGGGTCATCGGCGCCATGACGATGCGGTTGACGAGGTCGAGGTTGCCGTTCCTGTAGGGCGAGAAAAGGATGTCATCCATCGATCGGACTCCTGTCGTTGAGCCGCTCAAGAGTACCTCACCAGCCTGACCTGGAGGAAGTGATCGCAGCGCAAGCAAATGCCATGATCAGTTTATACCCCTACCTCCCCTGATCCCCGAATGCGGAAAATCTTCTTGGGCGGGCATTCGAGTCGAAAGTCTGATTATTAAAATGCGGAACCGCCAAGGTTGCTGTTTAATAATTGGTGGCGTCTTCGACCGCCAAAGGATTTGACAAGGGCAAGCCGTTCGCCCGGGGGAACACCATGCCAACCGCACTCGTGACCGGCGCCAACAGGGGGATCGGACTGGAGTTCGTTCGCCAATACACCGCCGAGGGCTGGACCGTCCATGCCGGCGTCCGCGATCCGGATGCGGGCTCCGCGCTCGACGGGCTGGACCTGAAGGGCGGTTCCGTTCACCGGCTGGATGTCGAGAACCGCGATCACATCGCCGCCCTGGCCGGGCGCCTCGACTCCCGGCCCATCGACCTGTTGATCAACAACGCCGGCATGTGGCTCGGAGACGACGAACGCTACGGCCGGTTCAGCGATGAACAGTGGATGCAGGAATTCAGGGTCCATGTGTTCGCCACCATGGCCATCTGCGAGGCCCTGGTGGACAACGTCGCCGCCAGCCAACGGAAACTGATCGTCAACATCTCCAGCGCCTTCGGCAGTCTCGGCTTGGACCGGGGGATCGGCGATTATCCCTATGACACCAGCAAGGCGGCGCTGAACATGATCACCAAAGGGCTGGCCCACGACCTCGGGGAGCGGGGGATCACGGTCATCTGCTTCAGCCCCGGCCACGTCGCCACCGACATGTCCGGACCCGCTGCCCCGTTGTCGCCGGAGCAAAGCATCTCGGGCATGCGTCGGGTCATAGGCCGGCTGGACGGGCGGCAAAGCGGGACCTTCATCCATTACAACGGCGAACCGGTGCCCTGGTAGGAAGGATACGGAACATGACGTCTTGCGTGCTCGTCACCGGCGCCAACCGCGGGATCGGCCTTCGACTGGCCGGACAATACGCCGCCGATGGGTGGCGGGTTCACGCCTGTTGCCGCGATCCCGGAAACCGTGCCGACCTCCGCCAGGCTGTCGCCGGGCACGACGCGGTTGTCCATGCCCTCGATGTCGGCGACCGGCGTTCGATAGATGCCCTCAAGGCGGAACTCGGCGATGAGCCGATCGACGTGCTGATCAACAACGCCGGTGTCGGGGGCGGCGACCGGCAGACGTTCGGCGATATCGACTATGAGGCCTGGGAGGAAACCATCCGGATCAATACCTTCGGCCCGTACCGGGTGAGCGAGGCGTTGGCGGACAACGTCGCGGGCAGCGAAAAAAGGACGATCGCCAACATCTCCAGCCGGATGGGCTCGATCGCCGAATGCGACGAAGGCGGCGAGAGCATCTACCGTTCGAGCAAGACGGCGTTGAACATGGTGTCACTCGATCTGGCCTACGATCTCAAGGCGCGCGGGGTGACCGTCCTGGCGCTCCACCCGGGGTGGGTGCGAACGGATATGGGGGGAGCCGAAGCCCCGATCACGCCCGAGGACGCCGCCGCCGCCCTGCGCCGGACCATCGCCGCGGCCACCTTCGCCGATAGCGGAAGTTTCCTCGACTACGACGGAACGCGCCTGACCTGGTGACGGGGACCGTTTACCATCGTCCGCTCTCGGCCCTCATGGCTTCGCGGGGCAGGCGGATCGGGAACCGTTCGCGGATCCTGGCGTCGGTTTTGGAATCGATGTGGGCGGGATAATGGGTGGAGAGGATTTCGCGCACCCGTTCGCGGGCGCGGTGGCGGATATCGGGCGATCCGTCTTCCTCCCATTCGTCGGGCGGGCGGCGGTCGGCGAGTGTCGGGTACAGGTATTCGGTCTCCATCATCTCGAGAGTCTGAGGGTGGCCCAGGAAATGCCCGGGGCCGTCGACGACGTCGCGGATGACCTCGTATGACAGGGTATCGTCGGTCACCTCGATGCCGCGCAACACGCGCTGGATGGTGCCGACCATCTCGTTGTCGATGACCATGGCCTCGAACGAACCGCCGATCAGGCTGGCGGTCATGCCGCACACCTCGGAGATGTAGTTGCCCCCGGCGAGCGCGGCGAGCGTCGTCGAGATGCCTTTTTCATAGCCCGCCTGATTGTCGGGAACCTTTGAATCGCTCATTCCCGCGCCGGTGCCGCAAGGCAGGTCGTAGAAATTGGCGATCTGGACGGCCGCCGCCGCCAGTACGGCTTGCTCGCCGCCACCGCCGCTGAACGATCCGGTGCGGAGGTCGGAGACGAACGGCCAGGGGCCGAACACCACCGGATGCCCGGGATGGACCAGATCGACCAGCAACAGTCCGGCAAGGGTCTCGGCGGTGGTTTGAACCAGCGTTCCGGCAAGCGCCGCCGGCGAGGTGGCGCCCGCCTGCGGGGCGATGATGACGCTGACCGGCGCCTTGAACTTGGTCGCGGCGAGGCAGACCTCGCTGTTCTCCTTGCCGTAGGTCAACGGCGAGACGATCGGACAACCGCCGCTGGAACAGAACGGGCGCTTCACGAACCGGCCTTCGCCGCCGGCGATGATATCGAACATCTCGAGCGCCGAATCCAGGTGGGCGGCGTCGGAGAAACCCATTCCGACGTGCTTGACGGTGCCGGAGACGCAGGCGTAGAGCGCGCCGATGTCGTGTTCGAAGGGGTCATCGATGTCGGTCGGCACGACGATCTTGCCGAAGCTGTCCATATGGGGAAGGCGGTCGGTCAGGCGGGCGAAGTCGTAGAGGTCGACCAGGGTCGAGGGACGGTAGCGCCCGGTGTCGAGCTCGACCGTCCGCACCGCCTCCCCGCCGGGATCGAAGTGGACCTTGGTGCCGCTGAGCTCGATGTCCAGGTTCGAATCCTGGGCGTGATGGATCGCCGTGCTGGGGGCCTGGTCGATGATGTCCTCGACCAGGGAGCGGGGGAAACACAACCTTCCCCTGTCGTTGATCCGGCACCCCTTGGCCAGGGCGTGTTCGACCAGAACGGGGATAGGTTCGCCCATGCCGACGTTTTCGAGCACGTCGAGCGCGGTGTGGTGGATCCGCTCGATGTCATGATCGCCGAGCGGCCGGTACGCGCCCCCGGGGATTCCCGGCCACACGGCCTTCGACGCGGTTTCGGACTGACGTTTCGCGCGGCGGGCCGAACGGCCCCTTGGCCGCGGTTCGTTCACGGTGTTGGCTTCGCTGACATGGTCTTTCATGGGGGCTCCCATTCCCGGCGCGACTACACGCTTGCGCCATATGATGCGCCTACATCGACATGACCCTGATAACAGCAAACCGATGAAAATGACAATCGCGCCAACAGGGTAGGTTCCGTGGCGGCTTGCGATGCGGGCCGAAGGGGGGTACAAAATAGATCGAAATGTCCGATACCACCGACAATAAAAATCGTCAGCCCAAGATCAGGTGTCGCGGCCTGTGGAAGGTGTTCGGCACCAACCCCAAGCGTATCATGCGCGAGCTCGACTCCTCTTCGTCACGCGTGGAGGTGCAGGAACGCACCGGGCATGTCATCGCCGTGAAGGACGTGACGTTCGAGGTCCAGGAGGGAGAGACGTTCGTCGTCATGGGCCTTTCCGGAAGCGGCAAATCGACCCTCGTGCGTTGCATCTCGCGGCTGGTCGAGCCGAACCAAGGGGAAATCGTCATCGACGGCGACGACGTGGTGGCGATGAGCGAGCGGCAGCTCATCGACCTCAGGCGGCACAAGATGAGCATGGTGTTCCAGCACTTCGGCCTGCTGCCCCATCGCCGTGTCATCGACAACGTCGCCTACGGGCTGGAAGTGCAGCACGTCTCGAAGGCCGAGCGGCTTCGCAAGGCGGGGGAAATGATCGAGCTGGTGGGACTCGGCGGCTGGGAGCGGAATTATCCGCGCGAGCTGTCGGGCGGCATGCAGCAACGCGTCGGCCTTGCCCGCGCGCTGGCCGTCGATCCCGAGATCATGCTGTTCGACGAGCCGTTCAGCGCGCTGGATCCGCTGATCCGCCGCGAGATGCAGGACGAACTGCTCAAGCTCCAGAAAGTCGTCCGCAAGACGATAATCTTCATCACCCACGATTTCCTGGAAGCGATCAAGATGGGCGATCACATCGCCATCATGAAGGACGGTGAGTTCGTCCAGGTCGGCACCCCGGTGGACGTCGTCGCCCATCCGGTCGACGACTACGTACGGGATTTCTCCGAGGACGTCCCGCGCCACAAGGTATTGAACGCCGCCTCCATCATGGCCGACGGAAACGCCACGGTGTCGCCGGACGAGGAGGTGAAGGTCGCTCTCGAGCGGATGCAGGCGCGGGGACACACGGCCGCCTTCGTGGTCGGGCCGGACGGCAAATATCTCGGCACCCTCGGCCAGGCGGCGGCGGAGGCGGCGGACAACGGGGCGCGGGCCGGGACGGTGGCGGTTGACCGCAAGGCGGTCATGGCCGATACGCTGGTCGAGGAGCTCATTGGGGATATCGCGCGGACCGACATCCCGGTGCCGGTGGTCGACGAGGGGAACCGCCTGATCGGGTCGGTGGACCGCACCGCCATCATGCTGGCGCTGGAGGCCAACGACTGAGCGCCGTTCGGGTCCTCTTCGCGACCACGATGAAACGGGCCTCCGGGATTGCCGGAGGCCCGCTTGCATCTTGAAGGCGAATGGCGAAGTTTATTTAGGTATCCACGCCCTCCAGATATCCTCGTTGGCGGCCATCCACTTTCTGACCGCCTTTTCCAGCTTCATGCCCTCGACGTCGATATCCAGGATCATGTCCGCTTGTTGAGCGTTGGTGATGTTGAAGTTGCCGATCAACTGGTGGACATCCGGATATCTGTCTTTGAGAGTGGGGCTCCCATAGTTGTAAGTGGGGTCCATGGGCCAATCGGAGGCTGGCCACGCCTCTTCGCTATAAATGGGCAGCTCCACTTCCAACAGGTCGTACTTGGCATGAACCCAGTGCGGTTCCCAGGCGTAGACGAGGATGGGCTCTCCCCGGGAATAGGCGGCGTCCAACTCCGCCCATTGGGCGGCCTCCGAACCCAGCACGACGGGCACGTAGTCCACCCCCAGCCCACTCACGCGTCCGTCATCCTTGCATTCCCATGCGACGACCGGGCATACGAGCACGCGCCCTTTTGGCGTGGTTTCCGGAGATGCAAACAAGCCCTTGTATTTGTTCAGATCCTTATAGCTCTTGAGGTCCGGCGCCGCGGCCTCGATTCCCCGCGCGGAATCACCCTCGACGAGGTAGCGCGGCACATACCACCCGCTCTGTCCGACGACACCCACCCGGCCAAGGAGTTCCACCTCGCCGTTTCCGCCATACTCCGTGATGTATTTTTCCTTGGTGGTGCTGTAGGAGGGCCAGGTCTCGAAACCGATGTCGATATCCCCGCCAATGACGGCCTCGGCGACCGCGGGACCAGCGGGAAGGAATATCATCTTCACCTTGTAGTCCATTTCGTCCTCGAGGATGATCTGGATCAGCTTGCCGTCGACCAGATTACCCGTCCAATCGCCCTCGTGGAGCCTGATGGTGCCCTTGTCGGCGAACGAGACCATCGGCGCCGCCGCCACCGCCATCGCGACGGAGGCGAGAAGCATCCATTTTCCGATTCGACTTCTTATTGCCATAGCGACGTTCCTCCCTGGTTGCTACTTGGGCTTTGACAGCTCTTGATGATGCTTTCTTGGATGAGCCCATCTATTGTAAAACATCTTACCTGAAAACTCGACAACGTTGAAGCGTCCGCGAACCGTCGCCTTTACCCGCCCCCGGGTCATTGAAGTCCAAGGGCCTGTTGGCGTTTCGTGCTCCAGGCCTGAGTGAGGCGATCGAGGACGATGGCCAGGAAAACGATGCTCAGGCCGGCTTCGAGCCCCATCCCGGTGTCGACCACCGCGAGGGCATTGAACACCTTCTGGCCCAACCCGCCACCGCCGATCAGCGGCGTGATGATGGTCATCGCCAGCGCCATCATCACGGCTTGATTGATCCCCATCATGATCGAGGGCAAGGCCAATGGCAGCCTCACCTTCATCAGGATCTGGAAGAATGTGGAACCGAAGGATCTGGCGGCCTCCACCGCCTCGTGGGGAACCTCGCGTATCCCCAGATTGGTCAGCCGGGCGACCGGAGGAAGGGCATAGACGAGGGTGGCAATGACGGCCGATACCACATTGCCGCCGAAGAACATGAGCACGGGCACCAGATAGACGAAGGCGGGCATGGTCTGCATGGCATCGAGGATGGGCTTCAAGAAGGCCTCGAAGGTGTTGTTGCATGCCGCCAGAATTCCCAGGGGAACGCCGATGATGAAGCACAGGAAGACCGCGACGAGAATCGAAGCCAGGGTAAACATGGCGATCGACCACAAATTCACGGCGCCGATGAACAACAGGGAAAAAATCGTCAACAGCGCCAACCACCGCCCGGCCGATACCCATACCATGAAGGTCACGAGACCCGTGGTGTACCACCAGGGGAGCGCCATCAGGAAATCGGCCAACGGGTCCAGAAGCCAGCTGAATACGGCTCCGCGGATCCAGTACGTCACGGCGATGAAGCTTTTATTGACCTTGAGCCAATCCAATGCGATGTCCGCGGGTTCCCGTATGGAGAACTGCCAGGATGAGGGAAAGCTGCCGAAGCTCGCCACATGACTGTCGAACATGTAGACGATGACGATAATGGCAAGACTGCTCACGAAGAATGCGTGACCCATGACGAAGGATCGTACGTCCCCGGCGGAATCCTTCCACGCGATCCGGAAAACAACCCCGGCGATGGCGGCGACGGCGGCGGCAAGCAACCGGCTTGCGGCATCGAAAAAACTATAAACCGCGGCGAGCGCTGTTTCGAAACCCCGCGCCCACCTCAGGTCCTCGAGCTTTTGGGGGAGGAGTCTGAAACCTTCCCTGTGTCGAGCGGCCCGGTCTTCCCCTTCCTCGCTCATGGCATAACTGAGCCGGTCGAAAATGATCGCCATGAAAACGATGCTCAAGCCTCCTTCGAGGCTCCACCCAATGTTGAGATGCCGCAGGGCTTGCCACACTTCGTAGCCGAGCCCCCTTGCTCCGATGAAGGTGGCCAGCACCACCAATCCCAAGGCCATCATGATGGATTGGTTGATCCCCATCATGATCGAGGGCAAGGCCAACGGCAGTTTGACCTTGACCAACATCTGAAACGGCGTCGAACCGAAGGACCTTGCCGCTTCCTGGGTCTCCAAGGACACTTGGCGGATGCCCAGGTTGGTCAGCCGCACGGCCGGGGGCAGGGCATAGATCACCGTCGCCATGACGGCCGGGGGACCGCCGATGCCGAAGAAGAAGATGGCCGGGATCAGATAGACGAAGGCAGGCATCGTCTGCATGGTATCGAGGATCGGACGGACGACGGCATCCACCTTGTTGCTCTGGGAGGCGACGATGCCGAGCGAAACCCCGAAAACCACCGACAGGAAGACCGACACCGCCATCAGGCTGAGCGTCTCCATGGCCGGGTCCCACATGTCCATGACGCCCCAGAAGAGCGTGGCGACAACGCAGAACAGCGCCAGCCGCAGCCCACCCAGCTTCAGGGCCGACAGGGCAAACGCCAGGACCACCACCGGCCAGGGAAGCAGCAGCATGAAGGTTTCCACCGTATCCAGGCCGAAGCGGATGCCGCCGGCGATGGCTCTGGTGAACCACCTGTAGTTCTTTTTGAGCCAATCCTGGCCGTCGTTCACCCACTCGGAAAACGGAAACCCATCGCCGACGGAGGTCGGGAATTCCTGGATTTCGGTGGCCATACTGGCGACTCCGATGGACAGCGCCAGGACGGGAACGGCGGCCGCCAGGAGTGCCAAATCCTTATGCTCTTTGATGAAATCACTCAACGCGCGGATTTTGGCATTGGGCATGATCTCAAGTTCTTCGGAATGTTTCGGGTGCCTCACCATGCTTTCTCGAGACACTCCGTAACCAGCCCCGCGATGTCTTCGCGGGATGCCTGCCGTGGATTTGTAGCAAAGCACGAGTCCGTCGGGGCGCTGTCGGCGACATGTCCGATGCAATCCCCGGTGACGCCGACGGCCTTCAGGTTGTCGGGGATTCCCAGGTTTTCCAAAAAACGGACGATGTCGTCATGGAAAGCCTCGAACGAGGTCCCATCGAAACCCATGGCATTGGCCACGTCCGCGATCTTGTGCTCGATCGCCGGGCGGTTGAATCTGAGGACCGCGGGCAGAAGGATGGCGTTGGTCAGGCCGTGCTGGGTATTCATCATCGCGCCGATGGTGTGGCTGATGACGTGGACGATGCCCAACCCCTTGAGGAACGCGATCCCGGCCAGGCACGAACCGACCTGCATCGCGCCGCGCGCTTCCAGGTCCCCACCGTCCCGATGGGCGCGGGGCAGGGCCGGGGGGATCATCCGTAGCGCCTGCAAAGCGGCGGCGTCGCACAGCGGATGGAAGTCGACGACGAAATAGGCCTCCAGGGCATGGACCAGGGCGTCGCAACCGGTCCACGCCGTCAGATCGGGCGGCAGTCCGACGGTGTTTTCCGGATCCAGAATGGCCGCCGCCGGGTGCCGGTCCGGATGCCAGATGCATTTCTTCACCTGCTCCGAGGTGTCCGTCAGCATGGTCGTGCTTTCGGTCTCCGCCCCGGTTCCCGACGTCGTCGGTACGCACAGGAACGGGGCGGTGTCGCCGTCCGCCAGGCTCGGCGGATTTGGGTTCAGGTAATCCAGCGTCCACAGCTTGTCGGCCCCGATATGGGCGGTGAGGGCGATTCCCTTCCCGGCGTCCATGCCGCTGCCACCGCCCAGGGCGACGACGCCGTCCGATCGGCTGGCGCGGAACGCCTCGACGCCGTCGGCGACGTTGCTGTCGGTCGGATTGGGATCGACATCGCAAAACAGTTTCGCCGCCAAGCCGTCGGTTTCCAGGAACTCGAGCGTGCGCTGCACGAAGGGAAGATCGGCGCACCCCTTATCCGTAACCACCAGGGGCCGGGTAATGTTCGCGTCGCGGCACTTCCCGGCGATCTCGGACAGCCGCCCGGGACCGTAATGGATGGCGATCGGATAACTCCAATCCGAATGCTGGAGAACGTCCGGCGAAGCCGGAAGCATGTTTCCCTCCCCAGAATCATGCCAAGATTATTGTTAACTATAATTGCTCAAAAATGGGTTGTTGACTCTTTTTATGACCGTTGGCGGTCGTGATGTACGCTTAAGGCTGGTACGAGAAGGGGGCGGCATGGACATCGAAGTCCTCGGCGACATCCGCTGCCGGCTCGGCGAAGGACCCGTGTGGGATGTCGGTGAACAGGCGCTCTACTGGATCGACAGTCTGGCCCCGACGCTGTTGAGGCATGACTGGGTCGGTCGAACGACGCGGCGCTGGGAGCTTCCGGGCGCGGAGGCCGGAAGCCTCGCCGTCAGGCTCGGCGGCGGCCTGATCCTGGCAATGGACACGGGGTTCCACGCCTTCGATCCGCAAACCGGCGCATGCGAAACCATCGCCGAGCCGTTCGCCGGCGTCGCCGACACCGTGTTCAACGACGGCAAGGTCGATCCCGTCGGCCGGTTCGTTTCCGGCGGAGTCTACGGCTGCGCCGGAACCGACCGCGAGCCGAGTCCGGTGTGCCCGATGTTGCGCCTCGACGCCGATCTGACGGTGACGTCGGTGCTCGACGGGTTCGCCTGCTTCAATGGGCCGTGTTTCAGCCCCGACGGCGGGACCCTCTATGTCACGGGCCGCGGCGATATGCGGGAGATCGAAGCGTTCCCCTATGATCCGGACACCGGCGACGTGGGCGCGGGGCGCGTGCTGATCGGCGGCCTGAACCCGGACGGCGCCACCGTCGACGCGGACGGTTTCGTGTGGTCGGCGCAGTGGGACGACGGCTGCGTGTTGCGCATCTCTCCCGAGGGCGCGATCGACCGGCGGCTCGATCTTCCGGGTCACGTCGTCAGCAGCGTCATGTTCGGCGGCCCGGACCTGGACATTTTGTTCGTCACCACCCTCGGCATACCGTATTGGGGCACGGCCCCCACCGCGCCCGACGCCGGGGCGCTTTTGGTCATTCGCGGCGCCGGCTTCCGGGGCCTGCCCGAGCGCCGTTTCGCGGGTTGACCGTTGGTACCCCTTTTCAGGGACAAGACATTCTGGGACAGTAACTTTGGCGTCGCGTGCCAACACGAGAGGAACACCATGGCAGGACTCGAACAGGCGACGATCCCCAAAGTCAGACGGTCGGGAGGCCGCGCGGCGCGGGGCGCACGGCGTAAATCGGGACCGGGCGCCGTCGCCCCGGGGGTGACGGGCGGAACCTATCGGCCGCTCGGCGAACACGACATGGAGCGCGTCCATCGGACGGTGCTGGACGTGCTGGCCGAGATCGGCATGGGCAACCCTCCGCCCCTGTTGCGCGAACGTGCGCTGGCCAGAGGATGCACCCTCGACGACAAGGGGCGGCTGCATTTCCCCCATACCCTGGTCGAGGACGTGATCGCCGGCGCCGGTCGGAACTATGTCCTGCCGGCGCGCGATCCGGCCCACGACTTGGACATCAGCGGCGCCCGGGTGCACTTCTCCATCGGCGGCGAGGCGGTGAGCATGGTCGACTTCGAGACCGGACGCTACCGGCCGTCCACCGTGGTCGACCTGTACGACCTGGCCCGCCTGACCGACCGCCTGGAACACATCCACCGGTTCTCCAACATCGTCGTGGCGACGGAAATCCCCGACCTGCGCGAATTCGACATCAACCGGACCTATGCCTCGGCCGCCGGCACCAAAAAGTGCTTCGGCATGAGTTGCAGCAGGGCCGGACACATGGACCAGCTGATCGCCATGCTCGACCTCATCGCCGGCGGCGAGGGCGAGTTCCTCAAGCGCCCCTTCTGTTCCTCGGGCGGCTGCGCCGTCGTTTCGCCGCTGGCCTACGGCGACGACAACAGCGAGGTGGTCATCGCCGCCACCCAGCGCGGCATCCCGACCGCCGTGATCGTCGCCTCGCAGGCGGGCGCCACCGCGCCGGCCGCCCTGGCCGGGGCGCTGGTCCAGAACACCGCCGAGACCCTGGCCGGCCTGTTGCTGGTCAACCTGGTGCGCCCGGGCCACCCGATGACGTTCGGCAACTGGCCGTTCGTCTCCGACCTCAGGACGGGATCCTTCACCGGGGGCGGCGGCGAGGAGGCGGTGCTTGCCGCCGCCGCCGCCCAGATGGCCAGGTTCTACGACCTGCCGTGCAGCGTCGGCGCCGGGATGACGGACTCCAAGATGCCCGACGCCCAGGCGGGCTACGAAAAGGGGATCACCGTGACCCTGGCGGCGGCGGCCGGCGCCAACACCATCGGGGAATCGGCCGGCATGGTGGGCAGCCTGATGGGGGTGTCGTTCGAGGCCATGGTGATCGACAACGAAATGCTGGGCAGCATCGCCCGCGCCGTGCGGGGTATCGAGGTGACCGACCAGACGCTGTCGTTCGACGTCATCAAGGAGGCGGTCGACGGTCCCGGCCACTTCCTGGGCAACGCCCAGACCCTGGAATTGATGGAGACCGAATACCTCTACCCGACGCTCGCCGACCGCACGCCGCCTGGCGAGTGGGAGGAGGACGGATCGCGCGACATCCGCCAGCGCGCCCGCGAACGGGTGCGCGAGATCCTCTCCACCCACTACCCGGACAACATCGACCCAGCGACCGACGCGGCGATCCGCGACCGCTTCCCGATCCACCTGCCGATCCTGGCGATGCGGGCCGAAGGCGGACGCTGGTAAGGGAATGCCGGTGACGGACAGGCTCGCGATCCGAGGCCTCATCGGTCCCGGTCGAGGGTCTCGGCGATGGCGTCGATGGCGGCCAGGGTGTCCAAAAGGTACGTCGGGTTGATGAAGTCGGGCCAGGACGACAGCTTGACCGCCACCAGCCGACGGGGGGGGTCGATGTAGATCAGCTGGCCGAATATGCCGCGGGCCGTGTACTGGACCTTGTCGCCCTTGTCGACGTCGCGGATCCAGAAATTGTTGCGGTAGGCGCCACGCGGGAAGTAGGTCTTGTAGGGGCTGTCGAAGACGTCCGGGTCACCGATCCGGGTCTGGCCGACGAAGTCGGCGGGGACGACTTGGCGGCCGTTGAAGAAGCCGTCGTCGCAGTGCATCTGGCCGAACCGGGCATAGTCGCGCAAGGTCGCGTTGAAGCCGCCGTCGGCCACCGCGAACCCGGCCCGATCGACCGTGAAGCAGGCGTCGCGCTCGCACCCCAGCGGCTGCCAGAGCTCGCGGCTCATCAGTTCGGCGAGCCGGGTGCCGGAGGCCCGCTCGAGGACCCAGCCGATGACGTCGGACTCGATCGAGCGGTACTTGAACGACCCCCCGTGGTCGCGTTCCCGGGGCAGGGTCAGGATCAGCTCGCAGAGCGAGTCCGGGAAGTCCTCGGGCAGGTCGGGCGGCCGGGGCTTCCAGCCGCAGACGATCTCCTCCCTGGTGACGTCGGAATCGGCAACCCCGTAGTCCTCGGAGAACCGGACCCCGCTGCGCATGTCCAAGAGGTGGCTCAAGGTGGCGTCGGCGTAGCCGCAGCCGGCCAGTTCGGGGACGTGGTCGCTCAGCGGCGCTTGCCGATCGAGGTCGCCCCGGCCGATCAGGATCCCCGCCAGCGCCCCGACCAGCGACTTGGAGACCGATTGGG
Source organism: uncultured Thalassospiraceae bacterium (assembly GCA_964632795.1). Classification (GTDB taxonomy): domain Bacteria; phylum Pseudomonadota; class Alphaproteobacteria; order Rhodospirillales; family 2-02-FULL-58-16; genus CAZWEZ01. Next base: position 2,041 of record CAZWEZ010000059.1, on the reverse strand, counting down.
ACAGGTGCAGGGTGTGGGGCTCCATGGCGTTGAAATAGAGCTCGCAGACCAGCCGCCCCCGGTGGAGGACCAGGAAGCCGTCGGTATGGGTCTCGTCGAGCAGTTCCCCGACCGTGATGTCGCGGCCGTCGGTGGTCTCGAAGCGAAGCCCGGTCAGCTCCCGCGGCGCCGCCTCGAAGGCCGTCGCGGGTCCCGGGGCGCACCGCACCTCGGCGGTCGGCATGATCTCGCGCACATGCTGGAAGGACCACCGGTTGAACGGCGGCGAGTCCCAGTTGGCGAGCGTCGGCCGCCTGTCGATCGGCGGCGGGAACCCCTGCATGATCCCGTGGTCCCGGTCTCGAGCCATGGCGGTTATTCCTTTTGACAGTACAGGTCGCGTCTGGTCGCCTGCCCCAAATGCAAAGGCACGGTGATCACGGTGTAGACTTCTTGGTGAAGGATATCCAGCGCCCGTTTGCGGATATGCGGGGTTTGTATAGAATCAGGCCTTCGCTCGATTTCACGAAGAAAGGCGATCATCGCCATGATCAAGCTGCACCAGTTTCCACCCCTGTGGGGGCTTCCCAGCCCGAGCCCCTTTTGCCTCAAGGTGGAGACCTATCTGCGCCTGACCGGCTTGGACTATGAGCCCGTTTACGAAACCGACCCGCGCAAGGCCCCCAAAGGCAAGCTTCCGTTTATCGCCGACGGCGATAAGATCGTCGCCGACAGTGGCTTGATCATCGAACATCTCAAGAAGACCCGGGGCGACCCCCTGGACGAAGGTCTGGACGCCGGACAACGCGCCGCCGCCCACGCCCTGAGGCGGCTGACGGAGGAAAGTCTCTACTGGTGCGTCGTCTATTCACGCTGGATCGATCCCAACGGCTGGCCGCAAATCAAGGCTGCTTTCTTCTCGGCCATGCCGATGCCGCTTCGCGCCTTTGTCCCGAACCTGATCCGCAAGCGGGTGGGCAGAGACCTCTACGCTCAGGGATTGGGACGCCATAGCCGTGAAGACGTGTATGCACATGGATGCGCGGACCTGACGGCGATTTCGGAAATATTGGGGGATAAGCCCTACATGCTTGGCGACGCGCCGGCTTCCGTGGACGCCGCGGTCTACGGACTGCTGGCCACAATTCTTCTTGTTCCGGTGGATACCCCCTTAAAGGCGCATGGCCTTGAACGGTCGAATCTTTCCGCCTATTGCAACAGGATGCGGGAAAAGTGCTTCTGAGCCGGAATTTTATCTGACAAAGGATATGTTCCTTACCCTTGCCGGGACGGCCATAACGGTCCTCGAAAAGGTAATGGGACTGAAGCCCGCTGAACGCCCGCGTCCGCTGCGCCCCAAGCGCCTGAGATTTCCATGGCCCTCATGAGAACGTTCCTCAGTTCATGGTGACAACCGTACAGTCCAGTCCACGCATGGCCGATAGCTCAGACATGACTCTTCAGGTAGGCGCCGACCTCGATGAGCGAGGCAAGCCCCTCCGGTACGAAGTGGCACCAGTATTCGGTCGTGTGGATCAGCCCGGGCAGCGTCTTGAAGCGCGCGTCGACGCCCGCTTGCTTCGCCTTCTCGACAACACGTTTGCCGTCATCATGCAGCACCTCGCGTTCGCCGGCATGGACCAGGAAGGGCGGCAGGCCGGAAAAGTCACCGAAAGCCGGCGAGACGTAAGGATGCGTCAAGGGCGTGCCGTCGGTGACATAGAGGCTCGCGATCCAGGGCACCATCTGGGGGTCGATCGAGGGATCAAGGTGGGCGCGTTCGGTCATCGACGGGCTCGAACCGGTGAAGTCGGTCGTCGGAGAGAAGGCAGCGGCCGCCTTGGGGAGATTCCTGCCCTCGTCCCTCAGGCGCAGCATCAGCGCCATAGTGAGGTTGCCGCCTGCCGAATCGCCGGCCAGGAACACCTCCCTGGGCACGCCCTCGCCCGCCGGTCCGTAGGCGAGCATCCAGGTCCACGCCGCGACACAGTCGTTCAGTCCCGCGGGGTAATACCAAGGGGCACTGATAATGACCCATAGAGACGGCTTTCCAAGGCTTTCG
>CAZWEZ010000058.1:0-22705 GCA_964632795.1 uncultured Thalassospiraceae bacterium | reverse complement strand
GCCGTTTCCCATGGTGACAGCTTCAGCACCCCCGAAACCCCCGCGAATTCAGGCATTGGCGCGCGCCAGCGCGATCATCGACGTGATCGCTGCCGGCGGCGTTGAGGGCGTTGGCCTGGGTGAGATCAGCCGGGCGACGGCGCTCAACAAGACAACGGCTTTCAATCTTCTTGCGTCACTCGTCACGCTTCGGTTCATCGAGCAAGATGAGCATTCGAGGTGGTACCGGCTCGGATTGCGCAACATCGAGCTCGGGCGGATCGTCCAGCAACGGTTGCACATTCCGGATCTGGCGCGGCCAATACTCGCCGATCTTTGCAAGAAGACGAACGAGACGGTGAGCCTGGCGTTGCCCGATCTCCTCGATCTGTTGGTGGTCGACAGCTACGAAGGAACTCAGTTCTTGCATGCCACCGCCTACGCCGGTTCTCGAGCGATGTATCACTGTACCGCTCTAGGCAAGGCCGTGCTTGCGCAGTGGGATGAGTCGATGCGGCGCACCGTCTACCACTTGCGCGGCTTGCCGCGGCGAACGCCGAACACGATCACCGATATCGATACCCTCGAGGCCCAACTGCCCCAGATTGTGGTGCGGGGATACGCCCTCGATGTCGAGGAAAACGAGGTTAGCGTAAATTGCATCGGCACGTCGATCTTCAACGGATTTGGCGAAGTCGCCGCTGCGATCAGCGTAACCGGGCCTTCGAACCGCATGACCGCAGACGTTATGGACCATTTCGCGATGGACGTCATCGCCGCCGCTAACTCGATCACCGCCGCGATAGGGGGTGGCGAACGGCCTGATAATCGAGATTCCAGGAGACGCCAATGACGAATGGGACGCGACCAATCATCGCCGGCCGCGTGGCGGAGCGGACCTGGACGGACAGGGGGCGGGCCTACTTCCTCAAACACGAGTGGGTGCGTGGTTACACTCTGCTGTCGCCGTCGCTGTTGGTGATGATCTGCTTGCTCGCGCTCCCGATCTTCACCCTCGTCGCCTACAGCTTCTGGTCGCAGACCTACGTCTACATCGACGAGACCCTCACGCTGAAAAACTACGAGACGTTCTTCGGGAAGTGGATCTACGGCAAGCTTCTCTGGAGGTCGATCAAGATGTCGGCGACGGTGACGGCCATTACCATCTTGTTGGCCTACCCTGCCGCCTACTTTCTGGCCTTCAGGGTCAAGAAGAACAAAATGACATGGCTGATCCTGATCAACCTACCGTTCTGGACCAGCTACCTGCTTCGGGTGATCGCCTGGAAGATCATGCTCGGCAACAACGGCGTGATCAACTCCAGCCTCGAGGGCCTGGGGTTCATCCAGGAACCGCTCGAGTACCTATTGTACAGCCGGTTCGCGGTGATCCTCACGCTCGCCCACGGGTGGGCGGCGTTTGCGATCCTGCCGATCTACGTGTCGCTCGAGAAGATCGACCGCTCGCTCTTGGAGGCCGCGGCCGACCTCGGCGATGGCCCGGTCAGGCGCTTCCTCAGGATAACGCTGCCGCTGTCGATGCCCGGCGTGATCGCCGCGGCTGTCATCGAATTCATTCCCACCGTCGGCGACTACATCACGCCGGTGATGGTCGGCGGCACCAAGGGCATCATGATCGGTCAGATCATCGCGGCCCAGTTCGGCGCGGCCAACAACTGGCCGTTGGGTGCGGCGCTGACGATCATCATGATGATTACGATCACGATCATCGTCTGCACCTTCATCTGGCTCTCGAAGTGGGGCACGGTCAAGGGCCGCGAGATAGAGGCAGCCTCGGCCCGTAAAGAGTCGACCATCACCGAAGGGCGCCGTTTCGGCCCGCTTTTCTTCTATATGGTTCTTTATCTCATGTTTCTCTACATACCGTCCATGATGTTGCCGATCTTCTCGTTCAACGACAGCATTCAGATGGCGCTTCCGCTGAAGGACTTTACGGTCAGGTGGTATGTCGGGATCCCGGCCCAACGTGGCCTGTTGGCGGCGCTCGGCAACAGCTTCAAGATCGCCATTCCGGTCGCCATCGTTGCAACCACCCTGGCGACGATCGCCGCCAAGGCAATGACCCGCTATCGCATGCCCGGACGGAACCTGGCGATCGGTTTCATTCTGCTCCCCATGGTGATGCCCGGCATCATCATGGCCGTCGGCCTTCTCGTGCTCGCGCTTGCGGTGGGCATGCCACTGTCGCTGTGGACGATCGGCATCTCCCACGTCGTCGTCGCCGTGCCGTTCTTGATGCTGGTGGTGATGGCGCGTCTCGAGGGCTTCGACAAGAGCATCGAAGAGTCTTCGCTCGATCTCGGCCAGAACGCCTGGATGACCTTTTGGCGCGTAACCTTCCCGCTCATCCTGCCCGGGATAGGCGCATCGCTGCTGTTGTCGTTCACCGGCTCGTTCGACGAGTTCCTGTTCGCCTTCTTCCTGGGGGGCAATCAGATAACGTTGCCGGTCTACATGTGGACGCAAGTTCGGTTCCCGGATACATTGCCGACCGTACTGGCGCTCGGGGCCCTCATCTTCATGGTCTCTGTCGTCCTAATCTGCACCGCCGAATGGCTGCGCCGCATGGGCGATAAGCATACGAATAGTAACGCCACATAGACGTACCGGAGCGCCGGCCCAATCAGGAGGGAAAAGTATATGACCATGACATGTGGCGAGGCCACGATTCGGCTCCTTGAGCGTTACGGTGTGGATACCGTGTTCGGAATTCCCGGTGTCCATACGCTGGATTTCTGCCGTGGGCTCGACAAAGGTGGTGTGCGCCATATTCAGGCACGGAACGAACAGGGGGCCGGTTTCATGGCGGATGGTTACGCCCGTGTGACCGGTAAACCCGGTGTGGCACTGGTGATTTCCGGACCTGGCGTTACCAATGCAGCGACCGCCATCGCTCAGGCCTATGCGGACTCCAGCCCGGTTCTGTTATTGTCTGGCGAGGCAGCCAGCCACACCATTGGCAAGGGTTGGGGGGTGCTCCATGAGGTCACCGAACAGAAGGCGGTAACGGCCCCGCTGACCGCATTGAGCGCGACGGCGTACAAGCCGGAAGATGTGCCGGACCTTATGGCCCAGGCGTTCTCCATATTTGCCAGTGAACGCCCGCGACCGGTTCACATTTCCATTCCCACTGATGTGCAGGCCATGCCGGTGAACGAAGATTGGCAGGCCGTCGTTCTTGCCACCCGACCCCGCCATGATCCCGCGGATATCGAGGCCGCAGCAGATTTGCTGCTGGCGGCCAGGAAACCCTTGATCCTGGTTGGTGGTGGGGCGGCCGGTGCATCACAAAGCATCACAGGCATTGCCGAGAGTCTCGGTGCAATCGTCATTTCCTCCACTGCCGGGAAAGGTGTGGTGCCGGACGGCCATCCCCTGAACATGGGTGGATCAACGGTCCGGCCTGAAGTGCAAAGGTTTATCCCGACGGCTGATGTCGTGCTGGCGATTGGTACCGAAATTTCAGAGACTGACAGCTTCACCGAGCGGCTCGATATTTCAGGCAAGCTGATCCGCATCGATATCGATCCCCGCAAGATGAACGGCCTATACCCGGCCCATATCCCCATCGTCAGTGATGCCGAACCGGCGGCAGCGGCGTTGCTGGATGCACTGCGCGATGTACTGGGTGAGGATGAGCGCGTTGCTGAGCGGCAAAACGCTGAACGCGAGGTCAGTGCGATGGCGGATGCAATCGCCGAAGCGTTGACGCCAACCCAGACGCAGCATGTTAAACTCCTGCAGGGTCTGCGCGACGCCATCCCGGATGCCAGCATTCTTATCGGTGATGTCTGCCAGCTTGTTTACACAGGGGCGTTTACCATGCCGGTATCGCAACCGCGTCAGTGGCACTATCCCGCCGGATACTGCGCGCTCGGGTGCGCCATTCCCAATGCGGTGGGGGCAAAGTTGGCACTTCCTGATGCGCCTATCGTCGTCATGGCAGGTGATGGGGGCGCCATGTTCACGATCCAAGAGCTAATCTGCGCGGCGGAACTGGGTATGGGACTGCCAATTATTATTTGGGAGAACGGCGGCTTGAAACAGATTCAGGATGACATGCGATCCCGTCAAATCCCGCTGGTGGGTGTGGAAGGCATCAACCCCGATTTTGGCATGTTGGCAGCTTCGTGCCATTGCCATGCCATCGTGGCGAACTCCATGGCAGGATTCCAGCAGGCGGTAACAGATGCATTTGACGCGGATCGACCCACCGTTATTACAGTTCGGGAAAATTCAGAGTGGCTATTGTGAGAACATTGCATCCTGTGAAATTGCCGGGCGTTCTCGCTTTGGGCGCCATGATTCTCTTCGTGTCGTTCATTCCCGTTTATTTTGCCGAATGGTTCCGACGACGCAGTGTACACCAAAAAATATCTAGTGGAGTTTAGTTCACATGCAAGACGAATCATTTATTTCAATTCAGGATGTCAGCAAGCACTTCGGCAGCATTCGTGCCGTCGATCATGTCAACATTGATATTGCCCGGGGCGAGTTCTTCTCGCTGCTCGGCCCATCGGGTTGCGGGAAAACAACCCTGCTTCGCATGCTCGCAGGATTCGAGTTCCCGACCATGGGGGAAATTTTCATCGATGGGCAGCCCATGTCATCTGTTGCGCCAAACCATCGCCCGGTGAACATGGTCTTCCAGAATTATGCAATTTTTCCGCACCTGAACGTCAAACAAAACATCGGTTACGCCCTGCTTCAGGACAAACTCCCAAAAGCTGAATTCGATGCCAAAGTCGGTGAGATGCTGGAATTGATCAAGTTGCCTGGTTACGAAGATCGGGCCTCGTACGAACTCTCGGGCGGCGAGCGCCAGCGTGTTGCCTTGGCGCGCGCTCTGATCAGGCGACCCAAGGTGCTGTTGCTCGATGAGCCGCTGGGCGCACTCGACAAGAAATTGCGCGAAAAGATGCAGCTTGAACTGAGAGCATTACAGCGCTCGGTCGGTATTACATTCGTGTTTGTGACCCATGACCAGGAAGAAGCCCTGACCATGTCTGATCGCGTCGCCGTCATGTCCAAGGGCCGTTATCTGCAAATCGATACGCCGACTCAATTATACGGGGCACCACAAAATCGTGAAGTCGCAGACTTTATCGGCACCATGAATTTTTTCGATGCCCGTGTGCAGGAGGTCCTGGATGACAAGGTCAGGATTGATGCTGGTCCCCTGGGAAACCTTACGGCACCGCTCGGAAAATTGGCATTTTCGGTCGGCCAGAACTCTCTGGCGGCAATTCGCCCGGAAAAATTCACGATTTCCAGCGAAAAGCCGACAGGCGGAAATGCCGTGGAAGGCATCATGGATGCCGCCGCGTACCTGGGAGACAGAAGTCATTTTTATGTGCGGATCAATGGGGTCGAAAAACCTGTCGCTGTATCAGCCCAGAATTTGGATCCGGATCAATTTTTTGGTGAAGACCACCAGGGACAAATTTGGTTGAGCTGGTCAGACGACGCCATTGTGCTCCTAAATGCGGATTGAAGTTCATGACCCTGTCTGAGAAAATGTTCACCAGAACCATTCCCAAGATGAAGGAGTCGGACGGCGGTGGAGAGGTGTCGCCGGAATAGCCGAAGAGCTAATCTGCGCGGCATCGCCGATTTTCTCCTTGCACCGAAGGGGCCGTCCACACATGGTCCCAAAGCGGACGTTCCCCGCGAATCGGCCGAACTTCCTTGCCAGCGTTTCAGGGGCCGTGGGATTCCTCGAAGGCGGCCTGGATTGCCCGCATCTCCTCGAGCACCGGACCGGGCAGCGGTTGCGGACGGTGGTTTTGCAGGATTTCGCGCAGGTCGTCGTCGATCCGCTCGATGAGGTCGCGGTCGGGTAAGTCGCCGGAATTCAACGGTATGTTGGCCTCCAGGTAGCGGGCCTCCCAGATCTCGGTCCGGCAGTGGTCGGCGGTATGCCACTGGGCCATGTAGTTGCCCCGCGGGCCTTCCTGGCGGGTCAGTTCCATGGCCAGCATCTCGTCGTCGACGCGGATGCCCCGCCACATCCGGCGCAACATGCCGGCCAGCTCGTGGCCGTAGAGCAGGGCGTGCAGCGAATAGGTCATCCCCTCGTCCATCAGGCCCAGGTAGTCGCAGTTGGCCGGCCGGCTGTAGAAGGTCTGCATCATGTTGGCCGAGATCTGCCAGATCGCATCCTGGTTGAAGCGCCGCGCCCGGGACGCGCCGCCGACTCCGGACATCGACGGGATGCCCAGGATGCGGCAGATCTGGCACAGCGCCATGTCGGCCAGCGAGACCTGGGTGAAGCCGCCCCGGCCGCCGGTCGACGGCGCCATGAAGGCGGGGTCCGAGCCGCCGATGGCGAAACAGCCCCGGCGGACGAGTTGGGCGAAGACCATTCCGGCGAGGTCGGTGGCCAGGCAGTGGACCAGGCAGCCGGCGATGGTGATCGGCGCCGAGGCACCGGCGATGACCACCGTCCCCAAGGCCACCGGGACACCGGCCTCCACGGCGGCGATGATCTGGTCGGTGGCGATCTTGGAGTAGTACAGCGGCAGGGCCGAGACGCCGTGCTTGAAGTAGGGCTTCTCGGCCAGCTTGTCCCGGCCGCCGCGGATCGCCGACGCCATGTCGATGACGACGTTCAGCGACTCGGCGTACTGGCACAGGTACTCCAGCGGCTTGGCGGTGTTGGCGGCCAGCACCGCGAACTCGTCGATCTCGCCGTGGATGTCGGAACGCTCGACGATCTTGCAGGCGACGCACACGGCGTCGATGTCGGGCAGCGCGTCGGCGACCCGGGTGATGGTCTCGAGGTCCTGGCGGCTGCTCTGCCGGGTCTCGCCGGTCTCCAGGTCGAAGACCTGGATCGGCGTCATCCCCGGCATGAACCAGGTGTGCCGGTTGTCGATCTGGATGTAATCGAGTCCCTCCCGGTCCCAGATCTTGACGCTCTTGGCCACTGAATCGATGGCGCCCCGGACCAGCTCGGGATCGAACTTGACCAAGCCGTCCGCGGAGACCGCGCAGCCGGCCTGCCTGAACAGGTCGAGGACCCGGGGGTCGGGCTCGAACCCGACGCCGGTGTCGCGCATCAACTCGAGGGCGGAATCGATGATCCGCCGGGCTTCGGCCTCCGACAGGGGGTCGTAGGGTGACGTGAGGCCGTCGTGGAGGCCGATATCCGCCTTCTTGATGGGATGGCGCGCCGTCTTGGCCGCCTTGGCTCGCGCCCTGTCTTTTCGTCGCATGTCTTCACCTATGGGCCGACATTCCCCAATACCACAGACCGCAACCGCTTATATGAGGCTTTTTCTGTCAAGGCGGTTTTAATCTCGATCGCATGACGGTCTCTCCTTCCAGTCGATCTTTGGTCATGGCGGGTCTTGCGGTGAGTTCCATGTTTCGAGCGATTGGTATTGGCCATCCGGCATTGCGCGACCTTCGACCGCCGACCGTCTCGCGACCAATCCGTTCCAATGTTGCACATGTTCTACAATATACAACAGATTCACACTCTTCGTAATGTTCCATGGCGCTTGACAAAATTCGATAACCACTTGAAGTTTTTGACAAATTTTTAAACACCCACTCGCGATAATGTGCCGCCGTTTAGCTATTGTAATCGAGATAATGTATATTGTATAGTATCTTGATAGCGGGAGGGTACCCATACGATCGGTTTACTCCTCACCGAGAGCGGTGGCACGCAGATCGCAACGCAGATCGGGCCACGCGAATGGGCGATGGTAAACAAGGGAGGAACGTCATGAAAAAGCTCGATTACTACGCCAAGCTTTTGGAGCTTGGAAGGATCTCGCGGCGCGAGTTCATCGGCCGGGCGGTGGCGTTCGGCGCGACGACGGCGCTCGCCACGACCATGGCGGGCAAGGCGCTTCGGGCCGCGACGCCCAAGCGGGGCGGCACGTTGCGGGTCGCCCTCGGGGAAGGCTCGACGACCGATTCGCTCGACCCGGCGACCTATGGAACCAACTACACGCTGTTCGTCGGCTATGGCCTGCACAATTACCTCACCGAGGTCAGCAATACCGGCGAATTGGCGCCCGAGCTTTGCGAGAGTTGGGACGCCTCGGACGACGCGGTGACGTGGACCTTCAAGCTGCGCAAGGGGATCGAGTTCCACAACGGCAAGACGATGGACGCCGCCGACGTCGTGGCTTCGTTCAACCATCACCGCGGCGAGGACACGATCTCGCCGGCCAAGGTCATCCTCGATCCGGTCGTCGAGATCAAGGCCGACGGCAAGAATACGGTCGTCTTCTCGTTGCGCGAAGGCAACGCCGACTTCCCGTACATCGTCAGCGACTACCACATTGCGATCTTGCCGGCCAAGGACGGCGGCGTCGAATGGGAGTCGGGCACCGGCACCGGCGGTTACATCCTCGAAAGCTACGAACCCGGAGTGCTCGCAAGGCTCAAGCGCAATCCGAACTATTGGAAGGAAGGCCGGGCGCACTTCGACGGGGCCGAGGTTCTTGCCATCATCGACCCTGCCGCGCGGACCAATGCGCTGACCACCAACGAAGTCGATGCGATATCGCGGGTCGAACTCAAGACCGCGGACCGGCTCGCGCTCAACCCGGATATCCGGCTCGAGGAAACCAGCGGTGGGGCGCACTACACCGTGCCGATGCGCACCGACACGCCGCCATTCGACGACAACCACGTGCGCATGGCGCTGAAGCTAGCCCTTGACCGCGAGAAGATGCTGCAGACCATCCTGCGCGGTCACGGGTCGGTCGGCAACGACCATCCCATCGGCCTTGCGTACCGCTATCACGCGACCGAGGACGAGCTGCCGCAGCGCGTGTACGACCCCGACAAGGCCAGGTGGCACCTCAAGCAGGCCGGCCTCTCGAGCCTCAAGGTGGACCTCAGCGCGGCCGACGCGGCGTTCAACGGCGCGGTCGACGCCGCGGTGATTTACAAGGAACACGCGAGGGAGGCCGGGATCGAGATCAACGTCATCCGCGAGCCAAACGATGGGTACTGGGAGTCCATCTGGATGAAGAAACCCTGGTGCATGAGCTACTGGGACGGGCGGCTGACCGAGGACATGATGCTCTCGACCGTTTACGCCGGGACTGCGCCCTGGAACGAATCGTTCTGGAAGCATCCGCGCTTCGACGAGCTACTGGTCGCGGCGCGCGCCGAACTCGACGATGCCAAGCGGCGCGAGATGTACGTCGAGATGCAGCGCATCGTCAGCAACGAAGGCGGCGGCATTACTCCCATGTTCAACAGCTACGTCTTCGCCATGCGCACCAACGTCCAGCACGGCCCGATGGCGGCCAACTGGACTCTGGACGGCAACAAGGGGATGGAGCGCTGGTGGTTCGCTTAAACAGGGATTCCCCAGATGGCTCCTCCCAATCGCCGACAATGGGAGCACAATGGGCATCCGATCGCGATTCCGGTCCTGAGCTGTCACGATAGGCTGTGGTCCGCTCTTGATCGGGCTGATTTGACGATCGAAAGCCCGGCCAGTGCCCCTTGGTATGACATACCGGCCGAGGTGGCAGTATCGAGAGACCTATTCCGGAAAATCCTGAGCCTGATTGATGATCTACGACGAAGACCCGCTCCGGCATAGGCCGAGGAAATTGACGGCGAGGGGAAATCGACACGAGAGGTGCGTCTGGATGGCGAGAAAAGTGACCGGATGGCCTTCCAATCGCGGGCCGATTACCAAAATCATGCCATCGGATGGCTGCAAAGAGGATGCAATTCCCATGGCGCTGGGACAGTGGTAGAATTTCCACGAAGTTGAATGTCATCTGGGGAATGTTGGTTCACTGGTTGATCGGACCCCAAGGCGGAGGCGTCTCGGCCGGTTTCAGGTGTGGCCGTATTTTTTCCTGTCGGGCCTCGGCGGTGTGTTGGCCGTGATGTTCGTCGTCTTCTGGTGGCCATCGGACTACCCCGCCGAGAGCGACCTGGTCAAGGTCAGCGGCGAGATCGCCAGCGTCGTTGTCAGGGACGACATTTTCAACACCAGGGCCGGGGCGATGATGCCGGGACTCGCCTCCACCTATTTCACCCTCAAGGGGATGGACGGCGAGTTCCGTTACCCTTCGACCCATCCCAAGTACTTCCTCGTCCGCGATCGCACCGCGGTGGCGATCGACGTCTGGGTCGACGGGGCCGAGATGGGGTCCGGCCGGCCGATGGTGATCTGGCAGATCCGGGAGCACAACCCGTACAACTACCCGATCGAGGAAACTTCGGTCTCCCACGCCGAAGTCATCGAGTGGCGGATCAGGATCGACCGCTCGATGGTCGAAGGCGGTTACTGGCTCCTCGGCATCTCGGTCGCGTTGGCGTTGGTCGGCGTCGGGGTGCGGCGATGGAACCGGGGCCGGCCTCCCCCCATCTCCTGACCGGCGATCGCCGCGCCGGGCAATCGGATTTATACCAAGGGGCACTGATCGGCTCAGGAACGGCCCAAAATGCCCAGCCACAAGAGAGTCGGCTGTGAGGGTCGGAGCGGACAACGAAATGCGTACATGAGGTCGTGGGTTATACCAGCCGGCATTATTATTGACCTGTGGGCATCCTTCGACACGCGAGCTTCGCTCGCTGCTCAGGATGAGGTTTTTCCTTTGATTTCAACAACATCCTCATCCTGAGCAGCCGCGCAAGCGGCGTGTCGAAGGATGGCTGGAAGAGTCAGTGATTATGGCCGGTGGTATTACGCACCCGTCAAGGCGCCCGGAGTCCCGTTTTATGGCCGCCCACCACCTCGGCATCGGCGCCGCCACCATCTATCGCAAGCGGAACACCTGGCGGCGGGTCCTAGCTCGCCGACGCGTTCGCGGCTTCGACTCCGGCGCCTTTTGTGGGACACTGGAGGCCGGAGCCAAGGAGGAAGTCATGCGAACTGTCTTCGTCGTCGCCGCGCTGGCTGCGGTGCTCTCCATCATCCGCCCGGCCTTTGCCGTCGAAGTCTCGATTTCGTGCGGTGCCGTCGGTCGCGAGTTGAAGATCTGTACCGAGGGAGCCGAGGCCTGGGCCCGGGAAAGCGGCAACTCGGTGCGTGTCGTCTCGACCCCCAATTCGGCTTCGGAACGTCTGGCCCTCTATCAGCAGCTCCTCGCCGCCGAGGCCGCCGACATCGATGTCTTCCAGATCGACGTCATCTGGCCCGGCATCCTGGGCCGCCACCTGCTCGACCTCGCCTCCCGGGTGGAGGACGCGACCCTGGCCGCCCACTTCCAGCCCATCGTCGCCAACAACACGGTCGCCGGCCGCGTCGTCGCCATGCCCTGGTTCACCGACGTCGGACTCCTCTATTACCGCAAGGACCTGTTGGAGAAGTACGGCGCCCCGGTGCCGACCACCTGGGAAGAACTGACCGTCACGGCGAAACGCATCCAGGAGGCCGAGCGGGAGGCGGGGAACGCCAAGATGTGGGGCTTCGTCTGGCAGGGCCGGGCCTACGAGGGCCTTACCTGCGACGCCCTCGAGTGGATCGACTCGTTCGGCGGCGGCACCATCGTCGACGATTCCGGCAAGGTCACCGTCAACAACCCGCGCGCGGCGCGGGCCCTCGACCTCGCCGCCTCGTGGGTGGGCACCATCAGCCCCAAGGGAGTGCTCAACTACCAGGAGGAGGAGGCGCGCGGCGTCTTCCAGTCGGGAAACGCCGTCTTCATGCGCAACTGGCCCTACGCCTGGGCGCTGGGCAACGGCGCCGACAGCCCGGTGCGCGGCAGGATCGGCGTCGCCGCCCTCCCCAAAGGGGGCGCGGGGGGCAAGAACACCGGGACGCTCGGGGGCTGGCAGTTGGCCGTCTCCAAGTACTCACGCAACCCGGACGTAGCGGTCTCCCTGGTCCTCTACCTGACGGGCGCCGCCGAACAGAAGCGCCGCGCCATCGTCGGCGCCTACCACCCGACGATCACCACCCTCTATAAGGATTCCGACGTGCTCGAGGCGAATCCGTTCATGGGCAGCCTCTATGCGATCTTCGTCAACGCCGTAGCGCGGCCCTCGAAGGTCACCGCCGGCCGCTACAACCGGGTGAGCAGCGACTTCTGGAACGCCGTCCATGCCACCTTGTCGGGGAACGGCGACGCAGCGGCCAACTTGGCGGCCCTCGAAGCGAAACTCGAACGCCTGAGCGGCGGCGGGCGCTGGTAGGGGCGATGGCGACGCCCTCGACCCTCCGGCGCCGACGGCTCGGGGAGGCGTGGCTGTTTCTCTCGCCGATGCTGGCGGTGCTGGCCCTGGTCGCCGGTTGGCCGCTGCTCCGCACCCTGTGGTTCGGACTCACCGACGCCCGCCTCGACGACCTGGGCGGAGCCCGTTTCGTCGGTCTCGCCAACTTCGTTCTCCTGGCCGGGGATCCGGTGTGGTGGCGGGCGGTGTGGAACACCCTCTGGTTCACGGTCGTTTCGGTGGGCGCCGAGACCGTTCTCGGCCTCGCCGTCGCCCTGCTGCTGCACGCGCCCTTCCGCGGCCGGGGTTTGGTGCGGGCGGCGGTGCTCATCCCCTGGGCGATCCCCACCATCGTCTCGGCCAAGATGTGGGCGTGGATGCTCAACGACCAGTTCGGGGTGGTCAACGAGGGGCTCCTGGGACTGGGCCTGATCGCCGAACCCCTGGCCTGGACGGCGGACCCCGACCTCGCCATGTGGGCGGTGATCGTCGTCGACGTGTGGAAGACGACGCCCTTCATGGCGCTGCTGATCCTGGCGGCCCTGCAGATGGTGCCGGGCGAGTGCTACGAGGCGGCGCGCATCGACGGCGTCGGTCCGCTCACCGTCCTGTGGCGCGTCACCCTGCCCCTGATCCGCCCGGCGGTGGTCGTGGCGGTGGTCTTCCGCGGCCTCGATTCGCTGCGCGTCTTCGATCTCATCTATGTCCTCACCAGCAACGCCGAGGCCACCATGTCCATGTCGGTCTACGCCCGCCAGCAACTGATCGACTTCCAGGAGGTGGGAGTGGGCTCGGCCGCCTCGATGCTCCTCTTCCTCATCATCGCCGTCCTCACGGTGGTGACGGTGACGGCCGGGCGGCTGGATTTGGAGGGGAGGAGCGGACGGTGAGGCGGGCTCTCTTCTGGCTGCTGGTGGCAGCCCTGGTGGCGTGGTCGGTGTTCCCCTTCGTCTATGCCGCCCTCACCTCGCTGAAGACGGGGAGCGCCCTCTTCGATCCCCGGCTGTTTCCCTTCACGCCGGCCTGGGACAACTACCTGGCCGTCTTCCGCGAGCAGCCCTTCGGGCGCAACATCCTCAACTCGGCCCTGGTGGCGGCGGCCACGGTCGCCCTGTCGCTGGGCCTCGCCGTGTGGGCGGCGTACGCGCTCGCCCGGGTCCGTTTCCGCGGCCGGGGGCTGTTGCTGCTGACGGTGCTCGGGGTGTCGATGTTCCCGCCGGTGGCGGTGTTGTCCGGGCTCTTCGAACTGGTCCGGGCGCTCGGCCTCTACAACGGGCTCGGGGCGCTGGTGCTCTCGTATTTGATCTTCACCCTCCCCTTCACCGTCTGGGTGCTGACCACCTTCATGCGCGAGCTGCCGGTGGAACTCGAGGAGGCCGCCCTCGTCGACGGGGCGAGCCCGGCCCAGGTGGTGGTCCGGGTTTTCCTCCCCCTCATGGGACCGGCCCTGGTGGCGACCGGTCTCCTCGCCTTCATCGCCGCCTGGAACGAGTTCCTCTTCGCCCTCACCTTCACCCTCTCCAATCACGTCCGCACGGTACCGGTGGCCATCGCCCTGATCACCGGCGCCAGCGGCTACGAGCTGCCCTGGGGCAACATCATGGCCGCCTCGGTCACCGTGACCCTGCCTCTCGTCGCCCTGGTCCTCGTCTTCCAGCGGCGCATCGTCGCCGGGCTGGCGGCGGGCGCGGTGAAGGGTTGAGGAGCCATGGCGCGGCTGACGCTGAAGGGGCTCGGGAAACGCTTCGGCACGGTCGAGGCGGTCCGCGATCTCGACCTCGAAATCGCCGACGGCGAGTTTGTCGTCTTCGTCGGTCCCTCGGGCTGCGGCAAGTCGACCCTGCTGCGCCTCATCGCCGGGCTCGAGGAGGCGGACGCCGGGAGCCTCGCCTTCGACGGCGAGCCGGTCGACCACCTGCCCCCGGCGGAGCGCGGCGTCGCCATGGTGTTCCAGTCCTATGCGCTGTACCCGCACATGACGGTCTTCGACAATATGGCCTTCGGGCTGCGGCTGGGACGACTGGGCCGCGGGGAGATCGCGGCACGGGTCGAGGCGGCGGCGCGCATCCTGAAGATCGAATCCCTGCTCGGGCGCAAGCCGCGCCAGCTCTCCGGCGGCCAGCGCCAGCGGGTAGCCATCGGGCGGGCCATCGTCCGCGAGCCCCGGGTGTTCCTGTTCGACGAGCCCCTCAGCAACCTCGACGCCGGCCTCCGGGCCGAGATGCGCATCGAGCTGGCGCGCCTGCACCGGCGCTTACGCGCGACCATGGTCTACGTCACCCACGACCAGATGGAGGCCATGACACTCGCCCGGCGCATCGTCGTCCTCAACGAGGGCCGTGCCGAGCAGGTGGGAACGCCCCGCGAACTCTACGAGTCCCCCGTGAACCGCTTCGTCGCCGGCTTCATCGGCGCCCCGCGCATGAACTTCATCGAGGTGACGCTCCGCCACGCCGGCGACGCCGGGGTGGTGGTCGAGCTGCCCGGGGGGAGCCACATCACGATCCCGGCCGACTCCCGGGGGATCGATCCGGGCGCACCCCTCGCGCTCGGCGTCCGCCCCGAGCACCTGACGCGCGGCCCCGGCATCGTCGGCGAGGTGGCGGCCGTCGAGCCCCTCGGGGCGGAGACCCTGGTGCACGTCGAGCTTCCCGGCGGCACCCTTGCGATCCTCTCCGAGCGGGGCCGGAGCACGGCCCACCCCGGCGACCGGCTCGAGGTGGTGCCGAGCGAGGCCCACTGCCACCTCTTCGACGCCGCCGGCCGGGCGCTCCCGCGCCCGGACCCGTGACCCCCGTCATAGGGTCCAGGGGCGAAGCCCCTGGCGGGGATCACAGGGGCAGCGCCCCTTGGTATTAGTCGAGGAGCCAAAAAACGTTCTGCTCGGTTCATGAGTGTTCGTTGCCGGAATTGCCGTATTTTGTGCCGTACAAATCAAAAAGCCGCCCATTAAGAGCGGCTAACATATTTGAAAGATTGGTGACCCCAGCGGGAATCGAACCCGCGTTGCCGGCGTGAAAGGCCGGTGTCCTAGGCCTCTAGACGATGGGGTCGGAACGGTCCCGTGTGGTATACGTCCTGGTTGGCAAAATCAAGGGTTTCGGTTCCTCCTTCCCCTTCCGTTTGCATGCCCGGCGCGCTACTGTCGCCCCTGGACAAACGGGGAAGCCGACTCATGCCTCAAGGGAAAGTGCTGGTCGCCCAGGGTGGCGGCCCGACCGCGGTGATCAACGAATCGCTGGTCGGCGCGGTGATCGAATCACGCAAGTTCGCCGACGTCGAGCACGTCTACGGCGCCTTCCACGGGGTCCGGGGGATCATCGACGAGGACTTCCTGGACCTCACCCAGGAGACCACCCACAACCTGGAAATGGTCGCCAAGACCCCGTGTTCGGCGCTCGGCACCACCCGGGACAAGCCGGACCTCAAATACTGCCAGGAGATCTTCCGGGTCCTCCAGGCCCACTCCATCACCACCTTCTTCTACATCGGCGGCAACGATTCCTCGGACACCATGCAGATCGTCCTCGACCAGGCGCGCAACGCCGACTACCCCTTGCGCTGCATCCACATCCCCAAGACCATCGACAACGACCTGGTGATCAACGACCACACCCCGGGCTATCCGTCGGCCGCCCGCTTCGTGGCCAGCGCCTTTGCCGGGGTCAACCTCGACAACTGGGCCCTGCCCGGGGTCTACGTCGGCGTCGTGATGGGCCGCCACGCCGGGTTCCTGACCGCCGCCTCGACGCTGGGGCGCAAGTACGAGGACGACGGGCCGCACCTCATCTACCTGCCCGAGCGCTCCTTCGACGTCAACCGCTTCCTGAGCGACGTCAAGTCGGTGTACGACCGCCTGGGGCGCTGCATCGTCGCGGTCTCCGAAGGCATCCACGACGGCGGCGGCGAACCCATCGTCGCCAAGATGGGCAAGACGGTGGAGAAGGACGCCCACGGCAATGTCCAGCTCTCGGGCACCGGGGCGCTGGCCGACCTGCTGACCGACATCATCAAGCGCAACACCGACATCAAGCGGGTCCGCGGCGACACCTTCGGCTACCTCCAGCGCTCTTTCCTCGGCTGCGTCTCGGACATCGACCAGCGCGAGGCCCGCGAGGTCGGCGAGAAGGCCGCCCAGTACGCCAACTGGGGCGACCGCCAGGGCAACCACTCGGGATCGGTGACCATCCACCGCACCGGCTTCTATTCGGTCGAATACCACCTCAGCCCGATGGAAGCGGTGGCTGGCAAGACCAAGGCGATGCCCGACGAGTTCATCACCGACTCGGGGACCGACGTCACCGACAAGTTCCTGCTCTACCTGCGCCCGCTGCTGGGCTCGGGGATGACCGACGTCTTCCGCCTGCGCCTCAACCCGGTCGACAAGATCCTCAAGAAATAGGCCGGGGCATTATCATTGCCCCTCAGACGCCGGGCGGGCCTGTGGCCCTTGGCTTACGCGACATAAGTCGCGACGCGCGGTCGCGCTTGCCGACTAGCGCATGAGTTACCTCATGCGCTAGTCGGAAATCTCGTTCCCGTCACGAATAGCCGGGCCACTACCAGGCGGGCGCCGCGTCGTCGATCTGCAACTGGACCTTGGAGCGGCCCTGCCAGGTGTTGATCCCAAGCCGGCCGGCGACGTGGAAGGGGGCGCCGTCGTGGCCGCGGAGCGCCCGTCCCATCTCGGTGTCCAGGCAGCGGAAGGCGATGGCCTCCAGCCGTCCCCCGTCGGCCCCGGCAAGGGTGCACTTCAGGTGGTTGTCCCCGACCGCCCCGGCATAGGCGAGGCGGACGGCGGGAAGGGCGAACCGGGGTTCGGGGTTGCCGGCGCCGAACGGCGCCACCCGTTCCAGGGTGGCGACCAGGTCCATCGTCGGCGCCCCGGCCGCCAGCGCCCCGTCGAGATACAGGGTGGGGATGATCGGCGTCTCGGCGACGGCCTCCGCCAGGCGACGCTCGAGGAAGCGGGCCAGGTCCTCCAGGCGCAAGCGCTCGACGGTGAAGCCGGCGGCCATGGCGTGGCCGCCACCCTTCTCCAGGAGGCCCTCCTGGCGCGCCGCGATGATCGCCGTCCCGAGGTCGAAGCCCGGCACCGAGCGCGCCGAACCCTGGCCCCGGGCGCCGTCCAGGGAGACCACGCATGCCGGTCGGTTGAAGCGCTCCTTGAGGCGGCCGGCGACAATGCCGATGACCCCTGGGTGCCAGCCCTCGCCAGCGGCCAGGACCACCGAATGCTCCCCCGCCCCGCCGTCTACGCCCAGGCTCTCCACGGCCTGGGCGTAGACGGCGGCCTCGATGTCGCGGCGTTGGCGGTTGAGGTCGTCGAGGCGCCGCGCCAGGTCGGCGGCCTCGGCGGCATCGTCGGTGGCCAGCAGGCGGGCCCCCAGGTCGGCGCGCCCGACCCGTCCCCCGGCGTTGATCCGCGGGCCGAGGATGAAACCGGCATGATAGGTCCCCGGCTTCTCGGTGATCCCGGCGAGGTCGGCCAGCGCCCTCAGCCCGGGGTTCTCCCGGCGCCCCATCACCTTCAGCCCCTGGGCGACCAGGGCGCGGTTGACGCCGGTCAGCCGGACCACGTCGCAGACCGTCCCCAGGGCGACCAGGTCGAGCCATCTCCTGAGGTCCGGTTCGGGCCGCTCGCCGTACCATCCGGCCCGGCGGAGCTCCCGGTTGAGGCCGACCACCAGCAGGAACGCCACCCCCACCGCCGCCAACTGGCCGTGCGGGCTGGTCTCGTCGAGGCGGTTGGGATTGATCACCGCCACCGCCTCGGGAAGCCGCGCCTCGGCCTCGTGGTGGTCGACCACGATGACGTCGAGGCCGGCCGCCGCCGCCGCTTCCAGGGGGCCGTGGGCGCTGGTCCCGCAATCGACGGTCACCACCACCGAGGCACCGTCCGCCTTGAGGCCCAGCAGCGCCTCCCGGTTGGGACCGTAGCCCTCCTTCAGGCGGTCGGGGATGTAGATGGACGGCCGCCCGCCGACGGCGGCCAGGAAGCGCTTGAGAAGGGCCGAGGCGGTGGCCCCGTCGACGTCGTAGTCGCCGAACACGGCGATCCGCTCGCCCTGTATGACGGCGCTGGCCAGGCGCTCGCACGCCGCCGCCATGCCCTTGAGGTGGCCGGGGTCGGGCAGGAAGCGGCGCAGGGTCGGATCGAGGAAGGCCTCGGCGTCGTCCAGGGAGACCCCGCGCGCCGCCAGCACCCGGCCGACGATCTCCGGGACCCCGGCCCGCTGGGCCAGGGCCAGCGCCGCCCGGTCGTCGGCCGCCTTGGCCAGCCAGCGGCGCCCGCTCAGCGAGCGCTCGACGCCCAGGAAACAACCGCCGTCATTCGCCACGGCGGGCGAGCCGGTGGTGGGCGACGATGTGGCGCAGGGTGCCGGTCCGCGAGCGCATGACCAACGAGCTGGTCACCGCCCGCCCGTGCCGCCGCCGCACGCCTTGCACCATGACGCCGTCGGTGATGCCGGTGGCGGCGAAGGTGACCTCGCCGGCGGCCATGTCGTGGACCGTGTACGTGCGCTCGAGATCGCCTATCCCGGCGGCGGCGGCAAGTTTCTTCTCGGCGTCGGTGCGGACCACCATCCGCCCCTGCATCTGGCCGCCGAGACAGCGCAACGCGGCCGCCGCCAGCACCCCCTGGGGGGCGCCGCCGATGCCCATGTAGATGTCGATGCCGGTCTCCGGGAGGGCGGTGGCGATGACGCCGCTGACGTCGCCGTCGGCGATCAGCATGATCCGCGCCCCGGCCTCGCGGACCTTGGCGATCAGCTCGCCGTGGCGCGGCCTATCCAGGATGCAGACCACCAGGTCGCCGACCTCGATGCCCTTGGCCTTGGCCAGCTCATCGAGGTTGGTGGCGGGCTCCCGGTCCAGCTCGATCGCCCCCTCGGGGAGGCCGGGGCCGGCGGCGATCTTCTCCATGTAGATATCGGGAGGGTTCAGGAAGCCGCCCTCCTCGGCCATGGCGATGATCGACAGCGCGTTGGACTCGCCCTTGGCGACGATGGTCGCCCCTTCCAGCGGCATCAGGGCGACGTCCACCCTGGGACCGTCGCCGTTTCCCGCCGCCGCGCCGACGAACAGCTTGGGGGTCTGGTCCTTGCCGCCCTCGCCGATGCGGATGGTGCCCTGGATGGCGAGCCGCTCGAGGGCGCCGTGCATGGCGTCGACCGCCGCCTGGCCGGCTTGGCGCTCGTCGCCGCGCCCCATCAGCCGCCAGGCGGCGAGGGCCGCCGCCTCGGTCACCGGGACCGCCTCCATGGCCATGTTCCGTCCGCCGCCGGCCGCCGTGGGCATCTTCGCCTCCCCTTTCTGCAACTCTAGAACGCCTCGATGCGGATCATGCGCGGCGGCTCTACCACCGCCTCCAAGGACGCGATCTCGTTCAGGGTCCGGATCATACCCGCTTCTTCGGTCTCGTGGGTGGTCAAGACCACCGGCACCGGCTCGCCGGGGTCCCGCCCCCGCTGCAGCACCTGCTCCATGGACACCGCGTTGTCGCGGAGCGAAGCCGCCACGTCGGCGAACACGCCGGGCCGGTCGACCACCATCAGGCGGATGTAGTAGGCGCCCCGGTGGCGTTCCATGGGCACGGTGGGCAGCCGCTGAAGGTCGGCCGCCGGGACCGCGAAGGTCGGGGTGCTGCAGCCCCGCGCGATGTCCACCAGGTCGGCGACCACCGCCGAGGCGGTCGGCCGTTCGCCGGCCCCGCGGCCCTCGTACATCGTGGTGTCGACGAAGTCGCCGTCGGCGACCACGGCGTTGAACACGCCGTCGATGTGGGCGATGGGCTCGGCCAGGGGCACCATGCAGGGGTGGACCCGCTGCTCGACCCCGTGGTCGGCCAGATGGGCGATGCCCAGCAGCTTGATCCGGTAGCCCAGTTCCTCGGCGAACTGGATGTCGAGCGGCGAGACGTGGCGGATGCCCTCGACGTGGATGGCCTCGAAGTCGATCCGGCAGCCGAAGGCGAGGCTGGTCAGGATGGCCAGCTTGTGGGCGGTATCGATGCCGTCGACGTCCAACCCGGGGTCGGCCTCGGCGAAGCCCAGGGACTGGGCCTCGGCCAGCACCTCGGAGAACTCGCGTCCGCTTTCACCCATCGCGCTCAGGATGTAGTTGCAGGTGCCGTTGAGGATGCCGTAGACGCGCTCGATGCGGTTGGCGGCCAGCCCCTCGCGCAGCGACTTGACGATCGGGATGCCGCCGGCCACCGCCCCCTCGTAGGCCAGCCGGACGCCGGCCGCCTCGGCGGCCAGGGCCAGTTCGGTGCCGTGGTGGGCGAGCAGCGCCTTGTTGGCGGTGACCACGTGCCGCCCGCCGGCGATGGCGGCCTGGCACAGGTCGCGGGCCGGCCCCTCGGAGCCGCCGATCAACTCGACCACGACGTCGATTTCGGCCGCCGCGAGCATGGTCGCGGCGTCGTCGTAGCGCGCGACGCCGTCCAGCGGCAGGTCGCGGCCCCGCTCGGCGTCGGGCTCGGCGACGGCGGTCAGGGCCAGCGACCGGCCGCAGCGCCGTACCAGCAGCTCGGCGTTGTGGCGCAGCAGCTTCACCGTACCGCCGCCGACCGTGCCCAGCCCGGCGACCGCGATCCTGAGGGGGGCGCTCACCGCGCCGCCGCCCGTCGTTGCGCGGCGTCCCCGGCCACCTCGCCGGGGTTGGCGAGGAACGACTTGATGTTGCGCACGGCCTGGCGGATGCGCTGGGTGTTCTCGACCATGGCGAAGCGCACGTGGCCGTCGCCGTGCTCGCCGAAGCCGACCCCGGGCGACACCGCGACCTCGGCCCGCTCCAGCAGCAGCTTGGAGAACTCCAGCGAACC
Organism: uncultured Thalassospiraceae bacterium; assembly: GCA_964632795.1. Taxonomy (GTDB): domain Bacteria; phylum Pseudomonadota; class Alphaproteobacteria; order Rhodospirillales; family 2-02-FULL-58-16; genus CAZWEZ01. The sequence continues at coordinate 1,728 of CAZWEZ010000058.1, read as the reverse complement.
CAGCTCGCGGAAGGCCGGGGGAATGGGCGCCCAGGCGAACATGGTGGCGGGGGGGCTGGGGACCTCCCAGTCGGCCGCCGCCAGCCCCTCGATCAGCACGTCGCGCCGCTCGCGGTAGAGTTCGCGGATCTCGGCGACGCACTCCTGAGGGCCGTTGAGGGCGGCCGTCGCCGCCACCTGGATCGGGGTGAAGGCGCCGTAGTCGAGGTACGACTTGATCCGGGTCAGGGCGCCGATCAGCTTGCGGTTGCCGGTCGCGAAGCCGATCCGCCAGCCGGGCATCGAGTAGCTCTTGCTCATCGAGTAGAACTCGACCGTGATGTCGCGGGCCCCGGGGATCTGAAGGATCGACGGCGGCGGTTCGCCCTCGAAGTAGATCTCGGCGTAGGTCACGTCGGCCAGGATGTAGATGCCGTGGTGGCGGCAGAAGTCGACCACCCGGCCGTAGAAGTCGAGATCGACCACCTCGGTGGTCGGGTTGTTGGGGTAGTTGAGCAGCAACACCGTGGGCGGCGGCACGGAGTGCTGGACGGCGCGTTCGAGGGCCGCCAGCAGCTTGTCGTCCGGGGTGATGGGGATGTTGCGCACGGTGGCCCCGGCGATGATGAAACCGAAGGGATGGATCGGGTAGCTGGGGTTGGGGACCAGGATCACGTCGCCGGGGCTGGAGATCGCCGAGGCCAGGTTGGCCAGCCCCTCCTTGGAGCCCAGGGTGACGATGGTCTCGGTCTCGGGGTCGATGTCGACCCCGAAGCGGCGCTGGTAGTAGCCGGCGATCGCCTTGCGCAGCCCCGGTATCCCGCGCGAGTTGGAATAGCGGTGGGTGCGCGGGTCGCGCACGGTCTCGATCAGCTTGTCGACGATATGGGGCGGGGTCGGCGAATCGGGGTTGCCCATCCCGAAGTCGATGATGTCCTTGCCGGCCGCCCGGGCTCGCGCCTTCATCTCGTTGACCTCGGAGAAGACGTAGGGCGGCAACCGCCGGATACGGTGGAATTCCTGCTCCATGATACTAGCCTGTCGGCCCCGGCGCCCGGGATTGGAAGGATCAGCCCTCGAGGTAGATTTCGGTGCGTCGGTTGCCGGCCTCGCCCGAAGGCATGAACTCGTAGTACAGCGGCATGCTGTCGGACTTGGCGTCGACGACGATGTCCCCGGGCTGCACCCCGAGGCGGACCAGCTCGTCGACCACGGCGTCGGCGCGGGCCACCGAAACCCCGTAGTTGGCCATCTTGTGGCTAATCGGATCCAAGTTCCGGGTGCGGCTGCTGGCGTGGCCGACGACATGCAGCTTGCCGCCACGCTGGCGGTGCAGCTTGAAGACGTCGCCGAGGATTCCCCGGTCGAGGGCGCTGAGGTGGGCCGAGCCGTTGGGGAACTGGATGGTCGCCACCTTGAGGGCTCCGAACGACGGCCCCGGGAGGACGGCCAATGGGGCCGGCATCGACGGGGCGGAAGAGCCGGCGGGCGGCAGGACCATCTGCGGCACGCCCCCCAGGTCGTACGGGATTCCCCCCACTTCGACCCCCTCCGAGGAGATCACCACCGTCGCCAGTTCCTGGGGGCCGGGGGGCAGCGGGAATGCGGACAGCGGCGTCCCGGCGGCGGGAAGCTGCTGGGCGAGGCCGGCCTGATAGGTCTCCTGGAGGACCGGCGGCGGCGGTGGCGGAATGAGCTCGATCGTCGCCGGCTTGGGGACGATGGGCTCTTGAGTCAGCGCCGGAGCCG
>CAZWEZ010000057.1:0-22804 GCA_964632795.1 uncultured Thalassospiraceae bacterium | reverse complement strand
CTCGTCAGGCTCATAACCTGAAGGTCGTAGGTTCAAATCCTACCCCCGCAACCAAAACAACAGCCCTCCAACCTTGCGTTGGGGGGCTGTTTGCTCGCTCGCTCGGGGAGCGCGAGGTCGAACCGGCATTGGGGCAGGAATACGGACCGCCGGGATGAATCAGGCCGGCCGGCCGGCGATGGCGAATTCGCTTGAAGATGATGGCGAAAGGAATGGAAATCGAGCGCCGGAACGGGGAAGATGGGGCGATGATCGGGGATCGGCCGGCGCCGCCCCCGGCGATGTCTCCAGACTTCCAAGGAAGAGGCCGCCGACTTGCGTATCCATGGGGCCCGGGAACTGTACCAGGAGGTGATCGAAAAGGGGCTTTGCATCGGCTGCGGCGCCTGTCTCGAACTGTGCCCCTATTTCCGGAGCCACAAGGGACGCACCGCGCGTCTCTTTCCCTGCGACCTGGAACGGGGGCGCTGTCACGCCTATTGCCCGCAGACCGACGTCGATCTTGAGGCCCTGTCGCGGAGCCTGCGCGGCGAGCCCTATCGGGACCTTCCCCTGGGGAGCTATCTGGAGGCGATGGCGGCGCGGGCCGGGACCAAGGCCCCCAACGGCGCCTTCCAGGACGGCGGGACGGTCACCGCGCTGGTCTCGCTGGCCCTCGAGAGGGGGCTGATCGAGGCCGCCGCCCTGACCGACCGCGACGGCCTGGAACCGCTTCCGCGGCTGGTCACCGAGGCCGCAGAGGTGGCGGCCTGCGCCTCTTCCAAGTACACCGCCGCCCCCACCCTGGCCGCCCTCAACCGGGGGATAAACCAGGGATACGCCCGCCTGGGCGTCGTCGCCACGCCGTGCCAGGCGACGGCGGTGGCGCAGATGCGCGCCAACCCCATGGCGGAAAAGGACTTCATCGACCCGGTGGGGCTGGTGATCGGTCTCTTCTGCACCTGGGCCCTGGATACCCGGGAGCTGACGGCCTTCCTCGAGGGCAGGGTCGAGGCCGCGCGCTACATCGGGATGACCATTCCCCCGCCCCCGGCCGGCGTCCTCACCGTGCATACCGAAGACGGCGACCTGGAACTGCCGCTCGAGGAGGTGCGCGACCTGATCCCCGCCGCCTGCGCCATCTGCCGCGACATGACGGCCGAATGGGCCGACCTCTCGGTGGGCGCCGTGGAGGGGCGGAAGGGCTGGAACACCCTGATCGTCCGCACCCCCGTCGGCGTCGAGCTGGTCGAGCGCGCCATCGCAGAGAGGTATTTGGAAACCGAAGCCCTGCCGGCGGCGAGCCTGGATCACCTGAGCGTGGCCGCCGTCGGCAAGAAGCGGGCGGCCATGGAACGCTCCGAGGAGGGCGCATGGCCATCCTGACCCAAGCCGTGCCCGGCACCGAGGAGCTGTACCTGGGCAACGAAGCGATCGCCCGGGGCGCCCTGGAGGCCGGCGTCAACGTGGTCGCCGGCTATCCCGGCACCCCGTCCTCCGAGATCATCGGCAAACTGGCCGAGGTGGCCGGGGAGCGCAACATCTACGTCGAGTGGTCGGCCAACGAGAAGGTGGCCATGGAGGTCGCCGCCGCCGCCTCCTTCGCCGGCCTGCGCTCGATGTGCGTGATGAAGCAGAACGGGGTCAACGTGACCTCGGACTTCCTTCTCCACCTGAGCCTGTCGGGGATCCGGGGCGGCATGATCGTGGTCCCCTGCGAGGACCCCGGGGCGTTGTCGGGCACCAACGAGGGCGAGACCCGCCATTTCGCCCGCATGCTGGAGATCCCGCTGCTCGAGCCCGGCGGCTTCCAGGACGCCAAGGAAATGACCAAGTGGGCCTTCGAGCTGTCCGAGGAGTTGGGGACCGTGGTCATGGTCCGCAGCGTCACCCGCATCTCCCACGGCAGCGGCAACGTCGGCATCGGCGAGTTGCCCCAGTACGTACCCAAGGCCCGCTTCCGCCACTCGGGCGCCTTCACCGATCCCCTCGAGGGGCCGATGGTGACCTGGCCGGTCAACGCCAAGCACCTGTCCCAGCAACAGAGGCTCGAACGGGCCGCGGAGATGTTCGAGGACTCGCCGTTCAACCACTACCGGGGCCCGGATGACGCGGAGCTGCTGATCGTCACCTCCAGCGCCTGCAACCTCTACAGCCGCGAGGCCGTCGACCTGTTGGGCGTGGAGGAGCGGGTCGGCATCCTCAAGCTGGGAACCACCTTCCCGTTGCCGGCCAGGCTGCTGGAGCGGCATCTGGCGCGGGCCGACAACGTCCTGGTGGTCGAGGAGGTGCTGCCCTTCCTGGAGGAGAGCGTCAAGGTGCTGGCCGCCGAGCTGGCACCGCGCATCGGCACCATCGCCTTTCACGGCAAGCGGGACGGAACCCTGCCGGCGGCCGGCGAGCTGAACCCCGACCTGGTGATCGGGGCGGTGGCCGCTCTCCTCGACGTCGGCTACCGGCCGGTGCCCGAGGAATATGTCGAGAAGGCACGCCGGCTGGCCGCCGACGACGCCCCGGCCCGCACCGTCACCTTCTGCCCCGGCTGTCCCCACCGGGCTTCCTTCTGGTCGATCCACAACGCACTCGTGATGGACGGCCGCGACGGCTTCGTCTGCGGCGACATCGGCTGTTACAGCCTGGCCATGCTGCCGTGCGGCTTCGAGGTCCTGCGCACCGTCCACGCCATGGGCTCGGGGACCGGCCTGGCCAGCGGCTTCGGCAAGCTGGGCGTCTTCGGCCTCGACCAGCCGGTGGTCTCGGTGTGCGGCGACTCGACGTTCTTCCACGCCGCCATGCCGGCCCTGGTCAACGCCGTCCACCACGGCTCCGACATCCTGATGATCGTGCTCGACAACGAAGGCACCGGGATGACCGGCTTCCAGCCCCATCCCGGACTGCCGGTGGACGCCACCGGCGCCGCCGCCACCAGCATCGACATCCCGGCGGTGTGCCGGGCCATCGGGGCCAGGGTCGAGGTCTGCGACCCCTTCGAGGTCGAGGAGACCCGCGACACCCTGCTCAGGCTGCTCGACGATGGGCACGGGGTCAGGGTGCTGGTGCTGCGCCAGATCTGCGCGCTGAGCCCCGAGAAGAAGGGCAAGCGGCTTTACCAGATGGCGATCGACGGTGCCCTGTGCCTCGGCCGGGGCTGCGGCTGCAACCGCCTGTGCACGCGGATCTTCCAGTGTCCCAGCCTGTTCTGGGACGACGGGGCCGGGGTCACCCGGATCGACGAGGTGACGTGTTCGGGCTGCGGCGTCTGCGCCTCGATCTGCCCCAGCGGCGCCATCTCGCGGACCGGGGCCGGATGATGGCCGGGCGTGCGGACTTCCCCCACGATCCCTATTACGTGATCATCGCCGGCGTCGGCGGGCAGGGTAACCTGATGGCGTCGCGCCTGCTCGGCGACGTGATGTCCAAGCGCGGCCTGCGGGTCACCATCGGCGAGACGTTCGGGGTTTCCCAGCGCGGCGGCTCGGTGATGAGCCACCTCTCCATCTCGCGGAACTCGGACCGCTCGCCCCAGATCCCCCGCGGCCGGGCCCATCTGGTGATGGGCCTGGAGCCCAGCGAGACGATCCGGGTGCTGGCCGACTACGGCAACCCGGAGGTCCTGGTGGTGTGCAACACCCGCCCCCTCTATCCGGTCGCCGTGATCTCGGGACAGGCCGACTACCCCAGCCCCGGGAAAGTCCGCGACAGCGTCTCCGGATTGGCCGCCCGGGCCTGGTTCCTCGACGCCACCGCCGAGGCGATGAAACTGGGCAGCCCCATCTTCGGCAACATCGTCATGGTCGGCGCCGGCGCCGGCGCCGGGGCGCTGTCGGTGTCGCGCGACGAAATCGAGGCCTCGCTGGCCAGGATCCTGCCGTCCGACCGGGTGGCGGCCAACCTCGCCGCCTTCGACGCCGGCCACGCCGAGGTCGAGCGGTAGGAAAGCCGCTTCGCCACCGCTTACACGTTGACGCCCTGTTTCAACGCCGATAGCATTTCGATCATGAAAGACACCATTGCCCCCGGTCTGGGGACGACCCGAAAAATCACCGTCGACAGGGACCGCACCATCGGCTTCATGGGCGAGGCGCTGCGTGTTTACGGGACGCCCGATCTGGTCCGCGATATCGAAAACACGTGCCGTGAGCTGTTGCTCGAGCATTCGGATGAGGGCGAGGATTCGGTGGGCACCAACATCGAGTTGGCCCACACTGCGCCGACCCTGCTGGGGATGGTGGCCGAACTGACGGTCACCATCACCAAGGTCGAAGGCCGTTCGGTGACCTTCGAGATCGCCGGCCGGGACCAGGTGGACCCCATCGCCAAGGGCACCCACACCCGGTTCATCGTCGACCTCGCGAAGACCGCCAAACGGCTGGAAGCAAAGGCGGAAAAACTGGCGGGATAAGACCAAGGTTTGATGAAATACAGGGATTTCGGCTCGACCGGCCTTCGCGTTTCCGAGATCGTCGTCGGCGGCGGCGCGGTGGGCGGTCTGTTCATCGATGCCGATGAGGCGACCAAGGAACGCGCCTTGCGGACCGCGCTCGATGCCGGCGTCAACTGGATCGACACGGCGCCGATGTACGGCGATGGGCGGTCGGAAGAATCCTTCGGGGCGCTGCTGCCCGGGCTCGACCCGGCGCCCCATGTTTCGACGAAGGTTTTCCTGGACCCGGCGGAAGGCGATGTCGCCGGCCGGGTCCGGGCAAGCTTCGAGAACAGCCTGGCGCGGTTGCGCCGCCAGTCGGTCGATGTGTTCTTCCTCCACAATCCGATCAAGGCGCAAGCCGACGACGAGGCCCTCGGCATCGATGCTGTCCTCGGCGCGGGCGGCGTCGCCGACGCCATGGAAACGATCCGCGGCCAGGGGCTGGTCCGCTTTCTCGGGTTCACGGCGTTCGGCGAAACCGAAGCCTGCCTGGAGGCCGCGGCGAGCGGCCGTTTCGACGCCGCCCAGGTCTATTACAACATGATCAATCCGAGCGCCGCATGGCCGCGAAACGATGTCTCGAGGAGACTCGGCGGCGGCCAGGATTTCGCCAACCTGATCGAGACCTGCGCCACTCACTCCATCGCGGTGATGGCGATCCGGGTGTTCGCGGCAGGCATCCTGGCGAGCGACATCCGCCATGGCCGCGAAGGTCCGCCGATGACCGAAGACGCGGCCATCGCGGACGAGGAAGCGAGGGCGGCCGCCGCCTTCTCGGTGCTCGATGGCGATGCATACGGGACGCGGGCACAGACGGCCCTGCGTTACGCGCTTTCATGTCCCGACATCGGTTGCGTGGTCGTCGGCATGGCGGAGCTGGACCATCTGGATTTGGCACTCGCCGCCCAGCGTCTCGGTCCGTTGCCCGATCAAGCCCTGGCGCAGCTGGAGGCCCGGTTCGGGGCTTGACCGGAAAGGACATGGCGCCGTCCGCCGAAGCTCTCATGCGCGGCTATCCCACCGTCGCCGATCTGGAGCGCCGGGCGAAACGGCGGATTCCGAAGTTCGCCTATGATTTCCTGGTCGGGGGCGCCGGCGATGAAGGCGGCTTACGGCACAACCGGGCGGCCTTCGATTCGATCCACCTGGTCCCCGATTACCTGGACCCCGTCGATCGGCCCGACACCGGCGTCGAGCTTCTCGGACGGACATACGCCCTGCCTTTCGGCGTGGCGCCGATCGGGCTGGGCTGCATCGTCTGGCCAAAGGCCGCGCAATACCTCGCGGCCTCCGCCAACAAGGCGAATATCCCTTTCTGCCTCAGCGTGGTGGCGTCGACCGGCATCGAGGAGGCGGCCCGGCTTGGCGGCGACAACGGCTGGTTCCAGCTTTACCCTTTCCGCGACCGGGGGCGGGAACGCCACCTGTTGGACCGGGTCGAGGCGGCGGGGTACCAGACGCTCGTCGTCACCATCGACTTTCCGGTGAGCGGGCGGCGCATCCGCGATATCCGCAACGGCCTGGCCTGGCCGCCCGCAATCGGGCCCGCCACCATCGTCCAGGCATCCCGTTGCCCGCGATGGGTGCTCGAGACCATCGGCAACGGATTGCCGCGTTTCGAGATCATCGAACCCTATTTCGAAGCCGTCTCCAGCTACCGGGAAGCCGCCCGGTTCGTCCTCGGCTTCCTGTCGGGCAAGGTCACCTGGCGGCACCTCGAGGAAATCCGGGAGTATTGGAAGGGACCGCTGGTCGTCAAGGGGGTGTTGGGCGAGGCCGACGCCAAACGCTGCCGGGAGACCGGCATCGACGGCCTGATCGTCTCCAACCACGGCGGGCGGCAGCTCGAAGCCGCGGTGTCGCCCCTCGACGTCCTGGCGTCGATCAAGGCGGCGACGGGCGGCGCCATGCCTGTGATGCTGGACAGCGGCGTGCGCAGCGGGGTGGACGTCGCCCGGGCCTTCGCCAAGGGGGCGGATTTCGTATTCCTGGGCCGTGCCTTCATGTTGGCGGTCGCCGCGCTCGGCCCCGGCGGCGGCGATCACGTCATCGAAATCCTCAAGGCCGATCTGGTCCAGGCGATGCACCTGCTCGGCTGCCGCACCATGGCCGATTTCGAACGCCGTTTGCATGAGAGCACGTCCGCATCGGCGTAATACCAACGGCCATAATCACTGACTCCCCCGACCATCCTTCGACACGCCGCTTGCGCGGCTGCTCAGGATGAGATTTTTTGAAAAATAAAGAGATTCCTCATCCTGAGCAGCGAGCGAAGCTCGCGTGTCGAAGGATGCCCACAGGTCAGTGTCTCTGTCCGCTGGTATTATCAGTGCCCCTTGGTATAACTCGAATCACACCCCCAGGTGCCTGAGGTGGATGTCGGGGTTGGCGGCGAGGTCGGCGGAGGCGCCGTCGTAGACCACCCGGCCCTTGGCGACGATCACGCAGCGATCGCAGACCTCGAGCAGCATGCCCAGGTCCTTATCGACGACCAGGGTGGCGATTCCGGCCTCCTTGATGCGCCGGATCACCGCCCAGATCTCCTTGCGGATCAGCGGCGCCAGGCCCTCGGTGGCCTCGTCCAGGATCAGCATCTCGGGGTTGGTCAGCAGGGCGCGGGCGATCGACAGCATCTGCTGCTCGCCGCCCGAGAGCTGGTTGCCCATGTGCGAGATGCGCTCACCGAGGATCGGGAAGATGTCGACGATGCGCCCGATGGTCCACTCCTCGCCGTCGCCGCTCCCCGGGCGGGCCGCCATCACCATGTTCTCCTCGACCGACAGGTTGGGGAAGATGCCCCGCCCCTCGGGGACCAGGGCCAGGCCCTGGCGGGCGACGCGGTGGGGGCTGGCCCCGGTCATGTCGTGGCCCTTGATCCGGACCGTGCCCCGGCGCGGCGCGGTGAGGCCGAAGATGGAGCGGATGGTGGTCGTCTTGCCCATCCCGTTGCGCCCCAGCAGGGCCACCGATTCGCCGACGCCCACGGTCAGGTCGACCCCGTGCAGGACGTGGCTGGCGCCGTAGTAGGTGTGCAGCCCGACGGCCTCGACGATGGGCGGGGCGACGGGTGGGGCGGCGGGCGGGACGACGGTGCTCATGTCGCCTCATCGCCGCCGCCCAGGTAGGCCTCCTGGACGGTGGGGCTGTTGCGGATCTGCTCGGGGGTGCCGGTCTCCAGGACCTGGCCGTTGACCATCACGGTCAGCACCTCGGCGACCGCGAACACGGCGTCCATGTCGTGTTCGATGAGGACCAGGGTGTGGTCCGCCGCCAGCCGCTTGAGGAGCTCGATCACCCGTTTCGATTCGTTGCTCCCCATGCCGGCCAGCGGCTCGTCCAGCAGCAGCAGGTGGGGCTCGGTGGCCAGCATCATGGCGATCTCGAGCTGGCGCTGCTCGCCGTGGCTGATCTCGGCGGCGACGGCGTCGCGGCGCCCGGCGAGGCCGCACATCTCGAGCGCCCGTTCGGCGCGCGCGGCGACCCGGGCGTAGGAGCGCGCCGGGCGCAGGAAGCGCATCGAGCTGGGCAGCCGCGACTGGGCCCCCAGCCAGCAGTTCTCGAGGCAGGTGAAGTCGGAGAAGATGTTGGTCTTCTGGTAGCTGCGCCCGATGCCCAGCTGCGACACCTTGTCGGGCGATTCGCGGGTGATGTCGCGGCCCTGGTAGTGGATGGTTCCCGAGGTCGGGGTCAGGTCGCCCGACAGCAGGTTGATCAGCGTCGTCTTGCCGGCGCCGTTGGGGCCGATGATGGCGTGGACCCGGCCGGGGGCGAAGTCGATGGTCACCGAATCGACCGCCATCAGCGCCCCGAAGTGCATCGACAGGTCCTCGGTGCGGAGAATCACCTCGCTCATGGTTCGGCCTCCTCCTCGGCCTCGGGAGGCCGCTTCCTCGCCCGTCCCGCCAACCTCGCCACCAGCCCGGCGATGCCGTGGGGCAGGAACAGGACCACGGCGATGATGAACAGGCCCTGGTACAGGTGCCAGTGTTCGGTCAGGTCCTGGAAGGTGTCCTGGAGGTACTCCATGGCGAAGGTCCCCAGCACCGGTCCGTAAAGGGTCCCCATGCCGCCCAGGATGACGTTCATCATGACCAGCCCCGATTCGTGCCAGCCGAGGTGGGCCGGGCTCATGATGCCGCCGTGGTTGGCCTCGAGGAAGCCGGCGAACCCGGCCAGGGTGCCGGCGATCACGAAGCTCATCAGCTTGTAGTGCTGGGTCGCGTAGCCGAGCGCCCGGGTCCGTGCCTCGTTGGCCCGGATGCCGCGGATCACCTGGCCGAAGGGGGCGCGGAGGAGCATCGCCAGGAACAGGTACGTGCCGACCAAGCTGGCCAGCACCACGTAGTAGAAGACCAGATTGTCGTTCAGGTCCAGCAGGGTCACCGAGCCCACCGCCACCGTCGTCTTGGAGAAGATGAAGATGCCGTCGGACCCCCCCCAGGCGGTGCTGTCGTTGAAGTAGTAGAACAGCATCTGGCCGAAGGCCAGGGTGATCATGATGAAGTAGATCCCCGAGGTCCGCACCGAGAACCAGCCGATGACCAGGGCGACCAGCGCGGTGCCGGCCAGGCACACGGGCAGGGCGAACCAGATGCTGATCGCCTCGGTCTCGGGCGTGATGATGGCCAGGATGTATCCCGACAGCCCGAAGAAGGCGGCGTGCCCGAAACTGACCAGGCCGGTGAAGCCGATCAACAGGTCCAGGCTCATCGCGAAGATGCCGAGGATCATCATCCGGACCACCAGATCGACGTAGAAGTCCTCGCCCACCGAGGGGAAGGCGGCGAGCCCGGCAACCGCCGCCAGGAGCAGGATCAACAGGGGCCTCGACTGGATCATCCGTCGTTCCCGGTCAATGGGCGGGGCGGCCGAACAGGCCCTGGGGCCGCCACAACAGGACCAGGGCCATCAGGGCGTAGACCACGATCGAGGCCAGCTCGGGCAACAACACCTTGCCGAAGGTGTCGGCCATGCCGATCAGCATGGCGCCGACGAAGGCGCCCTTGATCGAGCCGATGCCGCCGATCACCACGACCACGAACGAGATGATCAGGATCTGGTTGCCCATCCCCGGGTAGACCGAGCTCACCGGCGCCCCGATCATGCCGGAGAACGCGGCCAGCGCCGTGCCCAGGCTGAAGACGATGGCGAACAGGCGGCCGATGTCGATGCCCAGCGCCTGGGTCATCTCGCGGTTCGACGCCCCGGCCCGGATCCGCATCCCCAGCCGGGTCTTGCCGATCACCACGTACATCCCCGCCGCGACCACCATGCAGACCAGCGATATGAACAGCCGGTAGATCGGATAGTCCTGGTTCTCGGTCAACACAATCCCGCCGGAAAGCACCCCGGGCACCGGAACGCTGTAGAACTCGGTGCCCCACAGGATCTTCTGGGCCTCGTCGAGGATCAGGATCAGGCCGTAGGTGAGCAGCACCTGGTACAAGTGGTCGCGCTTATACAGGAACGAGATCGCCAGGCGCTCGATCAGGAAGCCGAGGGCGAGCATCAACGGCAGCCCCAAAACGATGGCCAGCAACAGGTTGTCGGTCATCGTCACCAGCCAGTAGGTGACGTAGGCGCCGATCATGTAGAAGGCGCCGTGGGCCAGGTTGATGATGCCCATGATGCCGAAGATCAGGGTCAGGCCGCTGGCCACCAGGAACAGCAGGAAACCGTATTGGATGCCGTTGAGGACCTGGATCAGGAAGGTGGCGGCGTCCATGGGATCAGGTTCCGGAGACTGACCGGAGGGGAATCAGCCGCCCCGGCGCCCGGGGGGCGCCGGGGCAGTCGCGCCTCGAGGGTCGGCTTACGTCATCTTGCATCCGCGCGCCGGATCCTCGAGCTTCTCGATCACGGTGCCCACCAGTTTCTGGCGTCCGTCCCTGACCACCCGCAGGTAGATGTCCTGGATCGGGTTGTGGGCCTTGGACATGGTCCAGGTGCCGCGCGGGCTGTCGGGGATTCGGGTGTTTTCGAGGGCGTCGATGACGTCCTTGGTGCTTTCCACGTCGCCGCCGACCACCGCCGCGGCCTGCAGCAGCAGGCTGCCGGTGTCGTAGCCCTGGACGGCGAACACGTTGGCGGTCTTGCCGGTCGCCTTCTCGTAGGCCTCGCGGAACTGGTGGTTGGACGGGTTGTCGAGATCGGCCGAGTAGTGGAGCGTCGTCTTGATGCCCTCGGCGGCCTCGCCCTGGGCCTTGGAGACGCCCTCGGTGAGGAAGCCCGGACCGTAGAGCGGGATCTTGTCCTTGAGGCCGGCCGCCGCGTAGTCCTTGACGAACTTGACCGCGCCGCCGCCCGAGAAGAACGAGAACACGCAGTCGGGCTTGAGCGAGGCGATCTCCGAAAGATGGGCCTGGAACTCGACGTCGGGGAACGGCACCAGGATGTCCTTGATCGACTTGCCGCCCTGCTCGGCGAAGGATTCCCGGCCGGCCGCCATCATCTGCTTGCCGGCCGCATAGCCCCAGGTGATGGTGGCCATGGTCTTGTGGCCGTCACCGGCCATCACGAAGCCGCACGGATAGGCCGGCTGCCAGTTGGTGAACGAGGTCCGGAAGATGTTGGGTGCGCACATCTGCCCGGTCACCAGGTTGGAGCCGGCGTTGGGGACGATCATGATCGGGGTGCCGCGGGGGCCGATGATCTTGGCCATCGCCTGGGCGATGCCCGAGTGGACGGGGCCGACCAGGAAGTCGACCTTTTCCTTGCTGATCAGCTTGTTGGTGTTGATCGGCGCCTTGGGGACCGACATCTCGCTGTCGATGGCGATGTATTTGATGTCACGGCCGCCCAGCTTGCCCCCGGCCATCTCGATGCGCAGCTTCATGGCGTCGGTGATCGAGTTGCCGAGCATCGCGTAGGTGCCCGAATAGGGCAGCAGGATGCCGATCTTGACCGGCGCCTTGGCGCCGATGGCGAAGCGCGTCGGAACGAAGCTGGAGGCAGCGACCAGGCCGGCGGTGGCGGCGGTCCCCTGGATGAACTTGCGGCGGGTGGTGCCGGATTTAATCGTCTTGGCCATGTTTCTCTCCCTGTGTAATCGTTCGGTTCGCGTGTCGGGCAACGGCCGGTCCGCGAGCCGGCGGAACGTCGATGACCCGGTAAAATCAATAAGCTGGGCCAAATCCTAAGGAAAGCCGTGCCGAATGTCATTAGGCAAAGCCGGACTCATCTCCAGAAGCCGTCTTTGTCGATTCGGCACAGCGCTTCCAGTTCCTCCTTGCTCGGCGCCGGCGTCTCGTCCATTCCGGGCATCTCCCGGAGCTCCCAGCCGGTGTTGTCCCGGATTTCGCCGACCGTATGGCCGGGATGGACCGAGGCCAGGTGCAGCTCGTTGTCGGGCCCGTGGGGGCGCAGGACGGCGCGGTCGGTGATCACGGCGGCCGGTCCCCCGACCGGCAGCCCGGCCCGCCGGCGCGCCGCGCCGCCGTCGAGGAAACCGGGCGAGGTGACGTAGCCCACCCGCTCCACCAGCCGGTGTTTCTGATGGTTCATGATCGCCACCAGCCGCTTGGCCAGGGCGGCGATGTCGGCGGCCCCGCCCGAGCCCGGCAGCTTGACCTCAGGCTTCCGGTGGCCGCCGATGTAGGAGGTGTTGATGTTGGCGAAGCGGTCGATCTCGGCGCCGCCGATGAAGCCGGCGTCGACCCTTCCGGCCTGAAGCTGGCCCATCACCTGGATCAGCCCCGTCGCCCAGGCGGCGTTCAACTGGTTGGGCGGGTCGCCCATGGTGTAGAGCATCCCCTCGGCCGGCCGGTAGCGGACGATGCCGCATTCGAACAGGCCGACCGCGTTGGGGGCGTGGGTCAGCCGGGCGACCCCGAAGGCGGCGATCGGCAGCCGCATGCCGACGAACACCACCTCGAAATCGCGGATCTCGCGGGCGGCGGCGCAGATCATCAGTTCCTGGGTCGAATAAGTCATGCTCAGATTCCGGGCCGGACTCTCAGCCGTCCGCGTACTCGGCCGGCGCCGAGGGCGCCGAGCCCTTGATCCTGAGCTCTTCCAGCCGTTCCCCCAGCTTGTCCCGGTAGGCCGCGTGGTCGGCGATTCCGAGCACCCATTCCCCGAGCCACTCCACGAACCCCTGGCGGCTCCGCGAGCGGCGGTGGTAGTCGTTGGCGAAATCGTTGTCCCGCTTCCAGCGCCCGGTCATCGGCGAGGGATGGGCGCCCGCCGGGACATGGCACACGGCGTCCACCCGGTAGCCGGGGAACGGCACCCGGCTGGGGTCCGAGGCGATGACCTCGGGCTTTACGATGTCGTCGGCCAGGACCAGGATCCGATCGCTGGCCAGGGCCGCCTCCTGGATCAGCCCGGCGTTGCCCCAGTGGTGGCAGTTGCCCGCGGCGTCGGCGCGCTGGACGGCGATGACGGCGAGGTCGGGGGTCAGCGGGGGGACCAGGACCACCGGCTCGGGGTCCTCGGCGAACGGGTTGTCGGCGACCTTGAAGGCGGGGTTGGAGCTGAGGATGTCCGAGCCCAGGATCGAGCGCACCGGCAGGTAGGGGAAGCCGTGGGCGCCGGCCAGCAAGGCGGCGCCGAGCGAGAAGTTGGAGTGGTCGTTGACCACGATCGGGCCCGGTATGCGGTCCTCGAAGGCGCGGCGGTAGTTGTGGCCGAGGCCGCCCGAGACGTTGCCGACCCAGGCCCCGGTGACGGCGGCCACGCACCCGGCGCCGATCAGCATGTCGGTGGAAGCGTCCGAAATCGGGGCGATGACGGTCAAGTCGCGCCGCCCCTGGCGGATGATCTCGTAGGTGGCGGCGAACGGAATGTCGGGTTCCAGGCAGGCTCCCAGGACCACCGAGTCGCCGTCGCCGAGCAGTCCGGAAATCGCCTCGCCGAGCGGCACCAGCTTATCCATTACACGGACGCCGAAAATATCCCACTCTAGGCACGGAGTTCGAAGCGCTTGATCTTGCCGGTCGCCGTCTTGGGCAGGTCGTCGACGAAGTTGAACCACCGCGGGTACTTGTAGGGGGCCAGCCCACCCTTGCAGTGGGCGAGCAGTTCCCCGGCCAGGGCGTCGCCGGCATCGTCCGGGTCGTTGAGGACCACGAAGGCTTCCGGCTTGATCAGGTCGTTTTCGTCGCCGCGCCCGACCACGGCGGCCTCCAGCACCTTGGGGTGCTCGACCAGCCGGGCCTCGATCTCGACCGGCGAGCACCAGATGCCGCCGACCTTGAGCATGTCGTCGCTGCGTCCGCAGTTGACGTAGTAGCCGTCGTCGTCCTGACGGTAGGTGTCACCGGTGTTCAGCCAGCCCTCGACCATGGTGGCGGCCGTCTTCCCGGGGTTGTTCCAGTAGCGCCGGGCGCACGAATCGCCCTTGATCAGCAGGCGCCCGCTTTCGCCGGGTGCGACCTCGTTGCCGTCGTCGCCGATGATCCGTGCCTCATAACCGGCGACCATCCGGCCGCTGCTCCCGGGCCTGATGTCGCCGGGGCGGTTGGAGATGAAGATGTGCAGCGCCTCGGTCGAGCCGATGCCGTCGAGGATGTCGAGCCCGGTCTTCTCCTTCCACCGCCGGAGGATGTCGGGGGGCAGGGCCTCGCCGGCCGACACGCAGCGGCGTAGTGAACCGAGGTCGGGGCTCTCGCTGTCCATCGCCTGGAGCTGGGCGGCGTACAGGGTGGGGACCCCGAAGTACAGGGTCGGCTTGAACTTCTCGATCACCTCGAAGGTGGCCTGGGGCGTCGGCCGGCCTGCAAACAGTACCGACGAGCCCCCGACCCACAGCGGGAACGTCATGGCGTTGCCCAGCCCGTAGGCGAAGAACAGCTTGGCGGCCGAGAAACAGACGTCCTCAGCGCCGCCGCCCAGGGTGTCGACCCCGTAGTACTGGCTGGCCACCACGTTGTCGCGGTGGTGGTGGACGGTGCCCTTGGGGGCACCGGTGGTGCCCGAGGAATAGAGCCAGAAGCAGTCGTCGTCGGCCCGCGTCGGGGCGGGGTCGAGAAGATCGCCGGCATCCCCCATCAGGGCGCTCAGGACGCGGCCCTCGCCGGCCACCGCGATGGCGTGGCGGGGCTTGCGTTCGACGGCCTCCAGCGCCGGTTCGACCTCGCCGGCGAACTCGGGCGAATAGACCACGGCGGCGCATTCGGAATCCTCGATCATGAACCGGTAGTCCTTGGCCCTGAGCAGGGTGTTGATGGGCACCGGGACGATCCCGGCCTTGATCGCCCCCCAGTACAGGTAGACGAACTCGGGGCAGTCTTTAATCATCATCAGCACCCGTTCGCCGGCCGCGATGTCGAGGTCCACGAGCGCGTTGCCGGCCCGGTTGACGTTGACCGCCAGTTGGCCGTAAGTCACCTCGTCGCCCTCGGTGGAACGCAAGAACACCTTGTCGGCGCGGCCCTCGTCCAGGTGACGGTCGATGAAGGGGACGGCGACGTTGAAGATGGGCGCGAACTTCAATCCCGCCGGGCTGACCGAGACATCGACCTCGACCGTGTGGTCTTTCATGACGCTTCCTCCCAGTTCCTGCCCCGTCAAGAAGTAAATCGGTACCGGATTACCTGTTTACATCTTGTTGAGCCCGCCACATGCTGTCAAGGTGGATACCATAAAGAAACCGTGAGGGAACTGGAATCGGCATGGAAGGCGAAAAGGCCGAGGCCGGCGGGTTCCGCGTCCGGGCCGCCCTGTCGGGGGACGTCCCGGCGGTGATCGACCTCGACGCGGGCAACACCGGGATCGCCAAAGCGGACTACTGGGGCGACACCTTCGCCCGCTACGGCTCGCGCCCGGGCCGCTATTTCCTGGTCGCCGAGGAGGCCGGCCAGGTGCTCGGCTTCATCATCGGCGAGGTCCGGGCGTGGGAGTTCGGCTCGCCGCCGTGCGGCTGGGTTTTCGCCATCGGCGTCGCCCCCGAGGCCCGCCTGCGGAAGGTCGGCAGCCGGCTGTTCGAGGCGATGTGCGAGAGCCTGCGCCGGGACGGCGTCGACAAGGTCAGGACCATGCTGGCCCGGGACGACGAGCTCAACATGGCCTTCTTCCGCTCCCAGGGGATGATGGGGGGGTCGTTCATTCAGCTCGAGATGCCGCTGGCCGGGCCGGTGGCCCCGGCGGCCCCGGAGGAACCCCGATGAGGCTGCAGAAGGCCAGCCGTTGCGCCCTGTTCGCGGTGCTGGAGTTGGCCAGCGAACCCGAGCGCCAGTTGTCGGCCACCGACATCGCCGACAAGTACGGCATCTCGGCCAACCACCTGGCCAAGGTGCTGCGCGACCTGGGCCGCGCCGGGGTCGTCGAATCGGTGCGCGGCGCCGGCGGCGGCTACCGCTTCCGCGGCAACGCCAAGCGGACCACCCTGTTCGACCTGATCGACCTGTTCGAGGACGTCGGCCACGACGACGCCGGGCGCCAGGACGCCGGCGACGACACCCGGATTGGCCGCGCCCTGGCCCTGGTGCTGAGCGAGATCGACGACATCACCCGGGCGACCCTCAAGTCGGTCACCCTGGCGACCCTTCTGAAGGCCATGGCGCCGGACGCCGCCGAAAGGGGGCAATGACCCCGGGCGCCCGAATCCAGGCGGCGATCGAGCTCGACGGCGAGATCGAAGCCGCCGAGCGGCCCGCCGAGGTGGTCATCGCCGCCTACTTCCGCCGCCGCCGCTACGCCGGGGGCGGCGACAGGCGGGCCGTCACCGGGCGGGTGTTCGACCTGTTGCGCCGGCGCTCCCGCCTCGAGTGGTGGATCGAGCGCCTCGGCGAAGGGCTGGCGCCCGGGCCGCGAAGCCGGGTCATCGTCGACCTGGCGCTTTCCGGCGAGGCGCAGCTCGAGGCCCTGTTCGACGGCTCGCGCTTCGGCCCCGCGCCGCTGGACGACGGCGAGCGGCGGCTGCTCGCCGCCGGGCCGACGCTGGACCATCCCGAGATGCCGGACTGGGTGGCCGGCGAGTATCCACGGTGGCTGGACGGCGAGCTGGACGCCGGGATGGCGGCGATGAACCGACCGGCGCCGCTGGACGTCCGGGTCAACACCCTCAAGGGGGGACGCGCCGACGCCGCCCGATCGTTGGCCGGCGACGGCATCGAGGCCCGGCCGACCCCGCTGTCGCCGCTGGGCCTGCGCCTGGACGGCCATCCCAGCCTGAAGGCCACGAAGGCCTTCGGCGACGGCCTGATCGAGATCCAGGACGAGGGCTCGCAACTGGTCGCCCTTTACTGCGCGGCGGAACCGGGGATGACGGTGGTCGATTTCTGCGCCGGGGGCGGGGGCAAGACCCTGGCCCTGGCGGCGGCCATGGAGGGGCGGGGCGAGCTGGTCGCCTGCGACGTCGATCGCCGCCGCTTGGCCGCCATCGAGCCCAGGATCGCCAGGTCCGGGGCCGGCAACGTGCGGATTCGGATCCTGGAGGCGGGCGAGGACCCCTGGATCGCCGCCGAGCTGGTGCTGGTCGATGCCCCCTGCTCGAGGAGCGGGGCGTGGCGGCGCGACGTCGCCGCCCGCTGGCGGCTGCGCCCGGCCGACCTCGAGGCCCTGGTTTCCCTCCAGCGCGCCATCCTCGCCGAGGCCGCCCGGCTGGTCCGGCCCGGCGGCCGGCTGGTCTACGCCACCTGTTCGCTGCTGGCCCGCGAGAACGAGGCGCAGGTGGAACGGTTCCTCGCCGTTGAGGGCGGGTTCGCCGCCGCGCCGGGGGATTTCCTGCGCCTCTCCCCGGCCATTTCGGGCACCGACGGTTTCTTCGCGGCGACCCTCGAACGGCGGCGCTAGCGGCGGTTGCCAGCGGCCCGCCACTTCGTGTTATCCTTTTTCGATTGCAACGGAAAGGAAAGAAGACCGAGGCTGCTCTCTGGAAGGGAGAGACGTCATGGAGCAGGAATTCTACGGCAGGGAAAAGCGGCGCCTTCCGCGGGTCACCATCATCAAGACCGTGCGAACCAAAGGTGACGGAAAGGAATACAAGGGGACCCTGAAGGACATCTCGGCCAGCGGCGCCGCCGTTTTTTCCGACGCCGATCTGGAGAAGGACCTCCTCGTCGATCTCGACATCGAGGACCTGGGCCGGTTCTCGGCCCGCGTCTCGCGCACCTTCGAGGATGGGTTGGGGTTCGTGTTCGACATCGGCGAGGAAGAGGAAGAGCGCCTGATCGCCGAGCTCGAGGAGATCCAAAACGCCATCCGCACGGAGGACCAGTAGGCGCCGCGGGCGGCGTGGGGACATCCCACGAACTTAGGAACCAGGACACTAGGGGAGGACGATGGAGCCACCGCCGCGGCTGGAGGATTTCGGGCTGAGCGCCCTCGAGTACGACCGGGTCCCCAGGCTGCTGCGCGACCGGGTTTCCGAACGCCTCCACACCCGGATCGCCCTCGCGCTGGGCGCCGTCATCGGCCTGTGGACGTGGGGGGGGGTCTTCATGAAGACGACGGCCGCCTTCAACGGCGTCTTCTTCGGGGTCCTGATCGGCTTCGTGGCCTTCCTGCTGGCCAGCTTCCTGGGCTCGATGGTGATCCGCTTCGCCATCCACGGGGTCTCGGCCCTGCAGCGGCGGATCGTCGGCGGGCGGGACCAAACGGCGCGCCGGGCCTACGGCTACGACGACGCCCTGCGCGGCTACAGGAAGGCCCATGCCGGCGATCCCGGACGGGGGGAGCCGAGGCCGGGAATGGAGGACTGACGGTTTCGGGGTTTCCCGGCGTGTTCGCCCTCCCGGTCGCCCTGGGCTCGCTGTGGGTGGCCAACATTGAAATGATTGGCGCGCCCGACAGGATTCGAACCTGTGACCCCCAGATTAGGAATCTGGTGCTCTATCCGACTGAGCTACGGGCGCTTGACAATGATTTCAATTGGTTAAGAGGCAAATACACTCAACAAATGGCTGCCACATATTTCCGAGTAAGCACTAGGTAAGCACTGGAAACCAAAACGGGGACCAAAAGCACCTCCTCAAGCTCCTTATATAGAATCCCCTTTTAAGATTCTAATAGAATGTGCCGTCCGCCGCCGTCCGCGTGTGTCCGCAACCGTTGGAAATCAAGAGATTTACCCCCCTCCTACCTAATTTCGCACACACAAAAACCTGATTGCACACCGGTCTACGATTAAGGCGGCTCTAGAGATTGTATCCCCACAGCGCCCCATCCGGGCCTCTGTAGGTGTGCACCAGGGACGGCTTGCCGTGCTTGTAGTGCGCTTCCGGCGGCGGGGACGGACAAGGACCCTATCGACAACGCATGCCGGCTCTGTTATGGCTTCGCACCCCCGTTGGGGCGCATAGCTCAGTTGGCAGAGCAGCTGACTCTTAATCAGCGGGTCCAAGGTTCGAATCCTTGTGCGCCCACCATCTAAACTCCTGAAACAGCAATGGTTTCAGGGATTTCGTTTTGTTATCAGATTGTATTCCGACAAGCGTTCCGACGTTCATTCCGACATATTGCTAATTTGGCCACGAAAGTTTGCTTGCAATCATTGTCAATTGCCTTCTTTTCCTCATCTTACGCAATAATATATATATTAGCTGAGCATTCATGTGGGAACAGGCGGCGTTAGCGTTGGATCACAGTATAAAATCTTGTATTCAGCCGGCCCTTTAAGGCAATCAAAGTATGAGCAAAGACACCGAAGGTCAAATATATCCTTCTCAATTTATGCGAAAATTGCGTCCAGAGTATTACTCGGATACGCAGGAGACGACGGCCTACCTGTTGGATCAGAATACCTTCGAATACTACCTGGAAACAATTACTAGTCGCAACCAAGCCCACGACTTCGAGATTTTCTGCCGCAAGCTCTGCGAGCGAACGATCTGTCCAAACTTGCGTCCGCAGACCGGCCCGGAGGGCGGCGGGGATGGTAAGGCTGATACCGAGACTCTACCCGTTTCTGACGAGATATTTTCGCTTACATATATTGGCGACGCGAACGCCGGACGCGAACGCTGGGCATTTGCCTTCAGTGCTAAGAAGCGCTGGAAAGAGAAGGTCAGCAGCGACGTGGATGGCATCGTCGCCACGAAACGCGGTTATGACAAAATTTTTTGTGTCACTAGTCAGTTCACTAGGGCCAAAGATCGCGCCGATCTTGAGGACAAACTAAAGCAGAAACATAGTGTCCCCGTGACCATTCTCGATCGATCATGGATCGTCGGACAAGTCATTGATGGCGACCGCAAGGATATTGCGTTCAACTATCTTCACGTTGGCCATGTCACTTCCGACAATCACCGCCTCGGTCCAGTCGACTATTCCCGAACCCAACAGCTGGATGATCTGGAGAAGCTCATTGCAGATCCCGCCATGTTTCTGGGCATGGAGGTCCAGCTCGTAATCGAGGCACTGGTGGCCGCCAAACTGTCACGAAACCTTGAGCGGCCCCGGATCGAGACAGAGGGACGTTTCGATCGTGCCATCCGCTTGGCCGACGCGCATGGCACCCTCCGGCAGAGGTTTGAGACTCGATACGAAGCCATCTGGACAGCCTTTTGGTGGTTTGACGACGTAGCGTATCTAAATGCGTCGTACGATGGATTCGAAGCGTTTGTGATAGGCGACAGTCATGCGATAAATCTTGAATTTCTGTCAAACCTCCTCCAGATCCTCTTCAACGCTGTAATCCACAGACTTCTGAGCGCGGAAGATGGGAAACTCGCCGAAAGGGCGGAGAAACTCGCAGCTCGTCTTCAGGAGATAGCCGACGAAGAGGAACGGCCAAACAATAGTCTCGAGGCGGAGACTTCCTTATTAATTCTTCGCATGAATCAAGCGTTTATTGCAAACGGACGAGACGTCCTCACCGAATTCTGGCCGCGATTTTCATCCATACTCGAACAAGCGAAAACCCTTGGCGAATATACAGCCGAACGTCTGGTCAAATTGATCGAAATTTTCGGTCAGGCCGCAGGCAATGACCCGGCCTATAACGCACTTGTGGAAGATGTTGCGGCATTCGTCGCCAACCGAACCAGCGAGGGCGAAGGTGCGCTCATTCTCTTGAATCGAGCGCAACAGCTGGATTTCGAGGACCATTTCGACATGATTCGGTTGCTCGGCAGTGCCGCACGACAGCTCACCAAAAAAGAATATGCCGAGCCCCTTATTGAGGCGATGCAACTCCTCTCTATGGCGTACCGTAGCGCTGGTCTCTACTGGGCCGCACGTGCCAGCTCTATCTTCGCCCTCGCGTCTATCATCATTGAATCGGAGGAAGAGAGCGAACTGCGCCCAGAGATTATTCCCACGTTGATCCTCTTCGCTTGGATATCTCTCCAACTGCGGCACCTTCCCGATTTCCTCCAAGCGATCCAGCTGCTTAACGGCATCGCGAGGAGCATGCCGCTGGCAGAAGAGTCAAAAGTAAAGCTTGAGAGCACGATTCAGGAACTGGACATGGCTCAGGCCAGCCGGCTCCTCAACTCCAGTCCCTCGGAACTGAATTGCCTTGAGGGGCTGCCTGATATTCTTGAGGTACTCGGCTTGATTCACGCCCGGTCAGCGTTGCTATACGTCCTCGGCCACGAGTCTGTTTTACGTGAGGAAGGCAGTTTGCCGGAAAGCGAAACGGGCGAGAACGTGGCCGAGCTCTATTCACTGCTCGCGAGCCAACCGGTTTCCGCCGACTTACATGGCTCTCTCGTTTTGAACGACGAAAGTGATCAGACATTTGCCACGACCGTTCTGGGCATTCAGATCAACGTGAGCGTAACGGGTTCGACAACGTTGATTTTGGTTGCGGAGGCAATTCTCGGCACGCTCGAAGCGTATCTTGCAACAGCGGTAGAGCTAAATATTCATCCCCATACGGAGCAATTGCAAATAGCTATCGTTGAGAGCGAGAATAAAACGCGACCGGAGTTTACGCTCGATCCAGAGAATATGACGGCCGAGCTTATATGGCCGGCTGGACGGTCGCCAGCGAGCTATGATTTTCAGGTTGAAGCCCAGCAAGCGCTGGCGTACGTGGCTGGAGTCACCATGTATTCGGTGTGCGCGATAAAAGACGTCAAAAACACGATCGAACATCTCTTCAGTGACGAAGCGGTCATGGAGCGTATATCCATGATCGCTGTCTCGTCAAACAGCTATAACCGCGTTTTTGGGAGCAGTATATCCCGCCTCGACAATTGGTCGGAGCACGTGCGTTCAAGCTATCCGTTGCAGGCCGACCGTCCGTCGATTCAGCGTCGAAAATTGACCCCACTCGATAGTGAGGGCAGCGATAACGAGGATAAGCCTGATTGGCAAGACTGCGGAATGACGGCACAGAGCCACCGGGATATCAGTGTTCGTTCGGTCATCGACATTCACCTGTGGAACAAAGCCGGGTGGAAAGGTGTCGCCTATCTAAATTCGACGCGGGATGGGCCTTCAGCTATTGCGCTCCTCTTCACCGACGAGAATGCAGCGCGGAAGATTTTCGAACGTTGGCGCGAGCGATTCGGCTCGGTCGACAAGGAAGAAGATATCTACGTCGCGATTATCAAAGCCATCTCTGACAAACACCATTTCCACTACAAAGTGATGATAACTTCGCGGCCTTGGGACGAGGATGTTGAGACCATCAAAGCCTCTTTCTTCGCGGCGCGCTTTCAGACCATGGAGCCAGATTCTGATCTTAACCTCGAGCGATTTCTCACAGACTATGACCATAATGGGACTTATGAGTTGCTTCCGGCAATTTGGAAAGGCGACGAAACGCCTGATCTGCTCTTTGAGCTGGCGATTCTGAAACGGCAGCTCAGTGTAAAATTGGCAACTGACATTGGCCCGCAAGATATAGAGATGATGGCTATGCCTGATATGGCGCGGGCCTATTTCAAAATGCAAGAAGACCAATGAGTACAATACGCTAACTCTGACCGTTCAAAGCCACATACCGAACTTTCGCAAGGGATCACAAGCGGAATTCAGGTAGTGTCCTGTAAATAGTCTGTTATGCGGTAATAAACGGACATCGATTAACAGCTGAACAGTCGCGGGTCCTTCCAGAAAAATTTCCGAGTGCGGGCGACGCGCAACCGCACTTTTTTGTCCTAAATAATAAAATGGAACACTTTCGATTTATGTTTTGATTTTTATTATTCGGAGTGGGCATGCCCTGGGGCTAAAGCACTAGCAAACAATAACAACAACACAACGCGATTCATTTCATACGCCGACAGACAAATTTCGGGGTTGCGCGTCGCTCGCACATGGGAACTTCTCTGGAGGGACCCATGATTACTTTTCAGGTGACGGCAGACGAAATGCAGGGTTCGGTTAACCTTTTGATATGGCTGGATATCGGACGGTTCGGACGGTATCGGACGGTTAAGTATATGCCTCTAACTATTTGATATGGCTGGATATCGGACGGTTCGGACGGTACTCTCTTACTCTGATATATAATACCAAGGGGCACTGATAATGACCCATAGAGACGGCTTTCCAAGGCTTTCG
>CAZWEZ010000056.1:0-23033 GCA_964632795.1 uncultured Thalassospiraceae bacterium | reverse complement strand
CGATCGCCTTCTATCACCTCCACAGGTGGCCGCTCGAGAGGGCCCTGCCGAGGTTGCTCGAGAAGACCCTGGAGGCCGGCAAGCGGGCCGTCGTGATGGCCGGCTCCGAGGACCGGGTGGAGGCGATCAACGGCCTGTTGTGGACCTACCGCGGCGATTCCTGGCTGCCCCACGGCAGCCCCAGGGACGGCCACCCTCAAGAGCAGCCGGTGTGGCTCACCGTCGAGGACGAGAACCCCAACGACGCGCACTTCCTGTTCCTCACCGACGGCGCCGCCTCGGCGCGGGTCGGCGACTACGAGCGCTGTTTCGAGCTGTTCGACGGCACCGACCCGGCGGCCGTCAAGGCGGCGCGCCGGCGCTGGAAGGCCTATCTGGAGGAGGGCCACGACCTGACCTACTGGCAACAGACAGAGGCCGGCGGCTGGGAGGAGAAGGGCTAGTCGCCGCACGCGCAAATCGTGCCATGAGAAAAACCTAACACCGGAAGAGTGGGAGAGACAATTAAGTATCATGTCCCCGGAACTCCTGTCCCCGGAACTCCCCTTAAAGCCGCTCGCCGGGATCTGCGCGGGGGGAGCGGGGTAACCCGTTTCCCTACCGCGACCCGGAACTGCTTATTTTATTTGCCCCCGATCAAGGTGGAGGCTCATAATAGGCCTCCAGGATGGAAAATCAGATATTGAAGGGGGGTCGCATGATCACGCTTAAGGATTTTGTCCAGCAAACACTCACACAGGTTGCAGAGGGCGTTAGTGCCTTTGAAGAGGCCCACAAGGAAAGTGACATAACCGCACGGCCTGATATCGACATAAGAGGCGAACTCGCAGGAAAAAGTACTTCCGAAGCCGGTTTGCTCTATCTCGGCGCTCGTAATGGGTACGCGAGCCTTGTAAATTTCGATGTGGCAATTACTGAAGAAGACAGCGAGACAGCAAAGGCTGGCGCAGGCATTAAAGTCTGGTTTGCCAAAGCAGGCGGAGATATTGAAGCTGCGAAAGGCAATTCGGCTGTAAACCGAATTCAGTTCACAATTCCGTTGAAGCTCAATAAGTAGCTTGTCGCAAAGTTCAAGAGCATTGCACACATCAAGCGCCAGCCGTGTGGAGAGACCGATTTCGCCTGGCGGCGAAGTAGCGGGGGCTTTAGGAGCGTGGTGTGGGGCGCTGAAAGGCCCGGGGAGTCCCTGGGAGGCTTCCGAGCGCGTGGCAACGGCCTGGGGCGCTCCTGGCGCGTCTGAGGCGGCCGCTTTTGGGAAGA
Source organism: uncultured Thalassospiraceae bacterium (assembly GCA_964632795.1). Classification (GTDB taxonomy): domain Bacteria; phylum Pseudomonadota; class Alphaproteobacteria; order Rhodospirillales; family 2-02-FULL-58-16; genus CAZWEZ01. The sequence continues at coordinate 21,773 of CAZWEZ010000056.1, read as the reverse complement.
GGCGGGCCGAAGGCGGGATGATACCCGAGGCTTCGGCACCGCGCTCCCAAAGTCCCGCCGCCAGTTCTGCAGTTCCCAGTTCCGCAGTTCCGGTGACATGATACTTAATTGGGGTCACATGATGAGAAATGCCCGGTGCCACCACCCGCGCAAATCGTGCCATGAGAAAAACCTAATACCAGAGAGTGGGAGAAACAATTAAGTATCATGTCACCGGAACTTCGGAACTTCTGATAGTATATTGCACATGCAAGGATTTTAACATGGATGCGTCAGCTTTTAGCGTGGCGGCAGAAGTGAGGGGGGAGGAAGATCATGAGCTTATTCGGTTTTTTCAAAAACGAGAACCGCATAACGCCGTTTCCTGAAAACGGAAGTTCCGCAGAACGTAAGGATTGGTTTTCTAGAACCAATCCTTGGCACAAAGTTTCTCCAAAAATCATTGACGCACTAGATGATAAATTTGGGGACAATCCATTGTTTGTGCTTTTTGTTATTACGTCAATGGAGCACGAACTTGTTGAGAAGTATGAGGAGTTGGGACGTGGTGATTATGAAGATGCGCCAGAAGTAATTTGTGTATTGATTTCAACAATGCTCGCCAATATTGGCGGAGACTCTGGAAAAATTGTTGCTAGCCTGTTTGATCGCGGAAAATACACAAGCAACAAATTCAAAAAGCATTATAAAAATGCGCTTAATTGTTTAGAAACCGCGATTTTGTTGGATGAAAGGCAATTTGGCGCTTATGTGCAGATAGCTGTCATCAAAGCTATGTCTAACAGCTATGACCAAGGTCTGGTTTTTATAAATCAGGGCCTCGACGCAATCGCCAAAATAGAGCCAGAGCTCCTCCATATGAGTAAAATTGAGGCATTCAAAAATGCACCTCAGGATATTGACGATGCAAAAAAAATACTTATTGAAATGAAAGAAAGCTTTGAACAGCAGATATAGCATTTTACATGTGCACCAATCCTGGCGATTGCCTTTAAATGTAGGCCGAGTGAGTCCGTGGTTTTTCCTCCTTTTGAGGGCCACCAAACATGTCTTGCGACGGCTGCACCCGGCACGGGCCGTAACATCAGAGAAGGAGGCTTGCCCTTGCAGCCGCCCGAGCGAGATATCAGTTCCGCAGTTCCGGTGACATGATACTTAATTGGGGTCACATGATGAGGAATGACCGGCGCCGCCACCCGCGCCAATCGTGCCATGAGAAAAGCCTAACACCGGAAGAGTGGGAGAGACAATTAAGTATCATGTCCCCGGAACCCCTGCGCTTTCTTATTGAATAAACAAGGGTTATTGAACCACAGAGAGCACAGAGTTCACAGAGGAAGGCACAGAGAAGAAAAAGATAAAAAATATTGTCTTAGATAATTTCTTCTCTGTGCCTTCCTCTGTGTCCTCTGTGGTTCAATATCTTTTTGCTTTCAATGTCAACTTCAAGAAGATGCAGGGCGTCTTGACCCACGGCCCCAAACTGGCCTACGGCTCCTACCCGCCGCCTATTCGGCGCAGGTAATCGGGGACGGCGATCCTCGGATCGAGCCTGGGGCAGGGTTGCGGCGTCCCGGCGGCCTGGCGCAGGGGCACCACGCCGGCCCACACCGGCCGCGCGAGGTCGGCCACCTCGTCCACCGGCGGGCCGCTGTTGACCTTGGCCGAGGCCTCGCCGATCGGCACCGCCAGGACCCGGGTCGCCTTCATCTCCTTGGCGCTGGGCGGCCGCACCTGCGACCAGCGCCTGGGGGCGATGCGCTCCATGCAGGCCTCCAGGGCGGCCAGCTTGGCGGTCGGATCGTCGACCGGCTCGGCCCGCCCGACGATGACCAGCGAGCGGTAGTTCATGGTGTGGTTAAAGGCCGAACGGCCGAGCACCAGGCCGTCGACCAGGGTCACGGTGACGCAGACCTCGCCGCCCGCCCCCAGGGCGCGGACCATCCGGCTGGCCGTCGAGCCGTGGATGTAGAGGCTCTCGCCGATCCGCCAGTGGTTGACCGGGATCACGAAGGGAGTCCCCCCGGCGACGAAGCCGACGTGGCAGATCAGCGCCTCGTCGATGATGGCGTGGATCGTCTTCAGGTCGTAGCGGGCCCGCTTGGGCTCCCTGACCACCTTGGTCCTCTTGGTCGGTTTGATCTCGGTCATGGTCGATCGTCCGGTTCTGTTTTCAGGCCCCGGCGAAAGTCTGCGAGGTAGCCCAGGGCGGGGATCGCCCGGCTGCCGTACCAGGAGACCATCGCCCCGTCAATCCTCGACAGCCGGTCGCGCGCGCAGCCGTAATCGGCGGCGAAGGCGTCGAGGTGGCTCTCGGCGAAGGGGAAGGGCTCGTCGGGGAACAGCACCAGGTCGGTGCCGGCGAGCAGGCTTTGGCCGATCTCGACCTCCGGATAGCGCGCCGCGGCGTCGCCGCCCACCGTCCGCCAGCCAAGCGTGGCCAGCATGTCGGAGACGTAGGTGTCCCGGGACACCGTCATCCAGGGGTCCTTCCAGATCAGGTAGAGCACCCGTTGGGGGGGCAGTTCGGGGACCGCCCGCAAGGCCGCCCGGAGCCGTTGGACCAGCCGCTCGGCTGCCTCCGCTCGGCCGAAGAGGCCGCCCAGCAGGCGGTAGAGGCCGACGTTGTCGGCGACCGTCAGCGGATGGGTGACCACCACCCGGAGGCCGGCGGCGGCGATCGCCTCGGCGATCTCCCTGGGCGTCTCGTCGATGTTGACCACCGCGTGGGTGGCGTCGAGCGCGGCGAGCCGGTCCATGTGGACCATCTTGGTCCCGCCGACGCTGCGCACCTTGCGGACCGCCCCTTCCGGCCGCGTACAGTACGCCGTCCGTCCGACGACGCGCCCGCCCAGCCCCAGCTCGAACAGCAACTCGGTCAGGCTCGGCACCAGCGACACGATACGCGCATCCTCCCCGGCGGCTGGATGCTCGGTTCCGGCGGCGTCGACGAGGGTCATGACCCTCCGGTCTCCAAGGTGTCGTGGGCTTCCAGCCAGGCCTGTTCGGTTTCGGCGATGGCGGATTTGATCTGGGCCAGCTCGATCTGGAGTTCCATCAGCCGGGCCGTCGGGCCGCCGTAGACCTCGGGATCGGCGAGGCGGGCTTCCAGGTCCCGTTTGCGGGCGTTCAGGGACTCCAGGCGTTTCTCGGCGTCACGGGCCGCCTTGCGCAGGGTCGCGGTGCCGGCGCGGGCGGCGGCGCGGGCCCGGCGCAGGTCCTTGCGCCCCGGCCTGGCGGGCTGGCGGTCGTTGCGCCGGACCTGGCGGCGCTGGTCCTCCAGCAGCTTGCGGTAGTCCTCCAGATCGCCCTCGAACGGCGCGCAGGTGCCCTCGGCGACCAGCCACAGGCGGTCGCACACGAAGTCGATCAGGTGGGCGTCGTGGCTGACCACGATCAGCGCCCCCCCATACTCGTTGAGCGCCTGGACCAGCGCCTCGCGGGCGTCGACGTCGAGGTGGTTGGTCGGTTCGTCGAGCAGCACGATGTGGGGCGAGCCGACGCTCATCAGGGCGAACAGCAGGCGCGATTTCTCGCCCCCCGACAGCTCGTTGGCCACGACGTCGGCCTTGTCGCCGGCGAAGCCGAAGCGCCCCAGGTGGGCGCGGACCTTCGCCGGGGCCGCCTGATCCATGATCCGGGCCAGGTGTTCGAAGGCGGTCGCCCCGGGGTCCAGCTCGTCGGCCTGGTGCTGGGCGAAGTAGCCGCACCTGAGGGCGCCCGGCCGGTGCAGCCTGCCGGCGCGCGGCGCCAGGCGTCCGGCGAGCAGCTTGATCAGGGTCGACTTGCCGTTGCCGTTGGCGCCGATCAGGGCGATCCGGTCGTCCATGTCGATCCTCAGGTTGAGGTCGCTGAGCACCGGCGGGTTCTCGCCGTAGCCGACCGCGACGCCCTCCATGGCGACGATCGGCGGGGGCAGGGGAGCGGGGGCCGGGAAGGCGAACGACGGGGTCCGCTCCTCGATCACCGTGGCGATGGGCTCCATGCGGGCCAGCATCTTGATCCGGCTCTGGGCCTGGCGGGCCTTGGTCGCCTTGTAGCGGAAGCGCTCGACGAAGGCGGCGATGCGCCGGCGCTCGGCCTGCTGGCGGGCGTGGAGTCTGGTTTCCCGCTGCTGGCGTTCGCGCCGGGTCCGCTCGAAGCGGTCGTAGTTGCCGGCGTAGCGGGTCAGCCGGCGCTGGTGCAGGTGGACGATGCCCTCGACCACCCGGTTGAGCATCCGCCGGTCGTGGCTGATCACGATCAGGGTCCCCGACCAGCCGGCCAGATGGTTGGCCAGCCACATCGCCGCCTCCAGGTCGAGGTGGTTGGTGGGCTCGTCGAGCAGCAACAGGTCGGGCCGCGAGAACAGGGCCGCGGCCAGCGCCACCCGCATCCGCCAGCCGCCGGAGAATTCGCCGCACGGACGCCCCTGGGCCGCCTCGTCGAAACCGAGGCCGGCGAGGATGGAGGAAGCCCGGGCCGGCGCCGCGTGGGAGCCGATGTCGTTGAGCCGCTCGTGGATCTCGGCGAGGCGCCCGCCGTCGGTGCTGGTTTCGGCTTCCGCGAGCAGGGCGAGGCGCTCGCCGTCGGCCTCCAGCACGGTGTCCAGCAGGTTGCGGGGGCCGCCGGGGGCCTCCTGGGCGACCCGCCCGAGGCGCGCCCCCTTGGCCACCTGGATGACCCCGCCGTCGGCCTGGGCCTCGCCGGCGATCAGCCGCAACAGGGTCGTCTTGCCCGAACCGTTGCGCCCCACCAGGCCCACCTTGTGGCCGGCCGGGACGACAAGCGAGGCCCGCTCGAACAGGACCCGGCCGGCGATCCGGAAGACGAGGTCGTCGATCCGCAACATGGCCGGTTGATACCACGGCCCGAGGTTCGGGAAAACGTCACGGTTGCCAGGAGACCCCCGATGCGTCTATATCGGCCCCCAGACCGGAACGGACTCATCACTCTTTCTTGTGGGAATCGGAGGGACGGAGCGGCATGGCCGTCGAACGTACCCTATCCATCATCAAGCCGGACGCCACCAGCCGCAACATCACCGGCGGCATCATCGCCATCCTCGAGGAGGCGGGCCTGCGCGTGATCGCCCACAAGCGGCTGCGCTTGACCCGCGCCCAGGCGGAGGCCTTCTACGCGGTTCACGCCGAGCGCTCGTTCTTCGCCGAGTTGTGCGAGTACATGTCCTCGGCGCCGGTGGAGGTCCAGGTCCTGGAGGGCGAGGGCGCCATCGACCTCAACCGCCAGACCATGGGCGCCACCAACCCGGCCAACGCCAAGGAGGGGACCATCCGCCAGCGGTTCGGTCGCAACGTCCAGGAGAACTCGGTGCACGGCTCCGATGCCCCGGAGACCGCGGCCAAGGAAATCGCCTTCTTCTTCAGCGACATCGAAATCGTCGGCTGAGACCAGCGGTCCTTATTCCTGACCCTACCCGCTCGGGTTCAGCAGTGCTCCGGGCGTGGACTCGGCGCCGTCGATGAGAACCCGTTCGCTGACTATCCTGACCCGGCCCTCGGCGATCAGGCGGACCACCATCGGATAGATCAGGTGTTCCTGGACCAGCACCCGCTCGGCCAGGGCGTCGGCGTCGTCGTCGGGATGCACCGGCACGCAGGCCTGGGCGATGATCGGGCCGTCGTCCATCGCCGGGCGCACGAAGTGGACGGTGCACCCCGAGAACCGGGCGCCGTGCTCGATCACCCGCTCATGGACGTGGATCCCCTTGAACGAGGGCAGCAGCGAGGGATGGATGTTGATCAGCCGCTCGCGCCAGCGGTTGACGAAGTTGTCGGTCAGGACCCGCATGAAGCCGGCCAGGCAGACCAGTTCTGCCTTGGCCTCGGCGACCTTCTCGTGGAGCACGTCCTCGAAGCTCTGGCGGTCCTCGAAGTCCTTGTGGTCGACCACCGTGGCCGGGATGCCGGCCTTCTCGGCGCGTTGCAATCCGTAGGCGTCGGCGACGTTGGAGAGCACCAGCACGATCTCGGCGGGGGACGACTCCCCGGCCGTGGCATCGATCAGGGATTGCAGGTTGCTGCCCCGTCCCGAGATGAATACCGCTACCTTCAACTTGGCCATGTCGGTTATCCCCCGGTGATGGTGAGCGCGGGCTCTTGGTCCCGGCGCCCGACGATACCGCCGATGGTGAAAACCTTCTCGCCCGCTTCGCTCAGGACCTCCGCCAGTTGCCGGGCCCGCTCGGCGGCGACGATCACCGCCATGCCGATGCCGCAGTTGAAGGTTCGCGCCATCTCCGAATCCTCGATGCCGCCGGCCTCGGCCAGCCATCCGAAGACCTCGGGCACCGTCCACGCGGCGGCGTCGATCTCGGCGGCCAGGCCGTCGGCCAGGACCCGGGGGATGTTTTCGACCAGCCCGCCGCCGGTGATGTGGGCGAGTCCCTTGACGCCGCCCGCCCGGATCGCCGCCAGGCAGCCGGCGACGTAGATCCGGGTCGGCTCGAGCAGGGCCTCGCCCAGCGTCCGGCCGGGCTCGAAGGGGGCCGGGGCGGCGTAGTCGAGGCCGACGATGTCGACCACCCGGCGGACCAGGGAGAAGCCGTTGGAATGGAGGCCGCTGGAGGCCAGCCCGAGGACCACGTCGCCCTCGCCGATGTCGGCGCCGCTCAGCAGGCCGCCCCGCTCGACGGCGCCGACGGCGAACCCCGCCAGGTCGTAGTCGCCGGTGGCGTACATGCCGGGCATTTCGGCCGTCTCGCCGCCGATCAGCGCGCAGCCGGCCCGCTTGCAGCCCTCGGCGATGCCCGAGACGATGTCGCGGCCGGCCTCGACCTCCAGCTTGGCGGTGGCGAAGTAGTCGAGGAAGAACAGCGGTTCGGCGCCCTGGACCACCAGGTCGTTGACGCACATGGCGACCAGGTCGATCCCCACCGTATCGTGGCGGCCCGCCGCGATCGCCACCTTGAGCTTGGTGCCGACGCCGTCCGTGCCGGCGACCAGGATCGGGTCGCGGTAGCCGGCCTCCTTGAGGTCGAACATGGCGCCGAAGCCGCCGAGGCCGGAAACCACGCCCGGCCGCGCGGTGGACCGGGCCAGCGGCCTGATGGCCTCGACCAGCGCCTCGCCGGCGTCGATATCGACGCCGGCGTCCTTGTAGCTGAGGGTGTTGATGTCTGCCTCCCCGTGGCTCATCGCATCCCGATCAGATTGAAGATACTTTATCATTGGGCCACATGTAATGTACGTTTTGTGGGCGAAGGCGATGAAACCAGTCGGTCATTAGCGGATGAACCCTGCCCCACCTCCTGCTACCCGAAAGAGATTCCCGGCGGCCATGGCGTTGCTGATGGCGGCCGCCGCGTTGGGGGGACATGGCGAGGCCCTGGCCGCCCAGACCGAGGTCGGCTGCGAGAGCCTGATCAGGAAGATCGAGGCCGGGACCGGCTACTCGGTGGCCATCGACGTCGGCAGGGAGGCGGTGCGCGTCAATACCGGCCCTGAGTACTGCTACGAACCCATCGACACCTGGATCGCCCGGGGGCTTCCCCTGTTTTCGGATATCGAGACCGTGCCCGTGCCTTCCCTGCCTGCGGCGGGGGAGGCGAGCAGCCAGCCGTCAACACCGTATCTGGTCGATTCTCCCGGGGACAGATCGATCGGCTACTCGTCGGAGGGCATCCCCGGGCTGATCCTCAAGACCCCGGCTGAGCTGGCGGCGGAACGGAAGAAGGCACGGGCCGGCGAAGGCGGCGGCGGACTGATCCCCGGGACCGCCGGCGAAGCCGTTCCCGGCGCGGCCGGCGAAGCCGGGGGAACCATCCCCGGTACGTTCGGGGAAGGCGGGGGAACCCTTCCCGGTACGTTCGGGGAATTCGGGGAAACCCTTCCCGGCGGAGAGCCGGAGTGGGCCACGCCGGAGGGCGAAGAAGGGAAATTGCCTGCCGAGGGGGCCCCGGTGGAAGCGATCAGGTGCGATCGCGACCTGCGGGAGTTCTACCAGGCCGGCGAGGTCGACATCAAGGGCACCACGTTCTGGCTGTCGGGCGTCTTCACCATGGACCAGGACAACGACGGGCGGGTCGACAACATCGGTTTCAAGATCCAGATCAAGGACCGGATCGGCAACCTGATTCGCTACTACGCGGCCCAGAACCAGCTTTCCGGGCAGGCCGTCCCCGACCTCAGGCTGGCCGACGAAGAGGCCATTTCCTGGCTGTGTCCCGGCAACTACACCTTCGAGGAGGAGAAGGAACCCGAGCCCGAACCCGAGCCCGAACCGGAACCCGAACCCGAACCCGAACCCGAGCCCGAACCCGAGCCCGAGGTGGAAGAGAAACCGATCGAGGTCACGTCCTGGATGGATAAGAACACCTGGTGGCTGGCCCTGGGCGGGGTCATTCTGTTGCTGGTGAGCGGGATCGCCATGTACCGGGAACTCCGGCCGAAGAAGGAAAAGGGCGAGAAAGAGGACCAGGAAGAGGGCCGACAATACCGGAAAGCCGTGCCATGATAGATCGCCGTTGTTCGCCCGCGTTTCCTGACCTTCGCCGCCGGCTGGCCGCTGCCTTGACGGCGGCCGCCGTTTCGCTGTCCGCCGCCGCCGCCGTCCGGGCCCAGGACGGCGATCCCTTCGAGATCAGGAGGGTCGCCGTCGACGTCACCGCCGAGACCGCCGCCATGGCCCGCGAGCAGGCGCTGGGCGAGGGCGAACGGACCGCCTTCCGCCGGCTCCTCGAACGCCTCACCCTGGGTTCAGACCACGACCGGCTGCCGCGACCGGCTCCCGGAGAGATCGCCGACTACGTCAAGGACTTCGAGGTCGCCGCGGAAAAGGCCTCGGCGGTGCGCTATCTGGCGACCCTCAACTTCCGCTTCAAGGGCGATGCCGTGCGCCGGCTGCTTACCGACCATGGGGTGGCCTTCGCCGAGACCCTCTCCAAGCCGGTGCTGGTCCTGCCCGTGTACCGCTCGCTCGGCGCCCTGCTGCTGTGGGACGAGCCCAACCCGTGGCGGGACGCCTGGGCGGGGCGCCCGCCGATGGACAGCCTGGTGCCGACGGTACTGCCGCTGGGCGACCTCGCCGACATCTCGGCGATCGGCGCCGAGCAGGCGGTGGCCGGCGACCAACAACGCCTGGCCGCCATCGCCGCCCGCTACGGTGCCGGCGACACCCTGGTCGCCCAGGCGACCCAGCGCATGGGGGCCAACGGCCTGCCTGTCCTGGAGGTCGACGTCAGGCGCTACGGCACGGCGCTTCAGGAACAGACCGTGGTCCAGGCCTACGTCGCTGCCGCCGGCGAGGGCCTGGACGAGTTGTTGGCGTACGCCGCCCTGGATCTGACCCGGCAGATCGAGGACAACTGGAAGCGGGACAACCTGCTGCAGTTCGGACACAACGCGGTGATCGCGGTGACGGTGCCGATCACCGGCCTCGAGGACTGGCTGAACGTGCGCAAGCGGCTGGCTGGGGTGGCCGTGGTCCGGCGCACCGATCTGGTGCTGTTGTCGCGCGACGAGGTGCGGATCAACCTTCACTACCTGGGCGATCCCGACCAGTTGGCCCTGAGCCTCGAACAGGTGGACCTTGCCCTGTCGCGGAAGGGCGACGACTGGATCCTGGGGCTCGCCGGCGCCGCCACGAAGTACTGATACCAAGGATCACTGATAATGACCCATAGAGATCGCCAATGCGTCCCGTCGGGTAGGAAGAACGTTGCCGGCGATGGGGCGCATCGTCAATGCGTTCTGACGCCCTCCGACGGGTCGCATTGGCGACCCGTCTCTATGGGTCATTATCAGTGATCCTTGGTATGTGAGCCGGTGCCGGTGTCCATTCCCAACATCATCTCCTTCGTCAGGCTGTTGTCGGTGCCGGTGGTCGTCTGGCTGATCCTCAACGGGCGCCTGTCGGCCGCCTTCTGGCTGTTCGTCGCCGCCGGCGTCAGCGACGCCGTCGACGGCTTCATCGCCAAGAACTTCAACCTCGAGACCGAGTTCGGCAAGTTCCTCGACCCGATCGCCGACAAGGCGTTGCTGGTCAGCGTCTACGTGACCCTGGGCCACGAGGACTACATCGTCACCTGGCTGGTGATCATGGTGGTGTTCCGCGACGTGCTGATCGTCGGCGGCGCCATCCTGTTCGAGACCCTGACCCATTCGCTGACCATGCGTCCGCTGTTGATCAGCAAGCTCAACACCACCGTCCAGATCATCCTCGCGGCGCTGGTCCTCGGCGTCCTGGGGTTCGGCATGAACAGCGAATTGTTCGTCATCATCGATCTGATGGTCTACGTTGTGGCGCTGACCACCCTGCTGTCGGGCGGCGCCTACATGGTGACCTGGGGACGGCGTTTGACGGCGATGGAGGACGGGAAATGACCCGAGGGGGACGTCTGGCGGCCTGGTTGTCCGGGTTCGTCGTGTTCGTGCTTCTGTTGTTCCTGCTCAGCGACGTGTTGATGCCCTTCGTGACCGGCATGGCGGTGGCCTACTTCCTGGATCCGGTGGTCGACAAGCTGGAGGAGAAAGGCGCCTCGAGGGCCCTGGCGGCGGCGTCGATCATCGCCGCCTTCTTCATCGCCGTGGTCGCCTTGCTGGTGCTGCTGTTCCCGTTGATGCAGGCCCAGGTTCTCGGCCTTCTGGGCCGCATTCCGGACCTGGTCGAAGCCCTGCGTGATCGCGCCGCGCCCCTGCTCGAACAGTTGCAGGCCCGGCTGAGCGAACAGGAAATGGAACGCCTGGGCAGCGTCGCCGGGGTCGTCGCCGGGGAAGCGGGACAGTGGATCAAGGGTTTGCTGAAGGGGCTGTGGAGCGGCGGCATGGCGGTCTTCAGCGTCGTCTCGCTGATCGTCCTCACGCCGCTGGTGTCCTTCTACCTGCTGCGCGACTGGGACCGCATCGTGGCCCTGGTCGACGACTACCTGCCCCGCGACTCGGCGCCCACCATCCGCGCCCAGGTCGCCGAGATCGACCGCACCATAGCCGGCTTCGCGCGCGGCCAGGCGACCGTGTGCCTGATCCTGGCGGCCTTCTACGGCGCCGGGTTGACCTTGGTCGGGCTGGACTTCGGCTTGCTGGTCGGCTTCGGCACCGGGCTGATCTCGTTCATCCCCTACTTCGGGATGCTGGTCGGCTTCGCCGTCGCCTTCGGCATCGCCCTCGCCCAGTTTTCCGAGTGGACGCCCATCGTCCTGGTCGCCGTCGTGTTCGCCATCGGCCAGGTGGGCGAGGGCTACTTCCTGACCCCCAAGCTGGTCGGCGACCGGGTCGGCCTGCATCCGGTGTGGGTCATCTTCGCCCTGCTGGCCGGCGGCTCGCTGTTCGGCTTCACCGGCATCCTGCTGGCGGTGCCGGCGGCGGCGGTCATCGGCGTGTTGGTCCGCTTCGCCCTGGCCCGCTACCGGGAAAGCCGTCTCTACACGGGACAGGGGGACAGCCCGAGTTGACTCCGCCCCGGCAGCTTGCCCTCGACTTCGGGCATCGCCCGTCGTTGTCGGGCGAGGATTTCCTGGTCGCCCCGTGCAACGCCGAGGCCGTCGCCTGGCTCGACCGCTGGCCCCGCTGGCCGATGACGGCGCTGGCCGTCCACGGCCCCCCCGGCTGCGGCAAGAGCCACCTGGCGCAGGTCTTCCTGGGCCTCAGCGGAGCCCGGGCGATCACCCCCGACGACCTGCGCCGCAACGAGCCGCCGAACCTCCTCGGCGACAGCCCGGCGTGCCTGGTCGAGGACCCCGAGGCCTTGCTCGACGACGAGGAGGGGTTCCTGCACCTCTACAACACGGCCCACGAGAAGGACCTCCGGATGTTGCTGATCGCGCGCCGTCCGCCGGCGCGCTGGCGGGTCGCCCTGGCCGATCTGCGCTCGCGGCTCAACGCCGCCACGGCGGTCGGCATCGGGGCCCCGGACGACGCCCTGATCGCGGCGGTGATGGTCAAGCTGTTCGCCGATCGCCAGTTGCGGGTGGACCAGGGGGTGATACCGTATGCGTTGACTCGCATGGAGCGTTCGTTCGATTCGGCGCGCCGGCTGGTGGCGGCCATCGACGCCGCCGCCCTGGCCGAGCGCCGCAACATCACCGTCCCCCTGGCCCGCCAGGTGCTGCACCGGCTGGACAGCGGATCACAAGCACAAGGAGGATAACCATGGACCTGGGCATCGGCGGACGGAGGGCGCTGGTATGCGCCGCCTCCAAGGGATTGGGCAGGGCCTGCGCGATGTCGCTGGCCCGCGAGGGCGCCGCCGTGACCATCGTCGCCCGGACCCCGGGACCGCTGGCCGAGGCGGCCGGGGAGATCGAGGCCGCCACCGGCGCGGCGGTGGCCACGGTGGCCGCCGACGTCGCCACCGAGGACGGCCGCGCCGCCATCCTGGAGGCGGTGCCCGAGCCCGACATCCTGATCAACAACGCCGGCGGACCGCCGGCCGGCGACTTCCGCGACTGGGACCGCAACGACTGGATCGCGGCGCTCGACGCCAACATGCTGAGCGCCATCTTCCTCATCAAGGCGACGGTGGACGGCATGATCGAGCGTGGCTTCGGGCGTATCGTCAACATCACGTCCAGCGCCGTCAAGGCGCCCATCGACATCCTCGGCCTGTCCAACGGGGCGCGCTCGGGGCTGACCGGGTTCGTCGCCGGGATCGCGCGCCAGACGGTGCGCCACAACGTCACCATCAACAACATCCTGCCCGGCTCCTTCGAAACCGGACGCCTGAACGCGTTCCTGGAGGCCTCGGCCAGGGCCACCGGCCGGCCCCTCGCCGAACTGCGCGACGAGAGCATGGCCGCCAACCCGGCCGGCCGTTTCGGCGATCCGGCCGAGTTCGGCGAACTCTGTGCCTACCTGTGCGGCGCCCGGGCCGGTTACATCACCGGCCAGAACCTGCTGATCGACGGCGGCGACTACCCGGGAACCTTCTAAGAGCTTGAGAAGATATTTTCGATCGTGTATGTGCTAACGACGTTCTGCTCGCGCGCCTGCCTGGGAACACCGATTTGGCCTGACTCACCAAGCATTCGGTAGCGCCCGAAGCAAGTCGCAACGGCTAAACCAGGGCCATAAAAACAACGACAACAAGCCCGGGACCAGGGAGCATCGCGTTGTCGGTAACGATTGCCGAAGCGGGCCTTGGCGGAATCGCCCACCTTTCCAGGGAGAGGGGACGATGATCGAGTCCGCGACCATCGAGGAAAGCCGCAACACCTTCCCCAAGCTGCTTCGCCATAACGCCGCCCATCGCCCCGACAAGCCGGCGATCCGCGAGAAGGACTTCGGCATCTGGCAGGCCTGGACCTGGGGCGAGGTCGCCGAGGAGGTCCGCGCCCTGGCCTGCGGCCTGGCGGCGCTCGGCTTCAAGCAAGGCGACCGGCTCGGCATCGTCGGCGACAACCGGCCCCAGCTCTACTGGTCGATGGTCGCCCCCCAGTGCCTGGGCGGCATCCCGGTGCCGGTCTACCAGGACTCGGTGGCCGAGGAGATGCAGTACGTCTTCGAGCACGCCGAGATCCGCTTCGCGGTGGTCGAGGACCAGGAACAGGTGGACAAGCTGCTCGATATCATGGACCGCTGTCCGCGGCTCGAGCACATCATCTACAAAGACTCGCGCGGGCTGCGCCATTACGACCAGCCGTTCATCCACGAATACAAGAACGTCCAGGAACAGGGCCGCGCCTTCGACAAGGAGAACCCCGGCTACTTCGATTCTCGGGTAGATGCCGGCAAGGGCGACGACCTGGCGATCATGCTCTACACCTCGGGCACCACCGGGCGCCCCAAGGGCGTCATGCTGAGCAACGACAACGTCATCATCACGGCGCTCAACGGCATCGTCCGGGACCACCTGACCGAGAACGAGGAGGTGATGGCCTACCTGCCGATGGCCTGGGTCGGCGACAACGTGTTCTCGGTCGCCCAGTCCTACGTCGCCGGCTTCTGCGTCAACTGCCCGGAGAGCGGCGAGACGGTGCTCGACGATACCCGCGAGATCGGCCCGTCCTATTTCTTCGCCCCGCCCCGGGTGTTCGAGAACATCCTGACCACGGTGATGATCCGGATGGAGGACGCCAGTTGGATCAAGGGCAAGATGTTCCACTACTTCATGGAGTTCGCCCGCCGGGTCGGGGTCGATATCCTGGACGGCAAGCAGGTGACGGCGACGGACCGGCTGATCTACTTCCTGGGCAAGGTCCTAGTCTACGGTCCGCTGCTGAACGTCCTCGGCTTCACCCGCATCCGCCTCGCCTACACCGCCGGCGAGGCGATCGGCCCCGACATCTTCGACTTCTACCGCTCGCTGGGCATGAACATCAAACAGCTCTACGGCTCGACCGAGGCCTCGGTGTTCATCACCATGCAGCCCGACGGCGAGGTCAAGCCCGACACCGTCGGCACCCCGGCCAACGGGGTCGAGGTCCGCATCGAGGACAACGGCGAGGTGATGTTCCGCGGCCCCGGCGTCTTCGTCGCCTACTACAAGGACGAAGAGGAGACCCAGGTGATCAAGGCCGAGGACGGCTGGGTGCACACCGGGGACGCCGGGTTCTTCGACGACAGCGGCCACCTCAAGATCATCGACCGGGCCAAGGACGTCGGCAAGCTCGTTGACGGCACCATGTTCGCCCCCAAGTACCTGGAGAACAAGCTCAAGTTCTTCCCTTACATCAAGGAGGCGGTGACCTTCGGCGACCGGCGAGACTTCGTCGCCGCCTTCATCTGCGCCGACCTGGAGGCGGTCGGCGACTGGGCCGAACGGCGCAACCTGGCCTATTCCGGCTACACCGACCTGGCCGGCCAGGAGCCGGTCTACGACCTGATCCAGGAGTGCGTCGAGAAGGTCAACCGTGACCTCTCGGAAGACCCCCACCTCGCCGGCTCGCAGATCAAGCGGTTCCTGATCCTGCACAAGGAACTGGACCCCGACGACGGCGAGCTGACCCGGACCCGCAAGGTGCGGCGCAACGTCGTCGCCGACAAGTACGACGAGCTCATCGAAGCCCTCTATTCGGACGTCGACCACTGCCCGGTGGAGGCCCAGGTCATCTTCGAGGACGGCCGCACCGGCACCATCAAGGCCGACCTCAGGATCTGCGAGGCCAAGCGGATCGAGGCGGCGCCCGAGCCCTTGAGAAAAGCCGTCTAGGGAAGCCGCCGAAATGAACAATAATCGGGAATTCGGCGACGCCCTGCTGCATGTCGACAACATCAGCCTCGCCTTCGGCGGGATCCAGGCGCTGAGCGACGTCAGCTTCGAGGTCCGGGAACACGAGATCCTGGCCATCATCGGTCCCAACGGCGCCGGCAAGACCTCGATGCTCAACGTGCTGAACGGCTTCTACCACCCCCAGGAAGGGACCATCACCTACAAGGGCCGGACCCGCAGCCGGATGCGGCCCCACCACGCCGCCAGCCACGGCATCGCCCGGACCTTCCAGAACATCGCGCTGTTCAAGGGCATGAGCACGCTCGACAACATCATGACCGGGCGCAACACCATGATGAAGCGGAACTTCCTGTGGCAGGCCCTGTACATCGGCCCGGCGCGCAAGGAAGAGATCGAGCACCGCAAGGTGGTCGAGGACATCATCGACTTCCTGGAGATCGAGGCGATCCGCAAGATCCCCGTCGGCCGCCTGCCCTACGGGTTGCAGAAGCGGGTCGAACTGGCCCGGGCGCTGGCCGCCGAGCCGGACCTGCTGCTGCTGGACGAGCCGATGGCCGGCATGAACATGGAGGAGAAGGAGGACATGTGCCGCTTCGTCCTCGATGTCAACGACGAGTTCGGAACCACCACCGTCCTCATCGAGCACGACATGGGGGTGGTGATGGACATCTCGGACCGGGTGGTGGTGCTGGACTACGGGCGCAAGATCGCCGACGGCACCCCCGACGAGGTGCGCGAGAACCAGGACGTCATCGACGCCTACCTGGGCGTCAGCCACGACTGAGGACCGACGAAAGACGTTGCCATGGAGGTGTTATACGATTTCTTCGTCCAGCCGTTCCTGGACATCGCCGATTCGCCCATCTTCTTCGCCGAGGTGATTGTCGGCGGCTTGACCACGGGGGTCATGTACTCCCTGGTCGCGCTGGGCTTCGTGCTGATCTTCAAGGCCTCGGGCGTGTTCAACTTCTCCCAGGGCGTGTTGGCCCTGTTCGCCGCCCTGACCCTGGTCGGGATCATGGATTGGGGGGTGCCGGCGTTCCCGGCCCTGCTGATGACCGCGGCGGTGATGATCGTCCTCGCCTTCATCATCGAACGGCTAGTGCTCAGACCGCTGGTCAACCAGGAAGCCATCATCCTGTTCATGTCGACCATCGGCCTGGCCTACTTCCTCGAGGGCCTCGGCGACATAATGTGGGGCAGCAACGTCAAGAAACTCGACGTCGGGATTCCCGAACAGCCCTTCTTTATCGGCGAGATGCTGCTCAACAAGTTCGACATGGTATCCGCCGCCACCGCCGGCATCCTGGTCGCCGTGCTGGCCGTGTTCTTCCACCGCACCCGGATCGGCCGGGCGCTGCGGGCGGTGGCCGACGACCACCAGGGGGCGCTGGCGGTGGGGATTCCGCTCCAGCAAATCTGGGTCATCGTGTGGTCGGTGGCCGGCATCGTGGCGCTGGTCGCCGGCGTCATGTGGGGGACCAAGAGCGGGGTCCAGTTCTCGCTGTCGCTGATCGCGCTCAAGGCGCTGCCGGTGCTCATCCTGGGCGGCTTCACCTCGGTTCCCGGGGCCATCGTCGGCGGCCTCATCATCGGCGTCGGCGAGAAGGTGGCCGAGATCTATTGGGGGCCCGTTCTCGGCGGCGCGATCGAGAACTGGTTCGCCTACATGTTGGCCATGATCTTCCTGCTGTTCCGCCCCCAGGGGCTGTTCGGCGAAGAGATCATCGAGCGGGTATAGGAGAGCCCCGACCATGTTTTACCGGGAAACCGGACAGTTCAAGACCAGCTACGAGGCCGACCAGGCGGTGTTCCCCATCCTCCAGGACAAGGTGTTCATCATCGCCGTCCTGGGCGTCGCCTACCTGGTGATCCCGTTCATCGCCGACGACTACTGGTTCAAGGTCATCCTGATCCCCTTCCTGGTCTACGCCCTGGCGGCGCTCGGGCTCAATATCCTGACCGGCTACGCCGGCCAGCTGTCGCTCGGCCACGGCGGCTTCATGGCGGTCGGCGCCTATGCCTCCTACAAACTGGCCACCTCGTTCCCCGAGATGAACATCATCGCCGTGTTCCTGGTCTCCGGGCTATTTGCGGCCGCCGTCGGGATCGTCTTCGGAATCCCCAGCCTTCGCATCAAGGGCTTCTACCTGGCGGTCGCCACGCTGGCCGCCCAGTTCTTCCTGGTCTGGCTGTTCAACAAGGTCGGCTGGTTTTACAACTACAACCCGTCGGGCACCATCGACGCCCCACCGCGGGCCCTGTTCGGGATATTGATCACCGGCGCCGAGGCCAAGCCGGAGGTCAAGTACCTGACCGCGCTGACCATGCTCATCGTATTCGGGGTGATGACCAAGAACATGGTTCGCGGAGCCATCGGGCGCTCGTGGATGGCCATCCGCGACATGGACATCGCCGCCGAGATCATCGGCATCCGGCCGCTGACCGCCAAGCTCAGCGCCTTCGCCATCAGCTCCTACGTCGCCGGCGTCGCCGGGGCCGAATTGTTCATGCTGCACTTCGGCAGCGTCGAGACGCTGGCCTTCGACATCAACCTGTCGTTCCTGATCCTGTTCATGGTCATCATCGGCGGACTGGGGAGCGTCTTGGGGTCGATCCTCGGGGCGGGCTTCATGGTCCTGCTGCCGATCATGCTGACCAACCTGTTCGTCGGCGGCTTCGGGATCATGGCGGTGACGGCGAAACACATCGAATTCATGGTTTTCGGCGCCCTCATCATCTTTTTCTTGATCGTCGAACCACACGGTCTTGCCCGGCTGTGGCAGATCGCCAAGGAGAAGCTGAGGTTGTGGCCTTTCCCGCATTGAGGCTGACAAAGGGGTAGTGGATTTCGGGCGACTTTTCTTTAAAGTGTGTTCCAAGACGATAAACAGAGGAGGAAATCGATGAGCAAGAATCTTGGTATCGGGGCGATAGTTATCGCTGTCATCTTGGCTGTGGTTGCCATTTTCCAGCAGCAGAAGCTGGGCGATGCAACGGCGGAGATTGCCCAACTCAAGGCGGAAGTCGCCAGACTCACGACGGAAAAGGAAAAAGCCGAGGCAGAAGCCGCAGTGGCTGCCCTGGGCATGATCACCCTTCCGTCGCTGGTCTACCGGACCGGCGCCTATGCGCCCAACGGGGTGCCGTTCGCCAACGGTCTTGCCGATTACATTTCGCTGGTCAACGCGCGGGGCGGCATCAACGGCGTCAAGATCAAGCTGATCGAATGCGAGACCGGCTACAAGACCGACGTCGGGGTCGAATGCTATGAGAAGCTGAAAGGCGAAGGCCCGACCGGCGCCGCCGTGTTCAACCCGCTGTCCACCGGCATCACCTATCAGCTCATCGAGAAGAGCTGGGTCGACAAGATTCCCATCCACTCGATGGGGTACGGCCGCACCGCCGCCGCCGACGGCCGGGTGTTCAAGTGGATCTTCAACTTCCCGACCTCGTACTGGAGCCAGGCTTCCGCCGTCATCAAGTATATCGGCTCCCAGGAAGGCGGCATGGACAATCTCAAGGGCAAGAAGATCGCCCACGTCTTCCACAACAGCGCCTACGGCAAGGAAGCCAACCCGACGCTGGATATCCTGTCCGAAATGTACGGCTTCGAGCTGCTCAAACTCCCGGTCGACCATCCCGGTCAGGAACAGAAGGCGACCTGGCTGCAGATCCGTCGCAATAAGCCGGACTGGGTCTTCATGTCCGGTTGGGGCGTGATGAACCAGGTGGCGATCAAGGAAGCCGCGGCGATCAACTTTCCGATGGACCACTTCATCGGCAACTGGTGGTCGTCGACCGAATCCGACGTGATCCCCGCCGGCGATTCCGCCAAGGGCTACAAGGGCGCCGCCTTCCACGGCGCCGGCGACACCTGGGCGGTCCACGACGCGATCAAGAGCCTGGTCCACGACAAGGGCAATGGCGCCGGCCCCCGCGAGGGTATCGGCGAGGTGCTCTACAACCGTGGCATGATCAACGCCATATTCTCCACCGAGGCCATGCGCACCGCCATGGGCAAGTTCGGCAACAAGGCGCTCAACGGCGAGGAGGTCCGCTGGGGGCTGGAGAACCTGGACCTGACCGAGGCCCGCCTGACGGAACTCGGGCTCAAGGACTTCACCAAGCCGGTCAAGGTGTCGTGCGAGGACCACGAGACCATGGGGCCGGTCCGCATCCAGCAGTGGGACGGCACCAAGTGGAACTTCGTCAGCGACTGGATCAAGCCGATGCGCGACGTGGTCCGCCCGCTGATCGAGAAGGCGGCGGCCGCCTACGCCAAGGAAAAGGGCATCACCCCGCGCGACTGCTCCAAGGAATAGCAGCCGTTCGGTCTTTTCCGAAAGCTGGGATGCGATCATGAGCGTAAACGGAAGTCCCCTTCTCAGCGTCAACAACATCGAGGTGATCTACGACCACGTGATCCTGGTGTTGAAGGGGGTTTCCCTGGAGGTTCCCGAGGGGAGCATCGTCGCTCTCCTCGGGGCCAACGGGGCCGGCAAGACGACCACGCTCAAGGCCATCTCCAACCTGCTCAAGGCCGAGCGCGGCGACGTCACCAAGGGCTCCATCGAATACCACGGCGACCGGGTCGACAAGCTCGATCCCTCCGAACTGGTCAAGCGCGGCGTCATCCAGGTGATGGAGGGACGCCGCATGTTCGAGCACCTGACGATCGAGGAGAACCTGCTGACCGGCGCCCACACCCGCGCCGACGGCCGGCGCGCCATTCAACAGGACCTGCAGATGGTCTACGGCTATTTCCCGCGGCTCAAGGAACGCCGCGGCGCCAAGGCCGGCTACGTGTCGGGCGGCGAACAACAGATGACGGCGCTCGGCCGGGCGCTGATGGCGCGGCCCAAGCTGATCCTGCTCGATGAGCCGTCGATGGGCCTGGCCCCGACCCTGGTCGAGGAGATCTTCGAGATCGTCGAACGGCTCAACAAGAAAGAACACGTCAGCTTCCTGCTCGCCGAGCAGAACACCAACGTCGCCCTCAAGTGCGCCGACTACGGCTACATCCTCGAGAACGGCCGGGTGGTGATGGACGGCGACGCCGAGACCCTGCGCGAGAACGAGGACGTCAAGGAATTCTACCTCGGCATCTCGACCAGCGGCCGCAAGAGCTTCCGCGACGTCAAGCACTACCGCCGCCGCAAACGCTGGCTGGCCTGAGAATCCAACCCCATGAACGAATATTTCGACGACCTGGAAACCCGTGATCCAGAAGCCCGCGAGGCGACCCAGTTCGCCGCCGTGGCGGCCCAGATCGCCCACGCCAAGGCCAACGCGCCTTATTTCACCGCCCTGCTGGCCGACGTCGAGGCATCGACCATCGACAGCCGTCGGGCCCTGGCGGCGCTGCCCGTGACCCGCAAGTCCGAGCTCTCCGGAAAGCAGAAGGACAGCCCGCCGTTCGCCGGCATGACGACGGGCGGCGGCCTGGAGTTGGCCCGGATATTCCAGTCCCCGGGGCCGATCTACGACCCCCAGGGCGCCACGGCCGACTTCTTCCGCACCGCGCGCGCCTTCCATGCCGCGGGGTTCAGGGCCGGCGACCTGGTCCACAACACCTTCTCCTACCACCTGACGCCGGGCGGCTTCATCATGGATTCAGGCGCCCGGGCGGTCGGCTGCACGGTGATCCCCGGCGGCGTCGGCAACACCGAACAACAGCTCGACGTGATCCAGGACCTGCGGCCCAATGGCTATAGCGGCACCCCGTCGTTCCTCAAGATCCTGCTCGACAAGGCGGCCGAGACCGGCAAGGACGCCTCGGGCTTCGCCAAGGCGATGGTCGGCGGCGAGTACTTCCCGCCGCCGCTGCGCGAGGAGTGGAAGGGGATGGGCATCGCCGCCTACCAGAGTTACGTCACCGCCGACGTCGGCCTGATCGCCTACGAGACCCCGGCCCTCGAGGGGATGGTGGTGGATGAGGGCATCGTCGTCGAGATCGTCCGCCCCGGCACCGGCGATCCGCTCCCCGAGGGCGAGGTCGGCGAGGTGGTGGTGACCACGTTCTGCAGGGAATACCCGCTGATCCGCTTCGCCACCGGCGATTTGTCGGCGGTGCTCTCCGGGACCAGCCCCTGCGGACGGACCAGCATGCGGCTCAAGGGCTGGATGGGCCGGGCCGACCAGACGACCAAGGTCAAGGGCATGTTCGTCCACCCCAGCCAGGTCGCCGAGGTGGTCAAGCGCCACCCCGAAGTCGCCAGGGCCCGCCTGGTGATCACCCGGGATGATGCCGGCAAGGACGTCATGACGCTCCACTGCGAGGCCGCCGACGCCGACTCCGCGGCCATCGCCGCCACCCTGCAATCGGTGACCAAGATCAAGGGCCTGACCGAGATCGCCGCCCCCGGCACCCTGGCCAACGACGGCCTGGTCATCGAAGACGCCCGCAGCTACGAGTAGGGATCACTCCGCCGCTCCCGCCTTGCGGCGTCATAGGGGAGATTTTACCACCGAAGACGCGGAGGCGCGCGAAGCGCAATTACTCCTGCTTCTCTGCGATCTCTGTGGCTTTAATCTTTCTCTGTGGCCTCTGTGTCGAATCACCAGGTTCTTTCAGGCGATCCATTCGAACACCGTGCGCTGTATGAACGGGTAATACCAGCCGACATTAATATTGACCTGTGTGAGCCCATTTTCGCATTCCGATG
>CAZWEZ010000055.1:0-23296 GCA_964632795.1 uncultured Thalassospiraceae bacterium | reverse complement strand
CTTTCTTTCTCGATGTTGAGGGCCTCGAGTCCCGAGTTTATGGGGATGAACATATTCAATGACTGAATGGTCGTACCTGCATACATCGACACGCTGATACCAATGACGTTGCCGTTCTCATCCAACAGCGGTCCACCGCTATTGCCGCCTGAAATTGCCGCATCCGACTGTATGAAATCCAACCCAGAGCCTTCTTCCCGTCTAAGGGCGCTGACGATTCCCGTGGTGATATTGGAGCGCATACCTTCATCCATCGGACTGCCAACAACATATACCCTCTCCAGCGGGGCTGCCTCCCGGTCTCTGATGGGAAGTGCCCAGGGAATGCGCAATGGGACCTTTATGAGGGCGACGTCTCTGAGTTTGTGAAGGCGGAGTACCTTTCCTTGAAGTTCCAAACCGTTGTTCAATATTACGGTGACGTTCTTTGCCTGACCGACGACGTGGGCGTTGGTGATCACCAACCCATTCTCGCTGACTATGAAACCCGATCCGTGTCCCGTACCTACCCGGACCGTAACAACAGCCGGAAGAATCCTGTCGATGCTTTCCTCCAACGGACTGTCTCTCAATTCCAGCGGCTTGATGTAGATCGTCGGTCCGGCAGCTTCCTCGCTCTTGGACGGCAGTTTGCGTAAAACCACATTCACGAAATCCTGGGAAGCCATCAGGTTCTCGGTGGCATGGGCAAAAGCGTTATGAAACGTAATAATTATCCCGTCGCGTTTGGGTATATTTTGCTTGAAGTATCCTTCGGTCGTTGTCTTTAAGACTTTCCGTTGCAACAAGTTGGAGAACACGGTCCATTCGATGGAGACGTACATTTCCCCGCTATACTCATCCAGGGGTTTTCCATCCCACCAATCGTGGACATTGCAGAAGTTGCCCCTGATTTCAGATATTCTTGCGCCAATGAGATATTCCGCGAACGAAACAGCTTCATCCTGCCCAAACATGTCTTTTGGATCGCCAGCTACATTCAGACCCTTCTGGCTTAAGACTTCGTGGAAGATCTCACCCAGTTCCGTACTCCAGTTGCCGAGAACCGAACTTCCGGCACCCCACTCGATGGTCGCCTTACCTTGATAACTGTAGTTGCAATAAATTCCCTCAATTCCCTCAAATCCGCCGGCGGGAAAGTGAGCGATAGTCGTTCCACGCCTTAGGTTTGCGACCACCTTACTCAACGCGAAGGATGCCTGCTTGTTTAAAGGCTGGTCAATGCTGATAGGATTGGTGCTGGTTACCGTCGGAATTGTCATTGTCGACGTGGTGTTGCACGACGCGACGGTGATGGTGGCAAGAGCGATTACAGAGGCTGAAATCAACGGACTGAACTTCATAACTTCCCCGCTGTCTGCCGGCTAAACCTGAAAACCGTGTACTCCGCCCGCTCGAGGGCCTTGATGATCCGCTCGGATACGTAGGCAGCGTTAGTATCGCCGATACACTATCGCGCGTAAACTGCCGGTATCAGCCCCGCGTCCACGTTCTCGAACATCCCGGCGGCGTCGTCCGCAGTTCCGGCAGGCCCTGGGCCGGATCGCCAACGAACTGCCCCGGGAGAGCGTGTCCCCCGGGTGGCCTTATCAGTATGAATCGGTGGCGTCGGCGGATTCGGCGATGCTCCAGTGGCGGAGGAAGGGGCGGTGGGCCTCGGCGATCTCCTGTTCCTTGCCGACCATGGTCGGGGCGTAGCGCTTGTCGTGGCCCATGATGTGCTTGGTCAGCCATTGGTTGAGGAAGGTCTTTATTTCGCCGCTCAGGGCCTCCGAGGGGGCCCTGGCGTGCTCGGCGTAGATGTCCTCCATCCGGGCGTAGAGCTTCTCGTGAACCTGGTGGTGTTTCTCGAGGCCGGGGTAGCCGCAGGCCTTCATCAGGGCTTCCTCGCGGATGAAATGGAAATCCGTGTACTCGTAGAGCGCCTTGAGCACCCGGTCGATCTTGTCGGGGCCTTGCCCCGAGGCCATGGCGCCGTTGAACCGCGTGATGAGGTCGATCAGCAGCTTGTGGTCGGCGTCGAGGATGTGAACGCCCACGCTCAGCTCCTCGGACCATGAGATCGTGGTCATTGTCGTCACCCTTCCGGTATTGCGCCGGGCATGTTAGCCGACTTTTCCCAGGTAGTCCCCAAGTGTCCTGGTTCCTAAATGCCGCGAACTTAGGAGCCAGGACACTGGGCGGGGGAGTTTAATGCTTGAAATACGAACTAGAACCATCCTAATCATATGGCAATCCGGGCGCCCAGCGAACGGCGCGCCCATGCGGTTCGTTCAGGCAGGGATCGGAGGCCAGTCATGCCCCAAAACACCGCCACCATCGCCACCACCGTCACCGAGGTCACCTCGCCGGCCGGCAAGGACGTTTCCGACTACCAAATCACGGCGGTCGAGGTCGATCGCCGGGTGCGGATCGTCTTCAACGGCGTTGCCATCGCCGACAGCCGCAAGGCGATCCTCTACAAGGAATCGCGGCTGCCTCCGGTCTACTATTTCCCCCGCGGCGACGTCTCCACCGACCTCCTGCGGCGAACCCGCCACCGCACCCACTGCCCGTTCAAGGGCAACGCCTCGTACTGGACCCTGACGGTCGGCGACCGCACGGTCGAGAACGCGGTGTGGAGCTACGAGAACGCCATCGAGGAGACGGCGGCGATCAAGGATTATCTCGCCTTCTACCTCGACCGCCTCGGCGTGACCTACGACGAGGAGGGGGATTTCACCGCCGAAACCGCCGGCCACGACAGCCACGGCAATGCCTACGTCGACTGGCTGGTCCGCGAGGGATGGAATTCGAACGATGCCCACGACCTAACCCAGGGTTTCGCCGACATGCTGCTTCGCAACGGCGCCCCCCTGTCGCGGTTGTCGGTCTTCATCCGCACCCTCCATCCCCTGCTCATCGGCAACGGCTACGTGTGGCGGCGGGAAAAGGTGGGAATCGACTCCTTCGTCCTCACCCACGACACCCTCGACAGCCCCCTGTTCCTGGACAGCCCCCTGGTCCCCATCTTCAACGGCGCCGGCGGCATCCGGCGAAGGCTGGAAGGGGACAACCCGTTGCTGGATTACGGCATCCTGCGCGAGCTGCACGGCGAAGGGGTCACCGACTACGTGGCGATGCCGATGAACTTCTCCGACGGCCAGATCAACGCGGTCACCCTGGCCTCCGACCGCGTCGGCGGGTTCACCACCGCCGATCTGGGCCGCATCCACGAGGTGCTGCCGGTGATCAGCCGTTTCTACGAGGTCCACGCGACGCGCGGCATGGGCAGTTCCCTGCTCCAGACCTACCTCGGCCGCCAGACCGGCGAACGGGTGTTGAAGGGGAAGATCAAGCGCGGGGACTCGGAGGAACTCCACGCCGTGATCTGGTTCTGCGACCTGCGGCAATCCACGGTGCTCGCCGAATCCATGCCCCGCGACGAGTTCCTGGCCATCCTCAACCGCTTCTTCGAATGCATGGTCCAGCCGGTCGTCGAGCGCGGCGGCGAAGTGCTCAGGTTCATCGGCGACGCGGTCCTGGCCATCTTCCCGCTGGCCGAAGGCGACAGCCATTCCCAGCCGGCGTGCGAGGACGCACTGGCCGCCGCCGCCGAGGCCCAGACGCGGATGGCCGATTTCAACGCCGACCTCGCCGGCCAGGGGAAGCCCCCCCTGGGCTACGGCATCGGGCTCCATCTGGGGAGCGTCACCTACGGCAATATCGGCATTCCGGAACGCCTGGAGTTCACCGTCATCGGCGCCGCGGCCAACGAGGCGGCGCGGATCGAGGACCTGACCAAGACCCTGGAGCCGATGGTCCTGGTCTCCGAGGCCTTCGCCGGGCAGTGCCAGAACCGCCTCGTCTCCCAGGGCCGCCATAAGCTGAGGGGCGTCGGTGCCGAGCAGGAAATCTTCGCCCCGTTCCTTATCGACGGTCGATAAAGAAGCCAACGGACTCCGCGACCGCTCCGGCCGACCGCCAGGGGATCATGGAAACACCCGCCAGGGTGGCGTGGCGGTCAGTGACACGACGAGCGGCGGTGGTTAGAGTCGGTCGCCACGAAACCCGACAGGGGCACACCACAATGAAAGCAGTCCTGCAGCGCGCCGGCCGGGCCTCGGTGGCGGTCGATGGTGAGGTCGTCGGTGAAATCGGCCAGGGGCTCGTCGTCTTCCTGTGCGTCGAGGATCGGGACGACGAGACGACGGCCGACTATTTCGCCCGCAAAATTGCCAGGATGCGGATCTTCGGCGATGACCAGGGGCGCATGAACCTGTCCCTTCTCGACATCTCGGGGGGCGCCCTGGCGATCAGCCAGTTCACCCTGGCCGCCGAGTGGCGCAAGGGGAACCGCCCCGGATTCTCGAAGGCCGCCGAACCCGATAAGGGCGAGAGCCTCTACCGCTATTTCTGCTCGCGTCTCGAGCACCAAGGGGTGGCGGTGCGGACCGGGCGTTTCGGCGCCCACATGGACGTCCGGCTGGTCAACGACGGCCCGGTCACGATCTGGATGGATTCGCAAGACAGGTAATACATAGGAACCTTGGTATCAGGGGGATCAGAGCCTCGGTTCGTTGCCCTCCAGGACGTGGGACTCCTCTTCATCGACCTGGCCGGTGATTCGTTTCAACTCGGCGAGGATTCCTTTCTGGGTCTCGAGGTTCATGGCCTGGGCCTCGAGACTCTTGACCTGGAGATCGAGAATCTTCCTGAGGACCCCCTTGAAGCCGAAGATCGCCAGGGGCAGCGGAAACCACAGGACGATGAAAACGAATAACCAGGAGAATACGGCGATGCCGAGCGGTGTCAGGTTGTCCAGTATCGAAGCGTCGCCCATCTCCATGGTTCGTGCTCCCGTTCGTTCCAGACCGGCCGGCACAGCCTAACCCGGTGGCATCGCGGTGTCACTCCGACTCGCTTCCGGCTTAAGGTACACCGCGCCGGGCGAAAAGAAAAACCTCACCGGCGGCCGGGCAACCGGTTCGGCTATCTTGGTATGATCGAGGAGTCGAATTTGCTCTATGATTATGGGCCGTACGTGGCGATAGTAGCCTAATACCAAGGTGCACTGACAATGCACCTTGGTATAAGAACGCAGGATACGGCTCACTTCCACCCGGGGGTGGATCAAGGGGTTGACCGCGGATGGCCAGATCACCGTTAAAGCGCAATATCATCTTCGAAATCCACGCCCTCTCCGATGGCCGCTGGACGATCCACTCGACGGCCCGGGGAAGAACGCAGTCCGTCGATCAAGCCAAGGAACTGCTCGCCACAAACCGCTTCGAGGGCGTCAAGGTGGTCCGGGAAGACGAGCATAGCGGCGAACAGGAAGTGATCTTCGAGGAGGAACGCAAGGGCGGGGGAGCCAAGCGGACCACCATCACGCCGGTCGACGAAGCGCCGTTGTGCGAGGACCTGGAAGACTTCTACGGCTTCGAGGCCCGCAAGACGATCAGCCGCCTGCTCAGGAAATACCTGGATGAGAACGGCATCACGGTGCTCGAACTCCTGCACAGCCCGGGACTGATCCGCTGGCTGACCCGCGACGAGGTTCTGCTCAACCAGGCGGTCCAGAACATCGCCAGGATCCAGGCCAGGATGAGCGGCGACAAGCCGATGACCCGGGTCGATCGGCTGTACGACGCGGTCAACCGGATGACCGACCGCGCCAGGGCCGCCGAGGACGTCGACGAATACCGCCAGCTCCTCGAAAACAAGGGGATGGAGGCCCTGGTCAAGGGCGTCAAGAAGGATGTCTCGGCCGACAACCGCGATTTTTTCATCCGCGCCGCGCTCGCCGCCTATCTGGGAGGCCCCGGGGACTGGGAGTACAAGCTGGGCCGCGTCATCGACCAGGCCGAGACCGGACCCGGCAAGCTGGCCTTCAATTACCTCGACGAGATCATCGCCGAGGTCTTCGACGGCGCCGCCGCGATCAAGGAACTGCTCGGATACCAGCGCAACCTCGGCGAGTCCCTGCAGACGATGGTCCAGTTGAGCTGCGGGTCCTACCGCCATCGCAAGGGCGCCGGGGCCTGCCTCGACAGGTTGAACGCGCTCCGCGCCAACTACGACATGCCGTGCACCAAGGACGTGCTCCTGGAACGGGTCGAACGTGAGATCAACGGCGTCAATCCCCTGGTCAAGGGCGGCCAGGGGATCACCGAGAAACAGGCCTTCAAGTCCCTGCTCGGCCAACTGGTCCGCAACAAGGCGATCGCCGAGGGCGGAGGCATCGGCGAGGCCGTCACCATGCGGGCGAGGATGGTGTTCTCCGACGGATTGTCGGACGCCACCCCGGAAGATGCGATCGACCACATTCTCGAACTGCTGCCCACCCAGGCGGCCAGGTTCGGATACCTGGTCGACCTCGCCGGCACCGATTTCGGGAACAAGAACCAGGCCCATCTGGTGCGCCGGCTGGCGGTCATCGTCAAGAGGCTGAAATCCGCCACCTCACTGGTCCAGCCCGGCGCCGGGAAAATGGACGTCATCTTGGCGGCGGCGGGAATCCGGGACCGTCTGCTCGAAACCCACCTCCCCGACGAGTGGCGGCTGCGTTTCGCGAGAAAGATCTACACCCTCCTGGTCGAGTACCAGGACGGCCCGCAACCGGCCTCGACGAAGAAGGCGCCCGCCGCGAAAGTCCCGCCCAAGTCCTCCCCCGACGAGCCGCAACTCGGCGCCAAGACCTTCGAGGTCGGCGAGTTCATTTTCCACGAGGGCGACATCGGCAAGGAAGCCTATCTGATCCATTCGGGGGAGGTGGAGATATCCCGCAGCGCCGGAGATCAGGAAGTGGTCATCGCCAAGACCGGCCGGGGCAGCATCATCGGCGAAATGGCGCTGATCGATTCTAAGCCGCGCATGGCGACCGCGAAGGCGCTCAAAAGGACCGTGCTCAAGATCATCCCGTTGTCGGATCTGCAGATGAGGCTCCAGCGACTGGAGAAGTCCGATCCCGTGATGCGCCTGCTTGTCGGGATGTTCGTCCAACGGATGCGCGACCACCCGATCATCGAGTTGTAATACATAGCGGTCCGATGGGGTGTTGTGGGGGCCGCCGACCCCCGCCCATGGCACCGTGGTCGTCGCCGATCAACCCCAGATGTCGTCGCTCAGATTGGCGTACCAGCTATGGGCCGCCAGGGCTTCCTGGTGGCGGAACTCGGCGTCCCGCCCCATGGGGCTGAGGCCGCCCGAGCCCTTGACCGGGAAATATCCCTTGTCGGTCAGGTTGTAGACCGCGGTGACCGAGATGCCGTAGTCCTCGGTGACCAGGCTGTAGCAGGTGTTGGTGGTCTTGGGAACGCCCGGCGTCCGGCCGGCGAGCAGGTCGACGATCGCCGCCGCGCAGACCTTGGCCTGGGTGTTGGCGGCGTTGCCCGACAACGGCATCTTGGTGACGATTGCCGAATCGCCGAGCACGTGGATGTCCTTCAACAAGGTCGATTCGAAGGTCAGGAAGTCGATCGGGCACCACCCCTTGTCGTTGGTCAGGCCCGCCTTGTGGGCGATCTCCGCCGCCGTCTGCTGGGGGATGAAGTTGATCACCGCCCCCTTGTGGCTGCCGAAATCGGTGTGCACCGTCATGTTGGCGGCATCGACACGCTGCACCGCGCCGTCATTGGAATTCGAGACCCATTCGATGATGTCCTTGTAGTGGATCTCCCAGCCCTCCTTGAACAGGCCGAACTTGGAGAACTTGTCCTTGGGATCGAGGATCAGAACCTTCGACCTGGGCTTGTTCGCCTTCAGGTAGCCGGCGATCAGGCTGGCCCGCTCGTAGGGGCCGGGGGGGCAGCGGAAGCGGCCGCTGGGCGGGCTGATGATGACCACCCCGCCGTCGTCCATGGCCTCCAACTGCTTGCGCAGGAGCACGGTCTGGGTTCCCGCCTTCCAGGCATGGGGAATGGTCTCGGCGACCTTGGCGTCGTAACCCTCCGTCTTGTCGTAGAGGAAGTCGATGCCCGGCGACATGACCAGGCGATCGTAGGCGATCGACTTGCCGCCCTTGGTCTTGACCGTCTTGTTGGCGACATCGACGTCGCTCACCCAATCCTGAACCACGTTGACGCCGAGCTTCTTCATCGCGGAGTAGTCGTGGGTGATGTCCCCGAAACCGACGATCCCGCCGAGATAGGCGTTGCTGAACAGGCAGGTGGTGTAATTGGCTTCGGAGATGATCAGGGTCACCTCGACGCTGGGATCGAACCACTTCAGGTACTTGGCCGTCGTGGCGCCGCCGAAACCGCCGCCGACGACGACGACGCGTCCGTCGGCTCCGGGTTTGGTGGCGCAGGCCGACAGGCCGAGGACGGAAACCGCGCCCACCGAGCCGGCAAGGCGCATGAAATCCCTTCGCGTAGTACTGGACATGATGATTTCCCCCCGGTCCCTACTTATTGACGCGTTCGAAATAGCCCGCGATGGCCACGATCTCGGCGTCGGAATAGCCCTTGGCGATGCGGTCCATGATGGTGGTGAGCGCCTTGTCTTTCTTGAACATCCTCATCTTGGTGGCGATGATGCCCGCGGACAGGGTATTCAAGCCGGTCACGGTGCCCACGCTGTTGCCGTCGGCGCCGTGACAATTGAAGCAGTTGCTTGCCAGAAGTTCCGGGCTGGCCATGTCGGCGGCCTGGGAGGCGGCGGAAACAGCGACCAGACCCATCGCCACGGCAAGACAGAGTCTGAGTCGTGATTTTCGTCTCGGCATTTCATCCTCCCTGTAGTGTTTATTGGTTTTATTATAATTTTCGATCGAGCCGTGAGGTCCCGTTTCTGCCGCCATCATATTATAAACCGCTTGCCACAGGAATGTTGCGGTCGGCACTGATTTGTCCGATACCTACCCGTTCAGGAAGGAATGAGGCCGATGGCCGAGGCAGCGACGGAAACCATCGACATCGTCATCGCCGACAAGAACCCGCTGATCCTGTCCGCCCTGGCCCAGGTGATGGACGGGCATGAGCGCATCAACCTGCTGGCCACCGCCGCCGACGGGGAATGCTTCATGGATGCCCTGGACCGCCTGTGCTTCGACATCGGGGTCATCGGCTGGGACATGCCCTACCTGCATGGCCGGGACGTACTCCAGGCGATGCGGGGACGCGACGAGGCGACCCGCGTCATCGTCTACACCGGCAATCCGGCGCCCGAAATCCCGCGCCAGGTCATGCAACTCGGAGGGGCCGGCTACTGTTCCAAGACCGAGTCCCCGGAACGTCTCATCGACACCGTGCTGGCGGTCTCGGAAGGCCGCATGGTCTTCCCCTTCATGGACCTGAGCAAGCCCGGCAATGATCCTTTCGCCGCCCTGACCCCCCGCGAGCGGGAGTTGCTGGCTGCGCTTTCGGACGGCCGCGCCAACGCCCGGATCGCCGACGACCTCGGGATTTCCCTGAATACCGTGAAGTTCCACCTCAAGAACCTGTACGGCAAGCTTACCGTCAAGAACCGGGCCCAGGCCGTGGTCCGCTACTTGAGACCCCACGATTGAGGTCACCGCCCCCCCCGAAAGGGTAGAGGACCTCCCCCCCACGCGGGTGTTTCCTTATCGACGTCTTCCCCGGATCATGTGTCATGCCCGTCAATTACGGATATCGACACCATGACAGACGCTCCGGAACACCCGACTAAAGGACCGATCTTCGTCTACGCCCTGCGCACCGTCACCGAGGCCGCGGCCCGCGCCGCATACGACTGGATCGGCCGCGGCGACAGGGGACAGGGCGACCGCGCCGCCGTCCGCGCCATGCGTTCGGCGTTGGAGGCCCTTCCCATCCCGGCCCGGGTCGTGCTCGGAGAGGGACAGGACGAAGAAGGGCAGGGGCTCGAGACGGGCCTGCGGTTCGGCAAGGACGCGAAAGGTCCCAGTTTCGACATCGCCGTCGATCCGGTCGAAGGGACGACCTATCTGGCCCGGGGGATGACCAATGCCATGGCCGTGATCGCGCTTGCTCCCGAAGGCACCATGTTCGATCCGGGTCCCGCCTTCTACATGGAGAAGTTCGCCGCTCCCCCGGCCGCCCGGGGAAAGATCGATCCCGCGGCGCCGGTTGAGAGCAAGCTCGAGACCCTGGCCGCGGTCCTCGGCAAACCGGTCTCCGACCTCACCATCTACGCCCTCGAGAAACCGCGCCACCGCGACCTGGTGGAACGCATCCACGCCGCCGGGGCGCGGGTCGCGCTGTATCCGGCCGGCGACGTCGCCGGGGCGTTGATGGCGGCGATCCCGGAGTCGGGCATCGACGCCCTGATGGGGACCGGGGGCACCCAAGAGGGCATCATTTCAGCCTGCGCCATCCGCGCCCTGGGCGGGGTCTTTTACGGCCGCCTCGATCCCCAACTGACGACCGAGAAGGCGGCCGTGGACAAGGCCGGCATGGACACCGGAACCTGGCACCCGGTCGAGGACCTGGTGCGCTCGGACACAACCTGCTTCTGCGCCACCGGAATCACCACCGGCCTGCTGTTCGACGGCGTGGAACGTACCGACAACCACGAATCCACGCACAGCCTGTTGATCGCCGGACCGGCCGGCGAGCGCCAAATCCTGACCACGTTCCATCGCCTCGAAGACCCCATCTGACCTTCATCACGTGGGAGAACCGGATCATGCCCTTCAAACGCATCGACCGTCCCATCATCATCGGCATCGTCGGCGATTCGGCGGCCGGCAAGACGACCCTGAGCGAGGGCATCGCCCAGATCCTGGGTCCGGAGCGGGTGGTCTGCATGTGTACCGACGACTACCACCGCTATTCGCGCACCGAGCGCGCCGAGAACCGGATCTCGGCGCTGGACCCCAAGGGCAACTACATCGACATCCTGGAGCAGCACATCCACCTGCTCAGGGTCGGGCGGTCGGTTCTCAAGCCGGTCTACAACCACCACGACGGGACCCTGGACGCCCCGCGCTACGTGGAGCCCAAGGAGTACATCATCCTCGAGGGCCTTCTCGGCTACACCACCCGCCACATGCGCGACTGCTACGACGTCAAGGTCTACCTGGACCCCGAAGAGGATCTCAGGGTCAAGTGGAAGGTCCAGCGCGACACCACCAAGCGGGGCTATACGGTGGAGCAGGTGATGACGTCGCTGGAAAAGCGCAAGGACGACAGCATCAACTTCATCCAGCCGCAACGCACCTTCGCCGACATGGTGGTCAGCTTCTATCCCCCGGAGAGCAACGTCGGGGAGACCGGGGCCCACCTCAACGTCCGCCATACCCTGCGTCCGACCCTGCCCCATCCGGACCTGACGCCGATCCTGGGGGTCGGGGTTAAGAACGGCTTCAGGTTGGAACTGGCCCGCGATATCGACGGCAAGCCGGTGGACGTCCTCGACATTTCGGGCGCTATTGACGATAAACGGGCCAAGACCATGGAGAACCTGATCTGGAACCTGATCCCCGAGGCCCAGCATCTGCGCGAGAACGTGGGCCGCTTCACCGACGACAGCAACCGCCCGGCGATGAGCCACCCGCTGGCCCTGTCCCAACTGCTGATCACCTTCCACATAGTCAAGGCGGCGCTTGGCCACCACGCCATATAGGGAGATACACGAACATGACCGTGACCCACCAAGAGATGGCCAATGCCATCCGTTTCCTGTCGGCGGACGCCGTCCAGAAGGCCAATTCAGGCCACCCGGGAATGCCCATGGGGATGGCCGACGTGGCGACGATCCTGTTCACCCGGTTCCTCAAGTTCGATCCCGCCGATCCCCAGTGGCCGGACCGCGACCGCTTCGTGCTGTCGGCCGGCCACGGTTCGATGCTGCTCTATTCGCTGCTCTATCTCACCGGCTACGCGGACATGACGCTGGAGGAGCTGAAGAACTTCCGGCAACTCGGCGCCCGCACCGCCGGCCACCCGGAATACGGCCATGCGCCGGGTATCGAGATGACCACCGGGCCGCTGGGCCAGGGGATCGCCACCGCCCTCGGCATGGCGCTGGGCGAAAGGATGCGGAACGCCCGCTTCGGCGACGCGGTCGTCGACCACCAGACCTACGTCATCGCCGGTGACGGTTGCCTGATGGAGGGCATCAGCCACGAGGCGATCTCGCTGGCCGGTTACCTGGGGCTGTCGAAACTGATCGTGCTGTGGGACGACAACCGGATCAGCATCGATGGCCCCACCGGGATGACCGAGAAGGGCGACCAGTCGGCCCGTTTCGAGGCCTACGGCTGGCACGTCCAGGCGGTGGACGGTCACGACCCGGAAGCCGTCGCCGCCGCCATCGAGGAGGCGCGCAAGGCCTCCCGGCCGTCCCTGATCGGCTGCCGGACCACCATCGGCTACGGCGCCCCCGGCAAGGCCGGAACCGCCGCCGCCCACGGCGCCCCCCTGGGCGAGGAGGAAATCTCCGGGGCGCGGAAGAAACTGGACTGGCCCCATCCCCCCTTCGTGGTCCCCGAGCCGGTTCTGGACGCCTGGCGCCTGGCGGGCCGGCGCGGCGGCGCCGCCCGCGCCGAGTGGGAGGAACGCATGGCGGCCCTGGACGCCGACCCGAGGGCCGAGTTCGAACGCGCCTCGGCCGGCGATCCGCCCGCCGGCTGGCGGCGTGCCTTCGACGACTACAAACGCCGGCTTGGCGAGGAGAAGCCCAAGTGGGCGACCCGCAAGGCCTCGGGCGAAGCGCTGACGGTGCTGACCGACGCCATCCCCGAGCTGATCGGCGGTTCGGCCGACCTCACCGGATCGGTCAACACCAAGACCCCGAGTACCGAAGCCATCGGCCCCGATGATTTCTCGGGCCGCTTCATCCACTACGGGGTCCGCGAGCACGCCATGGCGGCGCTGATGAACGGTCTCGCCCTGCACGGCGGGTTCATCCCCTACGCCGGGACCTTCCTGATCTTCGCCGACTACATGCGTCCCGCCATGCGGCTGTCGGCCCTGATGGGGCAGCGGGTGGTCTACGTGCTGACCCACGACTCCATCGGCTTGGGCGAGGACGGCCCGACCCACCAGCCGGTCGAGACCCTGGCCAGCCTGCGGGCGATCCCCAACTTCAACGTCTTCCGCCCGGCCGACGCGATGGAGACCGCCGAGTGCTGGGAACTGGCCCTGGCCGATCGCGACACGCCCTCGGGCCTGGTCTTGAGCCGCCAGGGGGTGCCGGCCCTGCGCACCGACGCCGGCGGCGACAACCCTTGCGCCCGGGGCGCCTACGTGCTGGCCGAGGCGGAAGGCGGAGAACGCAAGGTCACCCTGCTGGCCACCGGCTCCGAGGTGGCCATCGCCATGGACGCCCGGCGTAAGCTCCAGGACGACGGCGTGCCGACGGCCGTGGTCTCCATGCCGTGCTGGGAGCTGTTCGACGCCCAGGACGCGGCGTACCGCAAGCAGGTCCTGGGACCGGGCACCGTCCGGGTGGCGGTCGAGGCCGCCATCTCACAGGGTTGGGAGCGCTATCTCGGCGAGGAAGGCGCCTTCGTCGGCATGCCCGGGTTCGGCGCCTCGGCCCCCGCCGACCGGCTTTACGAACATTTCGCCATCACCGCCGAAAAGGTTGTCGCCGCCGCCCAGTCGCAGTTGTAAAGTGTCTCCGGGTTCAGGCTCCTAACGGAGGATATCGAACATGGCACTGGTCTCACTCCGCCAGCTTCTCGACCACGCGGCGGAAAACGACTACGGCGTTCCCGCCTTCAACATCAACAACATGGAACAGATGCTGGCGATCATGAACGCAGCCAGGAAGACCGATTCCCCGGTCATCATGCAGGCCAGCCGGGGAGCCCGGAAGTACGCCAACGACACGGTGCTGAGCTACCTGATCAAGGCGGCCGTCGAGATGTTCCCCGAGATTCCCGTGTGCATGCACCAGGACCACGGCAACAACCCCCAGACCTGTCTGTCGGCCATCACCTTCGGCTTTACCTCGGTGATGATGGACGGCTCCCTGGAGGAGGACGCCAAGACCCCGGCCTCCTACGACTACAACGTGGAGGTCACCGGGGCGGTCACCGACATGGCCCACATGGTGGGGGTTTCGGTGGAAGGCGAACTGGGCTGTCTGGGCTCGCTGGAGACCGGCAAGGGCGACAAGGAGGACGGCCACGGTTTCGAGGGGGCGCTGGACAAGGACATGCTGCTGACCGATCCCGACCAGGCCACCGACTTCGTCGCCAAGACCAAGGTCGACGCCCTGGCGGTGGCCATCGGCACCTCGCACGGCGCTTACAAGTTCACCCGCAAGCCGACCGGCGACATCCTGGCCATGGACGTGGTCGAGAAGATCAACCAGCGGCTCCCCAATACCCACCTGGTGATGCACGGCTCCAGCTCGGTGCCCCAGGAACTCCAGGACATCGTCAACCAGTACGGCGGCGACATGCCCCAGACCTACGGCGTGCCGCTGGAGGAGATCGTCACCGGCATCAAGCACGGGGTCCGGAAGATCAACATCGACACCGACAACCGGCTGGCGATGACCGGGCAGATCCGCAAGGTGCTCAGCGAGAAGAAGGCCGAGTTCGACCCCCGCGCCTATCTCAAGCCGGCGATGGCGGCGATGCAGAAGCTGTGCGAGGAACGCTACGAGATGTTCGCCACCGCCGGCCAGGCCTCCGGGATCAAGGTCGTTCCGCTGGCCGAGATGGCGGCGCGATACAAGTCCGGGGCGCTCGACCCCAAGGTCAACTGAGCGGGCGGGACCATGGCCACCGACGTCAAGATCGCGCCTTCGATCCTGTCGGCCGACTTCGCGCGGCTGGGCGAGGAGGTGCGCGCCATCGACGAGGCGGGATGCGACTACGTCCACATCGACGTCATGGACGGCCACTTCGTCCCCAACCTCACCATCGGCCCGGCCGTCGTCAAGGCCTTGCGCGAGCAGACCGCAAAGCCGTTCGACGTCCACCTGATGATGTCGCCGGTCGATCCCTACCTGGAGGCCTTCGCCGAAGCCGGCAGCGACATCATCACCGTCCACGCCGAAGCCGGCCCCCACCTGGACAGGAGCCTGCAGGTCATCCGCTCGCTGGGCAAGAGGGCGGGCGTGGCGCTGAACCCCTCGACACCCGAAACGGCCATCCGCCACGTCCTCGACAAGATCGACATGGTGGTGGTGATGACGGTCAACCCCGGCTTCGGCGGGCAGAGTTTCATTCCGGCCCAGATCGACAAGATCCGGAGCATCCGCGCCATGATCGGCGAACGAGCCATCGAGCTCGAGGTCGACGGCGGCGTCAGCCCCCAAAACGCCGGGACCTTGGTCGAGGCCGGAGCCGGCGTGCTGGTCGCCGGCAGCGCCGTCTTCCGCGGCGACGATTATCGGAAGACGATCCGCGCATTGCGCGAGGCGACGGACTGACCGGCCCGCCGCTGCCCCTGCACTAGGTGATGGCGTCGATCTGCTCGTCGCTCAGGGAACCGGGGACGATGGTGATCGGGATGCGCAGGCGCCCCGCCATCTTTTGGACCAGGTAGGAGACCAGGGGCCCCGGACCCTCCGGTCCCGTGGCGGCGCCCAGGACCAGGACCGAGATGCTGGTCTCCTCGTCGATCAGGCTGATCAATTCCTCGGTGATCGTACCCTCGCGGATGTAGATGACGGGAGTCGTTCCGGTGCGTTTCTGAACCGCCGAGGCGACCACCTGAAGCATTTCTTCGGCTTCTTCGCGCCGTTCCTCGCGCATCAGGTCTCCGACCGCGACCCAGTGCTGGAACTCGGCCGGTTCGACGACGTAGAGCAGGGCCACCCGGCCGCCGGTTCGCACGGCGCGACGGCAGGCAAAGCGGAGAGCCTGGCTCAGCTCCTCGCTGTCGTCGACAACGCACAGGAAAATCCGTGCCCGATCCTCGTTCGCCGTGTCGTCTGCACTGTCAGTCATGATCGATCACGCCTTGCGGAAGATGGCCCCGGCCAACCATCCTGCCATCACCGCGACGAGGATGGCAAGAATCCCATAGGCCATGGAGTTGCGGTGCGCGAAATCGAAGATGCCCGCCTCGAGCCCGAATTTGCGCACCGTAAGCAACGTCGTCTCGGCACTGGCGATCTCGCCATTACGAACCAGGTAGACATCGACGCCGTAGGTGCCCACGGAGACGTTGGCCGGGAATTGAATCTGAGTCCGGAACAGCCGGTTGCCGAGAAAGATGACGTCTCCCTGGATCCGGCCATAGAGTCCCTGCCGCTGCTTGTTGCGGATCAGGGCATTGCGGAAGGCGTTGATTTCGCCGACATTGTCGTGGTCTCCCCGGGGGACCAATTCAAGATGGGCGGCACCGATCTGGTAAACGTCGCGGACCTCCGGAGCCAGGAACTCATCGACCGGCCGGTTGCTGGCCAGGGCGTAGTAATCCGGCACCTGTTCGAATTCCATCTCGCTGCGGTTGACCCACACCCCGGCGACCCGTTCCTTGCGCCGTACGATGGCGTTGCGCAAGGGTCCGCGGACCACCACGATGACGTCGCCGGTCCCTTCGGTAACTCCGAACAGCAACAGATCCGAGCCGACGAAGCCGGTGGTGATGGCGACCACCGATCTCGAAAGGTCGATCACCAATTCCCTGGCGGCGGCGGCCGGGACCGAGGACGCCAACACCAGGATCAAGACCGCCAATACCCTGTGGATGCCCATCATCCACCCACCTCGCTACCCAGGGAAAACATATCCGGCGGCGTGGCCAGCAAATCGTAGACCATCATCCCGCAGACCCCGAGGACCATCAACGCCAGCAAGCCACGGAGTTGCTCGCCATGCAGCCTGGTGGATACCCGCGCCCCGAACTGGGCGCCGACCACCCCACCGACCATCAACAAAAGCGCCAGAACCACGTCCACCGTCTGGTTGTTGATCGCCTGCAACAAGGTGACGTTGGCGGTCACGAAGATGATCTGGAACAGCGATGTGCCCACCACCACCGACGTCGGCATGCCCAGGATGTAGATCATCGCCGGGATCATGACGAAGCCGCCGCCGATACCCATGATCGCCGCCAGCACACCGACAATGAAGCCGACCGCCATCGGCAACAGGGAGCTGATATACAGCCTGGAGCGACGGAACCGCATCTTGAGGGGCAGTCCGTGCACCCAGATGTGATGGTGCCGCTTGGCGAGTCTCTGTCGTTTGCTGCGGACCATGGCCCGCAGGCTTTCCACGAGCATCAGGGTGCCGATGATGCTCAGCAGGACCACGTAGGACATCTTGATCACCAGGTCGATCTGGCCCAGGTCACGCAGAAGGGTGAACGCCCATACCCCCAAGGAAGAGCCGATCACGCCGCCGGCCAACAGCATCAAGCCCATCTTGAAGTCGACGTTGCCGCGGCGCCAATGGGCCGAGACGCCCGAAACCGAAGAGGCGACGATCTGGTTGGCCTCGGTGGCCACCGACACCGCCGGGGGGATGCCGATGAAGATCAGCAGCGGCGTCATCAGGAAGCCTCCGCCGACGCCGAACAACCCGGACAGAAAGCCGACCGAGACCCCCAGGCCCAGGATGAGAAAGATATTCACCGACATCTCGGCGATGGGGAGGTAAATCTGCATTGCCGCCGATACCCTGGCTCCGACTGGATCGCTACAACTTCGAGGCCAGGGAGGTCCTAAATTTTGCTTTAGGAATAGTGCGTTAAGTGCTTCTAATTTAGGAATAAGTTGTTGTCAACACTACGATTCCCCCGATGGCTTCGGCGACCCGCGGGCGGCCCATGCCGGATCGATGAAGTCTATCCTTGAAAGACAATGTAATTAGCTCTCCAATATGGGACCTGCGACGGCTACTGCGGGAACGACCAGACACGGGAATGAGAACAAACAATGATGACCATCCTCGACGCCAAGGGAATGAACTGTCCGTTGCCGATCCTCAAGGCCAAGAAGGCTCTCAAGCAGATCGCTTCAGGAGACACCCTCAGGGTACTTTCGACCGACCCCGGTTCGGTGATGGATTTCGAGGCCTTTTGCCGTTCCACCGGCCACGAACTCCTGGAAAACGAAGAGGACGGCGGTGTCTACACATTCCTGATCAAGAAGAAGTCTTGACCTTCGCCGTGTGACCCCAGCACGGTGGACCCCCTCCCCAAGGTCCGGGGGTTTCCACATGTTTTCTCCCGATATATGATGATTATCAAGGCTCTGCGGGGGGGAAACGGGAAGGAAAACACACAATGGCGAAGCGTGGCCCAAAAGCAAAAGTCAAGTCAGGTTCAAAGGCCGGCCATCCCAAATCCGATTCCGGGGTCGAGGCTGGCAGCAGCTTGTCGTCCGAAGGAGGCTGGCAGGTTCGTCTCATCGAATCGGCGCCGGACCTCGTGTGTCTGTGCCGTAAGGGCTTGATCGCCTACATCAACCCCGCGGGAGTTCGCAAGCTTCGCCTGGCGTCAGCGAAACGGGCCGTCGGCCAGCCGTTCCACGATTTCGTCCACCCCGATTACGCCAAGGTCGCCGACGACCTCCTGAAATGCCTGGTAGAGGAACAGGGAACCCACCCCCTCAAGCTGTTGCCGCGAAAGGGCGCAAGCATCGATGTCGAGGTCCTGGTGACCGCGGCCGATGATTCGAACTCCGAGATGGTCATCGTTCAGGCTCACGACATTACCGAACGCCTGCGCTCGGCCAAGGCGATCCTGCGCAGCGAAACCCGCTATCGGCAACTAGTCGAGAACGCCCTCGACCTGATCTGCGTGTGCAACGACGGCAGGATCACGTTCATCAATTCCGCCGGGGCGCGAATCCTGGGAGCGAAGGACCCCGAGCAGGTGATCGGCAAGCCGCTGGCCAAGCTGGTCCACCCCGATTACCGCGAACTCCTGACCCAGGGAGTGGACAGTCTCAACGAGGAAGGGACGGCGGTTCCGCTGAAACTGCTGCGCCTGGACCGCGAGGTGATCGACGTCGAGGTCGCCGTGACGCCGTTCGGCAGCGCCAGCGAAGCCTCCTTCATGATGGAGGCCCACGACATCACGCAACGCAAACGGGCCGAGGAGGAACTCCGCAAGACCCACGAGGAGTTGGAGTTGCGGGTCGAGGAACGGACCCGGGAACTGACCCAGGAAATCGGCGAGCGCCGCCTCGCGGAGGACAAACTGCGCCTTGCCGGCAAGGTCATCGAAAACCTCAGCGAGGCGGTGGTCATCGTCGACACCGACTTCAAGGCGACCACCATCAATCCGGCCTATTCCGAGATCACCGGGTACGCCAAGAAGGATGTCATCGGCAAGCTGCCGTCATTCCACGCCGACATCTGCAAGGACGACGCCCTGCTTGCGCAAATGCGCAAGGACATCGAGAAGAAAGGGCGTTGGGAAGGGGAGTTCTGGTCCAAACGCAAGAACGGCGAAGACTACGCCAACCACTTGTCGGTTACCGCCATCACCGACGAAAACGGCGAGATAAACCGCTACGCGGTCCTGATCAGCGACATTACCGAGCGCAAGCGGGCCGAGAAACGCATCCACTACCAGGCCAATTACGATGCCCTCACCGGGTTGCCCAACCGAGCCCTCTTCCTCGACCGTCTCGGCCAGGCCCTGCCCAGCATGACGCGGACGAACAAGAAGCTGGGGCTCCTGTTCATAGACCTGGACGGTTTCAAGACCATCAACGACACCCACGGACATGACATCGGCGACCTGCTCCTCAAGGAAGTTTCGGAGCGGCTGATGGACTGCGTCCGCAAGGGCGATACGGTGGCCCGGCTGGGCAGCGACGAGTTCACCATCATCATGCCCAACCTCACGGACCCCCGGCATGCCCCCCTGATCGGCCAGCGCGCCCTCGATACCCTGTCCGAGCCCTTCAATCTGAAAGGCGACGAGACCTTCATCTCGGGCAGCATCGGGATCGCCATTTTCCCCGACGACGCGACCGACACCAACGGCCTGATCAAGAACGCCGATGCCGCCATGTACCGGGCCAAGGAACGGGGCAAGGCCAACTATCAGTTCTTCACCGACGACCTCAACGAAGAGGTCAGGGAACGCCTGATCCTCAAGAACGGGCTGAACAAGGCCTTGAAGAGCGGCGAATTCCACCTGTTGTACCAGCCGAAGGTGGAAATCGAGAGCGGCCACATCACCGGCGTCGAAGCCCTGATGCGGTGGAACAGCCCTTCGCTTGGCCTGGTTTCACCGGTCCGCTTCATCCCCATTCTGGAGGAGACGGGACAGGTGGTGGAGGTCGGCGAGTGGGCGATCATGACCGCCTGCAAGCAGCACCTGGAATGGTGCAAGGCAGGGTTGCCGCCGTTGCGCATCGCCGTCAACCTGTCGGCCCGCCAGCTTCGCGACACCTCCTTCGTCTCGGCCGTCGAACGGATCCTGAAGGAAACCGGGATCGGACCGAGCGCCCTGGAGATCGAGATCACCGAAAGCATGTTGATGTCGGATTCGGAAAATGTGGTCAACTCTCTGGGCCAATTGCACGACATGGGCATCCACATCGCCATGGACGACTTCGGGACCGGTTATTCCTCGCTGAGCTACCTCAAACGCTTCCCCATCGACACCATCAAGATCGACCAATCCTTCGTCGCCGACATCACGACCAGCACCGACGACGCCGAGATCATCAAGACCATCATCTCCATGGGCCAGACCCTCAACCGCAAGGTGGTGGCCGAGGGCGTCGAGACCAAGGAGCAGCTCTCCATGCTGGGCGATTACCATTGCGACGAAATCCAGGGATACTTCATCAGCCGGCCGTTGCCGGCGGAACAGCTGACCAAGTTCCATCGCAAGAACTACAAAAGCTAGTGTCCCGGCTATCTCCGCTCCAAATAGCTCTTTCGCAGTTGCGACCGGATGATTTTTCCGCTGGGGGTGGTGGGGTAGCCGTCCACGAACTCCAGATGGCGGGGATAGGCGTGGCGGGCGAGGCGGGTCTTGACGAAGGCCTGGAGTTCTTCCCGTAGGTCTTCGCCGGGCTCGACCCCGTCCTTCAAGCGAACGAACGCGGCGACCGCCTGTCCCAGGATATCGTCGGGAATCCCGATGACCGCCGCTTCCATCACCGCGCCATGGGCCAGGAGCTGACCCTCCACCTCTTCCGGGCCCACGCGCAGTCCGCCGGTCAGGATCAGGTCGTCGAGGCGGCCATGGAAATGGAGGAACCCCTGGTCGTCAAGGGCCCCGCCGTCGCCGGTGCGCACCCAGCCCCCGGCGATACGTTCGGCGGTCTTGCCGGGGTTGTTCCAGTAGCCGAGCATGACGATCGGATCGCCCTCGGCGGCATTGCAGATCTCGCCGACGTCTCCGGCCGCGAGGCGGTTTCCGTCGGCGTCCAGGATGGCGATGTGGCGCCCCGGTTCGGGCCTGCCGATGGCGCCGAGGGGGGTTTCGAACAGCGCCGCGCAGCCGCAGGCGATCAGGTTGCATTCGGTGAGCCCAAAGACGTCGTTGACCGGGGCGCCCAGGGTCTCCCGCGTCCACTCGAGGAGCTCGGCGGTCATCGCTTCCCCGCCCGTCATGATCGCCCGGAGCTTGAACCGCCGATCGGCTCCCGGCGGCGAAGCCCGCATCCTGCGAAGCACCGAAGGCGCCAGGAAGGGGCAGGTTACCCGGTTGACCTCCAATACTTCGTAGGCCCTCTCGACCGAAAAGCGCCCGCCCGCGGCGACCACCGGATGGCCGAAGAAAAGGGCCGGCAACACGACCTCTCCCAGGCTGCCGAGCCACGACCACACCGAAGGCACCCAGAAGACGTCGCCGGGGCACGGCGCCAGATCGAAGACCAGTTGGAAGCCGGGAACGTGGGCGCGGACGAGACGATGGGGGTGCACCGCGCCCTTTGGGGCGCCGGTGGTCCCGGAGGTGTAGAAGATCATCGCCGGATCGTCCGCCGCCGTATCGGCGAGTCCGACCCCGGGAGCTCCCGAATCGACGACTTCGGCGAAGGTCAGGTCGCCGCTCCCCGCCTCGCCGCCGGCGACCACGATCCTGTCGAGCGCCGGGGGCCGGAAATCGTTGGCGCTCAGCTTGTCGGCGCCCTCGGCGTCGGTGACCAGCAGCTTCGCCGCGCAATCGTCGAGGCGGTAGGCCAACCCCGCGCTGCCGTAGACCGACGCGATCGGCACCGAGATGGCGCCGAGCTTGAAACAGGCCAGATGACTGGCCAGCGTCTCCCTTCCCTGGGAAAGGGTACAGGCGACCCTGTCGCCGGCACCGACGCCCAGTTTCCGCAAACCGCCGGCGAGCCGGTCGGAAAGATCCTTGAGGTCGCCGAAGGTGACCGTATGGCGGTCGCCGGTTTCGTCGTCCTCGATGATGGCCGGGGCATCGGGGGTTTCCCGGGCGTGGCGCTCGCAGATATCCTCGGCGATGTTCAGCCGTTGTGGAATATCCCAGTGGAAACTTCCGATCAGCTCCTCATAGGAGTCGATGTCGGGGGGGATGATCATGCCACCCTCAATTTAA
Organism: uncultured Thalassospiraceae bacterium; assembly: GCA_964632795.1. Taxonomy (GTDB): domain Bacteria; phylum Pseudomonadota; class Alphaproteobacteria; order Rhodospirillales; family 2-02-FULL-58-16; genus CAZWEZ01. The sequence goes on along the minus strand of CAZWEZ010000055.1, from coordinate 929 downwards.
CCGCCGTCGTTTTGGAACCTGCCGTCACGCCAGGCGACGGCGGCCTTCAGACCCTCCTTCCTGGCGATGTCCTTGAAGGTCCGGCGCTCCGGGGTTTCCATGCTTTCGACCTGGACATCGACATCGAGGTTCATGGCCAGGGCTTCGGAGAAGCCCATGATCTCGTAAGTGCGGTTGATCGCCTGCTTGGTCATCCGCATCAGTTGGGGATCGACCACCGCCATGTTCCGCGCCATGGCCAGGGCGGCGTCAAGGTATTCATCTTCGCCCACCACCTTGTTGACCAGCCCCAGGGACAGGGCGTCGTGGGCATCCAACCGGTCGTTGCCGGTCAACAACAGCTCCTTTGCGGCCTTGGGACCGGTCAGCCAGGGCACGATGAGGGTCAGGATGCCGCTTCCGAACTTCAATTCGGGTTCGCCGAAACGGGTCCCTTCGGCGGCGATCGTGATGTCGCAGGCGCAGGCCAGGTTGAAACCGCCGGCGATGCAGATGGCGTGCACGGCGGCGATCGTCGGTTTGCCGAGACGCCAGAAACGCATGATGACATCGAAATCCCGTTGAAGGATGGGCTTCCACTCGGCGACCCCCGAGCCTTCCATCTCGGCCTCTTCCTTGAGGTCGAATCCCGAGCAGAAGCAGCGCCCCGCGCCGTGGACGACCAGCACCCTGGTCTCGGCGTCCGCCTCGACGGCGTCGAGGACGGCGTTCAGTTCCTCGACCATGGCCATGTTGATGGCGTTCAGCACATCCGGCCGGTTCAGGGTGAGCACGCCGACGGGACCGCGGCGTTCGAATTTCAAAGTCGAATAGGCCAATACCGTCTCCCCGGATGAAGTTCGAAGCATGGAGGCGGATCAGCGAACGCCCCGTCAGGATACCATTTCGTCCTCGGCGCCGCCGGTCGAGATGACGATCTCTCCGGCGTC
>CAZWEZ010000054.1:0-24618 GCA_964632795.1 uncultured Thalassospiraceae bacterium | reverse complement strand
CGGCCTCGATGGCGCGCACCACCAGGCCGTTGACGAAGGCGACCCCCAACTCCCGGGCCCTGGCGACCAGGCAGCGGACGATCTCGCGGCCCCACACCGGCGCCCGGTCGCCGGCGTCCTCATCGGGCACCGCCATGAACGAACCCTTGGCCGACTTGGAATGCATCCCCCAGGCGACCAGGTCGCTGAAGCGGGCCGGCGCCTCGGCGGCCAGGACGTCGACCAACTCGACTTGGTTGAGGCCGCGTCCGGCGGCCAGGGTCTGTCGCTTGTAGGTGTCCGCGCTCAGGCCTTGCCAGGGGCCGGCGAAGATGCCGATGGCCAGCGTCGTACAGGTCCCCTTGCCGGGCGCGCTCTTGCCGATCACCGCGACCTCGGCCCCCTGGCTCCGGGCGGCGATGGCGGCGCTCAGGCCGGCGGCGCCGGAGCCGATGATCCAGACGTCCGCGTGATGGGTTTCCATGACCCGGCGAATCAAACCGCTCTAATCGCCGGGCCAGCCGGCGGCGGGGCGGATGACTCCGACCGCCTCGCCGGCGGCGTTGGTGAGTGGCCCGTACAGGTAGGGTGCGAGGGCCTTGGCGAGGTCGCCTTCGACCACCCCGAGGTGATCGAGCAGCGCCGCCATCGCCGTCTCGGCGGCGCGCCGGGCGCCGTCGTCGATCTTCAGGGCGATGCCGATCCCGGCCCCCGGCAGGGCGGCGACGTGGACCCCCTCGGCCCCGGTCTTGACCACCAGGGCGTCGCCGGCGGCCGCCATGACCGCGGTATCGAAGCGCCCCCGGCCGGCCACCAGGTAGGGATTGCCGGTCATCGCGCCGACCACCCGGCGACAGGCGGCGGCGCGCTCCGGGGCCAGCTCCCGGGGGTCGGCGAGCCGGGCCATGGCCCGGGCGATCGCCCGCAGCGGCATGGCGATGACCGGGATGCCGCAGCCGTCGGTGCCCCGCGGGGCGTGATCGAGGTCGACGCCGCCCATCCCGGCGAGGATCGCCTTCAGCCGTCGCTGGGCCGGGTGGTCGGGGTGCGAATAGCCGGCCGTCGGCTCGCCCAGGTGGACGGCCCCGGCGAGCAGCGCGACGTGCTTGCCCGAGCAGTTGTTGTGCAGCGCCGTCGGCTCGGCGCCGGCACCGATCAGGCGCCCCGCCGTCACCTCGTCCATCGGCGTCTGGGCGCCGCATTCCAGATCGTCGTCGCCCAGTCCGATCCGCTCCAGCAGGGCGGCGACGACCTCGAGGTGTACGGGTTCGGAGTTGTGGGAGGCGCAGGCCACGGCGATCTCCCGGTCGTCGAAGGCGAACCTCTGCGCGGCCCCGGTCTCGAACAGGGCCAGCGCCTGCAGCGGCTTGACCGCCGAGCGCGGGTACACCGGGCGCTCGACGTCGCCCCACGAGGCAACCCGCGCGCCGTCGGCGGCGACCACCGCGGCGGCGCCCCGGTGGCGGCTCTCCACCGCCGCGCCGCGGGTGACCTCGACCAGTACCGGGTTGGGTTCCGTCATCCCCGGACCCCCTTTCGTCTGGCCGGCATGTGTGCCACCCCCGGGCCCCCTTGGCAAGTCCGCCGGGCGGGGTTATGAATCGACGCCATGAGGCACACGGTTGCGATCCTCCTCGCCCTGGCCCTGCTGGGGGCCGCGTCCGGGACGTCCCGGGCGGCCCGCGAGGCGTCGCTGATCGACGAGTTCGGCGATTGGAGCGCCTTCGTGGACAGCGACGGCGGCAACAAGGTGTGCTGGACGGCCAGCGAGCCGCAGAAGGAGGAGGGGAGATACACCCGGCGCGACGACACCTACATCCAGGTCACCCACCGTCCGGGCGAGGGCAGCCTGGGCGTGATCAGCATCACCGCCGGCTACACCTACAGGAAGGACAGCAAGGTGGAGGTGACCATCGACAGCCACCGCTTCGGGCTGTTCACCGATGGCGACCGCGCCTGGGCCGAGGACTCCGAGACCGACCTCGCCCTGGTGCGGGCGATGAGCCGGGGGATGACGATGATCGTCAACGGCACCTCGACCCGGGACACGCTGACCACCGACACCTATTCGCTGATCGGCTTCACCGCCGCCTACCGCGCCATCAACCGGGCCTGCGGCGTCGAGTGACGGCGCCCCGGTTGATGGCGCGGGTCGCGGAGACGAGCCAGCGGGCGACCTTCGGATCGAGGAGCGGGGTCAGCTCGCGGCGCACCCTTTTGTGGTAGGCGTCGATCCACCTCCGCTCGTCCGCGCTCAGCAGGCCGCCGTCGATCAGCGCGCGGTCGATGGGGGCCAGGGTCAGGGCCTCGAAGCCCAGCAGGTCCTTCTCGGCGCCGGGGGGCGCCTCGAGCGGCGTCACCACCACCAGGTTCTCGATGCGGATGCCGTAGTCGCCGCTCTTGTAGTAGCCGGGCTCGATCGACACCACCATGCCCGGCCCCAGGGCGACCTGGTTGGGCAGCTTGGAGATCCGTTGCGGCCCCTCGTGGACGCACAGATAGGCGCCGACCCCATGGCCGGTGCCGTGGTCGTAGTCGAGTCCGGCCTCCCACAACGGGCGGCGGGCCAGGGCGTCCAGTTGGGAGCCGGTGGTCCCCTCCGGGAAGCGGGCCGTGGCCAGCCCGATGTGGGCCTTGAGCACCCGGGTGAAGCGCTCGCGCATCCCGGCCTCGGGCTCGCCGATGGCCACCGTGCGGGTGACGTCGGTGGTGCCGTCCAGGTAGTGGCCGCCGGAATCGACCAGATAGAGGGTTCCCGGCTCCAGTTTGCGGTCGCTGTCCGGGGTCGCCCGGTAATGGGGCAGGGCGCTGTTGGGGCCGGCCGCGGAGATGGTCCGGAAACTGAGGCCCCGGAAGTGCTCGACCTCCCGGCGCAGGCCTTCCAGCCTGTCCGCCGCCGCGATCTCGCCGATCCTCCCCTGCCTGGCCGCCCTCGACAGCCAGGCCAGGAACCGGCACAGGGCGACGCCGTCGCGGCGGTGGGCGGCGCGCATGCCGTCCACCTCGGCCGGGCTTTTGAGGGCCTTGGGCAGGGCGCAGGGGTCCCTGCCGCGCGACAGCCTGGCGCCGGCCTTCTCCAGGCGCTCGAACAGCCAGGCCGCCGCCCCGCCGGGATCGAGGCGGACCGTCCGCCTTTTCTTTCCCAGTCTGTCGAGGACCGCTCCCAGGCGGTCGGGCCGATGGATCCGCACCCCGTCGCCGAGGTGGGCTTCCAGCCCCGGGGTCAGCTTGCCCCGGTCGATGAACAGATCGACGACGCCCCTCTTGTCGAGCACCGCGAAAGCCAGCGCCACCGGGGTGAAGGGCACGTCGCCGCCGCGGATGTTGAGCAGCCAGGCGATCGAATCGAGGGCCGTCAGGACCGCCGCGTCGACCCCGTCCTCGGCCAGGGAGCGGGCCACCCGGCGTCGCTTGGCGGGCGCGGATTCGCCGGCGAAGGCGGCCTCCAGGGCGACCACCGGGGCCATGGGCGGCGGCGGACGGTCGCTCCACACCGCGTCCACCGGGTTGTCGGGCAGCGCCGCCAGCCGACCCCCGGCCTTGGCGCAGGCGGCCTTCATGTGGGCCACCCCGTCGGGGGTATGGAGCCACGGATCGTAGCCCAGCCGGGCCTTGGCCGGCAGGTTGGCGGCGATCCATTCGGCGGGCGGGGTTTCGGTCAGGTGGCGGAACTCGAAGCGGGCGGAATCCACCTCGTCGCGCACCTGGACGGTGTAGCGGCCATCGACGAAGACCGCCGCCCGGTGGCGCAGCACCACCGCCGTTCCCGCCGAACCGGTAAAGCCGGTGAGCCAGGCCAGGCGCTCGGCGTATGGGGCGACGTACTCGCCCTGGTGCTCGTCGCCCCGGGGCACCACGAAGCCGTGCAAGCGGCGGCGCCTGAGTTCGCCACGCAAGGCATCGAGCCGTTCCGGCGTCCAGGTGTCTTGAGGGGTTTCGTGCAAGGCTACAGTTACTCCTGTCGCAGAAGCTAGGTTTGCCTGGGGCCACAGGCAAGGGAAAACGGCCGCCGTCCGTTATGCGTTTTGGGAATTGCTGCAGTGCAAACTTGACACTTATCCGGGCCCGGAAAAGGACCTATTACTTAATGCAGCAAGACACAGACCCCGACCCCGGTCCGCCGAGGCGAGGCCCCTGTATCCCCTCACTCCAGGACCGAGGAAACATCACGATGACGACCTTCAGACACGACCCGGACCGTATCCAGGTGCGGTGGCCTTTGGCGCCGCTGGCAGGTTGGTACCTTCGCGCCAGGATGGCCCGGGAACTGGCCGATCTCGACGACCGCGTACTCGCCGACATCGGACTCACCCGGGGCCAGATCCCGGAGGTGGCCGAAATAGCCTACCGGGAAAAGATCGCCGAAGCCCGGCGGGTGGCCAGGGAATGGCTGGTCGGCCTGCTGCCGAAGTGGGTGATCCGCTGGTACAAGCGCAACAAGCTGTACAACGAGATGGTTGCCCTCAGCGATTACATGCTCGCCGACATCGGCCTCAGCCGCTACGAGATCCCGAGGGTGGTCCACGAGGCCTACCGCGACCAGCCCGAAACCGTCCAAGCCCCGGCCCCCGAAAGGGCCCCGGTCAACGCGCTGGCACCTGTGACGGGTCGGATTCCGGCCAACGACACCCACCACAAGCTCGCCGCCTGAGCCGGTCAGTCAGTCGTAGGTCGCGCCCCACCGGGGCCCGGCCTCTCATCCATCGGGCGCCGCAGCGGGCGCAATCGACGTCGAGCCGTTCCGCCGGCCGTTATGCGTTTTGGGAATTGCTGCAGTGCAAACTTGACGCTTATCCGGCCCGGAAAAGGACCTATTTTTAATGCAGTAAGACACCGACCCCGACCCCGGCCCCGACCCCGGTCCGCCGAGGCGAGGCCCCTGTCTCCTCACTCCAAAATCGAGGAACCACGAAAATGTCGACTCTCAAACACGACAGTGGCCGGTTGGGGCAGTGGCGGCTGTTGGCGCCGCTTGCCGGCTGGTATCTGCGCAGTCAACTGCACGACGAACTGCTCGGTCTCGGCGACCGGATGCTCGCCGACATCGGACTCCCCCGGGGCCAGATCCCGGAGGTGGTCGAAAAGTCCTATCGGGAAGAGATCGCCGAAGCCCGGCGGGCAGCCAGGGAATGGCTGGTCGGCCTGCTGCCGAAGTGGGTGATCCGCTGGCACAAGCGCAACAAGCTGTACGACGAGATGGTTGCCCTCACCGATTACGAACTTGCCGACCTCGGCCTCAGCCGCTACGAGATCCCGAGGGTGGTCCGCGAGGCCTACCGCGACCAGCCCGAAACCGCCCAAGTCCTGGTCCCCGAAAGGGCCCCGGTCAAAGCGCTGGCCCCGGTGACGGGCCGGATTCCAGCCAACGACCCCCACCACAAGCTGGCCGCCTGAGCACCGGGAACGGCCCCTCATATCACCGATCCCTCACCGCGAAGGCCAGGTAGTTGACGTCGAGCTCGCGGCACGACGACCAGCGGTCGGCCAGCAGGTTGTAGGCGATGCCCTCGAGGGCGGTCACCCGGAGGCCGTGGCGGCCGAGGCCGGCGGTCAGCTCCGAGGGCTTGGTGAACTTGCCCCAGTCGTGGGTCCCGGCGGGCAACCAGCGCAGCACGTATTCGGCCCCCACCTTGGCCAGGGCCAGCGACTTCAGGGTCCGATTCAGGGTCGAGACCGCCATGACCCCTCCGGCGCCGACCAGCCGGCAGGAGGCGGCGAGGAAGGCATCCCTGTCGGCGACGTGCTCGACCACCTCCATGTTGAGGACCACCTGGTAGGTCCCGACGTCGCCCAGGGCCTCGGGGACCAGGCACCGGTAGTCGATCTCCAGCCCGCCCCGCTGGGCGTGGAGCCGGGCGGCGCGGATGCCCTTCTCGGAGGCGTCGATGCCGGTGACCGCCCCGCCCAGGCGGCACACGGGTTCGCTCATCAGGCCGCCGCCGCAGCCGATGTCGAGGAACCTCAGGCCCCGGAACGGCTGCTCGTCGTCGGCCCGGCGCCCGAAGTGGGCGGCGACGTGGCGGCGCAGGAAGTCGAGGCGAACCGGGTTGATGCCGTGCAGGGCCTTGAACGCCCCCGCGGGGTCCCACCACGACTCGGCGAGGGCCGAAAAGCGGGCGATTTCGTCCGGCGAGGCGGTCGGGGTGGATTGCATGGGCCTGGTCCTGGTGTCGATCGGGGGGCGGGGTTGTTTCACAAATCCATTGCGAGTATGAATACGCGCCTCTCGCCCTGCAACCGGCAAAGACCCGGAAACCGGCGGTACGCGTTTCCCCGAAAAGGCTGAGGACCGTCATCCATGGCTCGGATCGTACAGAAATTCGGCGGCTCCTCGTTGGCCGACGTCGAGCGCATCAAGGTCGTCGCCGGCCTGGTCAAGAAAGAGGCCGACGCCGGCAACCAGGTGGCGGTGGTGGTCTCGGCGATGGCCGGGGTGACCGACCAACTGGTCGATTACACCACCCAGGTCTCCAGCCTCCACGACGCCCGCGAGTACGACGTGGTGGTGTCCTCGGGCGAACAGGTCACCTCGGGCCTGCTGGCGCTGGCCCTTCAAGACCTGGGGCAGGCGGCGCGCTCCTGGCAGGGCTGGCAGATCCCCGTCAACACCGACAACGCCCACGGCAAGGCGCGCATCGAATCCATCGATCGCGACAAGCTGGAGGCGCGCCTGGAGAAGGGCGAGGTGGTGGTGGTCCCCGGCTTCCAGGGGCTGGCGCCGGACGGCCGGGTGACCACCCTGGGGCGGGGCGGTTCCGACACCAGCGCGGTGGCGCTGGCCGCCGCGCTGGACGCCGACCGCTGCGACATTTTCACCGATGTCGACGGCATCTATACGTCCGATCCGCGCATCGTGGCCAAGGCGCGGAAGCTGGACAGGATCACCTACGAGGAGATGCTGGAGATGGCCTCGCTGGGGGCCAAGGTCCTGCAGACCCGGTCGGTGGAAATAGCCATGAAACACCGGGTGCGCCTGCAGGTGCTGTCGAGCTTCGAAGACACGCCGGGGACCCTGGTCGTCGACGAGGATGAGATCGTGGAACAGGAAATTGTCAGTGGAATCGCCTACAGCCGCGACGATGCCAAGGTCACCCTGATCGGAGTGGCCGACCGCCCCGGGGTCGCCGCCGCCATCTTCGGGCCGCTGGCCGAGGCCAACGTCAACGTCGACATGATCGTTCAGAACGTGTCGGCCGACGGCAAGACCACCGACCTCACCTTCACCGTGCCCAGGGGCGATCTGGAGCGGGCGATCGCGGTGATCGAGGATAAGCGCGACGAGGTCGGCTACGCATCCATGGTTTCCGACGCCGGCGTGGTCAAGGTCTCTGTCATCGGGGTCGGCATGCGCAGCCATGCCGGCGTCGCCCAGCGGATGTTCCAGGCGCTGGCCGACAAAGGCATCAACATCCAGGTGATCTCGACCTCCGAGATCAAGGTCAGCGTCCTGATCGACGAGGAATACACCGAACTGGCGCTACGCGCCCTGCATGCCGCCTACGGCCTGGACGCCGAGTGAGGCCATGGCGACGCCGTCCGCGGAAGAACGTCTCGAGTGGTTGTGGCGAAGGGGCCGGGTGTTTCTCGGCAGCCGCTACGCGATCATGGGCGGCGCCATGTCGTGGCTGTCCGAACGCAACCTGGTGGCGGCGATTTCCAACGCCGGGGGCTTCGGGGTCATCGCCTGCGGCGCGATGTCGCCCGAGCAGTTGAGCGCCGAGATCGCCGCCACCCGCGAGCTCACCGAGCGGCCCTTCGCCGTCAACCTGATCATCATCCATCCCGACCTGGAGGCGCTGATCGACGTCTGCATCGAGCAGAGGGTCGGCCACGTGGTGCTGGCCGGCGGACTGCCGGGCGCGGCGGTCATCGGGCGGATCAAGGAATCCGGCGCCAAGGCGATATGCTTCGCCCCGGCGCTGGGGGTCGCCAGGCGGCTGGTCCGCAACGGCGCCGACGCCCTGATCGTCGAGGGCTCCGAGGCCGGCGGCCACATCGGCCCGGTATCGACCGGGGTGCTGGCCCAGGAGATCCTGCCCGAGGTCCGCGAGGTACCGGTGTTCATCGCCGGGGGCATCGGGCGGGGCGAGGCCATCGTCTCCTACCTGGAGATGGGCGCCGCCGGCTGCCAGTTGGGGACCCGTTTCGTGTGCGCGTGCGAATCCATCGCCCACGCCGAGTTCAAGAAGGCCTTCATCCGGGCCCCGGCGCGCAGCGCCATGCCGACGGTCCAGCTCGACCCCGAATTCCCGGTGATCCCGGTGCGCGCCCTGATCAACAACGGCACCCGGAAGTTCCTCGAGATCCAGCGCCGGGTCGCCGAGCGCTTCCGCAACGGCGAGCTGTCCCAGAAGGAGGCCCAGCTCGAGATCGAGCATTTCTGGGTCGACGCCCTGAGAAGGGCGGTGATCGAGGGCGACGTCGAGAACGGCTCGCTGATGGCCGGCCAGAGCGTCGGCATGGTGACCCGCGAACAGCCGACCGGAGAAATCCTCCAGGAACTGATCGCCCAGGCGCTGGCCGCCCTGTCCTCCCGGGAGAACCCCGGAGCGCTCTGACCATGGCCCCCGGCCAGGCCTCCCCGAATCCCCGCCGCCTGCTGGCCCGGGTCCGCGACGTGATGGCCGGGGCGGGCTCGGCCCAGCACCGTCTGGACGAGACCGTGGCCGTCATCGCCGAGGGCACGGCGGCCGAGGTGTGTTCGGTCTACGTGATGCGCCCCGGCGAGGTGCTGGAGCTTTTCGCGACCCATGGCCTGCGCGCCTCGGCGGTCCACCTGACCCGTCTCAGGGTCGGCGAGGGGCTGGTCGGCGAGATCGCCGCCCACGCCCGCCCGCTGGCCCTGGCCGACGCCCAGGGCCATCCCAGCTTCGTCTTCCGCCCCGAGACCGGCGAGGAGATCTACCACTCGCTGATGGGGGTGCCGATCCTCCGCGGGGGGCGCGTCATCGGCGTCCTGGTGGTCCAGAACCGGACCCGGCGCCAGTACCTGGAAGAGGAGGTGGAAGCCCTCCAGACGGTGGCCATGGTGCTCGCCGAGCTGGTCGCCGGCGGCGAGCTGGTGAGCCGCGACGAGCTGCGCCCGGTCGACGGCATCGCCCTGTTGCCCCTGCGCCTGGAGGGGGTCTACGTCAATTCCGGGATCGGCATCGGTCGCGCCGTGCTCCACCAGCCCCGCTTCGACATCCATCACCTGGTCGCCGAGGACCCGGAGCTCGAGCACCGGCGCCTGAGCCAGGCCTTCGCCGACATGCACGGGGCGCTCGACGACATGCTCCAGAGCAGCGAGATCGCCAGGGGCGGCGAACACCACGACATCCTCGAAAGCTACCGCATGATCGCCGAGGACGCCGGGCTGATGGCGCGCATCGACGAGGCGATCACCGGCGGCCTGACCGCGGAAGCCGCGGTCCAGAAGGTGCACAACGACATCCGGGCGCGGATGAGCCAGATTACCGACCCCTACCTCCGCGAACGCATCCACGACCTGGACGACCTTGCCAACCGCCTGCTGCAACACCTGTTCGGCGCCGAGGGCACCGCCGCCGGCGACGACCGTCTGGACGACATGATCCTCGTCGCCCGCTCGATGGGTCCGGCCCAGCTCCTCGACTACGACCATAGCCGCCTGCGCGGGCTGGTCCTCGAGGAGGGCTCGGCGACCTCGCACGTGGCGATCGTCGCCAAGGCCTTCGACATCCCGGTGGTGGTCCACGCGCGGGAGGTGCTGGACAGGGTCGAGCCCGGGGATCCGATCATCGTCGACGGCGACAACGCCCAGGTCTTCATCCGTCCCGGCGAGGACATCCGCCAGGCCTTCGCCGCCGGCAAGAAGGCCCGGGACCTGCGCCAGGCAGCCTATGCCTCGCTTCGCGAGCTGCCGGCGGTGACCGTCGACGGCCAGACGGTCGGCATCAACATCAACGCCGGCCTGCTGATCGACGTCGCCCATCTCAAGGACTCGGGAGCCGCCGGGATCGGCCTCTACCGCACCGAGATCCCGTTCATGGTGCGTGCCGATTTTCCCGACGTCGCGGCCCAGCAGCGGCTCTACACCAAGGTCCTGCGGCGCGCCGACGGCAAGCCGGTGGTGTTCCGCACCCTCGATGTCGGGGGCGACAAGCTGCTGCCCTACTGGGACAACTCGGAGGAGGAAAACCCGATCATGGGGTGGCGGGCGATCCGGGTCTCGCTCGACCACCCGGCGGTGCTGCGCCATCAGCTCCGGGCCATGATCCGCGCCGCCGCCGGCGGCGAGTTGCGCGTCATGTTCCCGATGCTCGCCGAGGTCGCCGAGTTCGACGCCGCCCGCGCCCTGCTGGAGATGGAGCTGGACCGCGAAAGGGAACGGGGCGGCCGCCTCCCCGGGCTGCTGGAGGTGGGCGCCATGCTGGAGGTGCCGGCGCTGGCGTTCCAGCTCCCGGCGCTGTTGGAGCGGGTGGATTTCCTGTCGATCGGCAGCAACGACCTGCTCCAGTTCCTGTTCGCCAGCGACCGCAACAACGTCCGCCTGGCGGAACGCTACGATTCGCTGTCGCCGCTGTTCCTGGGCTTCCTGCGCTCGGTGCTCGAACAGTGCCGGCGGGCCTCGGTCCCGGTCTCCTTGTGCGGCGACATGGCGAGCCGGCCGCTCGAGGCCATGGCCCTGGTCGGCATGGGCTTGCGCGACATCTCCGTGCCGCCGTCCGCGGTCGGCCCCCTCAAGGCGATGATCCGGAGCCTCGACAGCGCCCCGTTGCGCGACTGCATGAGCCGGCTCTACGGCCAGCAGCGCCACAGCGTGCGCGAACACCTCAGGGCGTTCGCCAAGGACCATGGAGTGATGATTTAAGTTAAGCGTGTTTATGTCTTGAAAATTCTCAATAATTCGTCAAAATGGCCATCGCTCGACGGGCCGGGTTCTATGACCGGCGGCGATCAATTAAGCGCTATTATTTTCCCCCAGGGCAAGCAGCCGCGTGTTGCCCGAACGGTGGACGCGGAGATTTCATTCTTAAGGATGTAGGGATTCCGGATCGGTGGCGGGCGAGGAACAAGCGCCTCTGGCAATGGACGGGGACCAGCATACGCACAACGGCCTCGGCGTCGGGGCTCTGCTCCGGGCTTCGCGATTGCGGGTCGGCGAGGAGTTGCGCGACGTGGCGTACATGCTGCGTATCCGCTACCCGTACCTGGAAGCCATCGAGGACGGCCGCTACGAGGAACTCCCGGGGCCGACCTATGCGATCGGCTTCATCCGCGCCTACGCCGAGCACCTGGGCCTCGACAGCGAGGAGGTGATCCGCCGCTTCAAGTCCGAGACCGCCGACGTCGAGAGCCGGCCCGAACTCGCGTTCCCGGTCCCGATCTCCGAAAGCAGCGTCCCCGGGGGGGCGATCGTGTTCATCGGGGTGGTGGTGGCGGTGCTGGCCTATGCCGGGTGGTACATCAGCACCACCAGGGACGGCTTCTTCGCCGAACTGATCTCGCCGCCGCCCGAACGGCTGTTCGAGGCTCCCCCGGAGCCCGCCGCCGTGCCCCCCGAGGTCGCCGACGTCCAGGCCCAGCCGCCTCCGGACCAGGCGACGACGGTGGTCGTCGTCCCGCCTCCGGAACCCGAACCGGAACCCGAACCGCAACCGGAACCCGAGCCCCCAGCGGCCGCCCCCGTCGAAGCGGTGACGGAGGTCCGCCTGGCCGACCAACCCGAGGCCCCGGCCGCCGAGCCGCCATCGCCGGAACCGGCGGTGACGGAACCGGCGGCGGCGGAACCGGAGCCGGTGACGCCTCCCCAGCAGGTCCAGACCGCCGCCGGGTCGATGGTTGCCCCTCCCCCGGAAGAGGAGGCCCCGACCGAAGCCGCCGAGGAACAGGACACGTCGGGCGCTCCGGAACCGGCGGCGGCCGAAGCGACGACGGCCGAGGACGAGGCCGCCCCCGAGCCGCTCGAGGTGACCGCCGAGGTGATCGCCGAGGTGACGCCGCCGGCCGTCGCCGGGGACGACCAACCGGCTCCCGCCGCCGCCGCCGGCGATGAGGGCGGCGAGGACGATATGGGCGATGCGGGCGACGCAGACGTCGCGGACGATGCCGAGGTCGGCGAACCCGAAGCACCCCTCCTCACCGCCGTCCCCGAGACCGCCGCCGCTCCCGAAGTCGCCGCCGCGCCGGCCCCGGTCCCCGCGACGGGCCGTGTCTACGGCGCCGAAGAGGGGAATTACCGGATCCTGGTCCGGGCCAAGACCAGCAGTTGGATCCAGGTCCGCGACGACGTCGCCAACCGGTTGTTGCTGACCCGCCTGCTGAGGGCCGGCGACAGCTACCGGGTCCCCGACCGGCCGGGCCTCAAGCTGTTGACCGGCAACGCCGGCGCCCTGGAAATCCTGGTCGACGGCGAGACGGTTCCCCCGATCGGCTCCGAGGGCGTGGTGCGCCGCGGGGTGGCGCTCGACGCCGAGCGCCTGCGCCAGGGGACGGCCGTCGGCGAATGACGCCGCCCGGCCCGCCGGCCTTTTCGACACCGCCTCCGAAAGGTCCCGCTTTAGCGGCGTCGAGAATTAGGCTATAAACCGTCGCCCCGTAACCGTGGGAAGCCGCCCATGAGCCTCCGACCCTACCGCCAGATTGAGCGCCGACGCTGCCGCCAGATCCACGTCGGCCCGGTGGCGGTGGGCGGCGACGCGCCGATCAGCGTCCAGTCGATGACCAACACCCCGACCGCCGACGCCGCCGCCACCATCGCCCAGGTCCGCTCGCTGGAGGATGCCGGCGCCGACATCGTGCGGGTGTCGTGCCCCGATGAGGACTCGACCGCGGCCTTGGCGGCGATCGTCCGCCAGGCCCGGGTGCCGATCGTCGCCGACATCCACTTCCACCACCGCCGGGCCATCGAGGCGGCCGAGGCCGGCGCCGCCTGCCTGCGCATCAACCCGGGCAACATCGGCTCGGCGAAGCGGGTCCGCGAGGTGATCCGGGCGGCCCGCGACCACGGCTGCTCGATGCGCATCGGCGTCAACGCCGGCTCCCTGGAGAACGACCTGCTGGAGAAGTACGGCGAGCCGTGCCCCGAGGCGATGATCGAAAGCGCGCTGAACCACGCCCGGATCCTCGAGGACAACGATTTCCACGAGTTCAAGATCAGCGTCAAGGCCTCCAACGTGTTCCTCGCCGCCGCCGCCTACCGGGGGCTGGCCGAGGCCTGCGACGCGCCGCTGCACCTGGGCGTCACCGAGGCGGGAGGACTGCGCGCGGGCACCGTGATCTCGGCGATCGGCATCGGCACCCTGTTGTGGGACGGCATCGGCGACACCATCCGGGTCTCGCTGTCGGCCGACCCGGTCGAGGAGGTCAAGGCCGCCTTCGAGATCCTCAAGGGGCTGGATCTGCGCCACCGCGGGGTGCGGGTGGTCGCCTGCCCGTCCTGCGCCCGCCAGGGCTTCGACGTCATCAAGCTGGTCGGCGAACTGGAACGGCGTCTGGCCCACATCGAGACGCCGATGAGCCTGTCGGTGATCGGCTGCGTGGTCAACGGCCCCGGCGAGGCCCGCGAGACCGACCTCGGGATCACCGGCGGCGGCGGCGGCAGCCACATGGTCTACGTCGCCGGCAAAAGCGACCACAAGATCGACGACCCCCGGCTGGCCGACCACATCGTCGAGCTGGTCGAACGCCGGGCCGAGAAACTGCGGACGGCGGCCGACGGCGCGGCGACGCCGCCGGCTAGCCGAACGGGGACCTGAACGACGATGTCCACCCTCAAGCCGGTGCGCGGCACCCACGACCTGATGGACGAGGACATCCTGGGCCATCGCCGGGTCGAGGAGGTGGCGCTGGAGATCGCGGCGCGCCACGGCTTCGCCGAGATCTCGACCCCCATCTTCGAATTCACCGAGGTCTTCGCCCGGACCCTCGGCGAGACCTCGGACGTGGTCTCCAAGGAGATGTACACCTTCACCGACAAGGGCGGCGACACCATCACCCTGCGCCCCGAGAACACCGCCGGGGTGGCCCGCGCCCTGATCTCCAACGGGCTGACCCACCAACTGCCGCTCAAGTACTTCTACCGCGGCCCCATGTTCCGCTACGAACGGCCCCAGAAGGGGCGCCTGCGCCAGTTCCACCAGGTCGGCGTCGAGACCCTGGGGGTCCCCGGACCCCAGGCCGACATCGAAGTGATCGCCACCGGCGCCCTGATCCTCGAGGCGCTGGGCATCGCCGATCAGGTGACGCTGGAGATCAATACCCTGGGCGACATGGAGAGCCGTCAAGAATACCGTGACGCCCTGGTCAACTACTTCTCCAGATATGAATCCAGCCTATCCAAGGACAGCCAAATCCGTCTCCAGCACAACCCACTGCGGATCCTGGATTCGAAGGACAAGGGGGACATCGCGATAATCGCCGACGCCCCCCTGATAAACGACCACTTCAACGCCGAATCCAAGGAGTTCTTCGAAGCGGTCCGCAAGGGGCTAAACCTGTTAGAGGTCAAGCACGTCCACAATCCGTACCTGGTCCGCGGCCTCGACTATTATTGCCACACCGCCTTCGAATTCATCACCAGCGCGATCGGTGCCCAGGGGGCGGTGATCGCCGGCGGCCGCTACGACGGCCTGATCGAGCAGCTGGGCGGCGCGCCGACCCCGGGGATCGGCTGGGCGGCGGGTGTCGAACGGCTGGCGATGCTGGTCGGCGCGCCCCCCGAGCCGCCTCGCCCGCTGGCCGTGATCCCGGTCGGAACCGAAGCTTCCGAGCCGGCCCTGGCCCTCGCCCACCGGCTGCGCCGGGCCGGGTTCACCGTCGATCTCGGCTATTCCGGCAACCTGACCAAGCGCCTCAAGCGGGCCAACAAGCTCAAGGCGCGAGCCGCGGTGCTGCTCGGCGAGGACGAACTGTCGCGCCAGGTGGCGACGGTCAGGGACATGGAAACGGGTGAACAGACCGAGGTGGAGCTGGCGTCCCTGGAAAACCACCTCTCCCGCTACCGGTAGCCGGCGATGGCCAACCGTTCCGATTCCACGGCCCGGGCGCTGGTGGTCGGCGCCAACCACCGCTCCAGCTCGCTGTCCCTGCGCGACCGCCTGTTCGTCGAGGATTCGCAGATCCCGGCCTTCCTCGAGGGCCTGCGCCGGGCCGGCGTCGGCCAGGCCGTGATGCTGTCCACCTGCGACCGCGTCGAGGTCCAGGCGATCGCCGGCGAGGGCGCCGACGTAGCCCCGCTGATCGCCGCCGCAATGGCCGGCCACGCCGCCATCGACCCCGGCGAGCTGGCCGGGCAGACCTACGTCCTGAACGGCGAGACGGCGCTGCGCCACATCTTCGCGGTCGCCGCCTCGCTGGACAGCCTGATGATCGGCGAGCCCCAGGTCCTGGGCCAGGTCAAGGCCGGCCACCGGCTGGCCCGCGACGCCGGGATGGTCGGCTCCCAACTGGAGACGGTGCTCCAGGCCGCCTACGGCGCCGCCAAGCGGGTGCGCAGCGAAACCACCATCGGCCAGCGGCCGGTGTCGATGTCGGCGGCCGCGGTCCAGGCCGCCCGCGACCTCCACGGCGACCTGTCGCGGTGCGCCGGGATGCTGATCGGGGTCGGCGACATGGGACGCCTGGTCGCCTCGGACCTGCTCGCCGCCGGTCTCGGCGGCCTGACGGTGGCCCACCCGACGGAGCCCCGGGCCGAAGACATGGCCCGCGACCTGGGCTGCCACGTGGCCTCCTTCGAGACCCTGGGCGGGCGGTTGGCCGAGGCCGACATCGTCATTACCTCGCTGGGCAGCCGCCGCCACGTGCTGAGCGCCGACATGATCGAGGCGGCGCTGCGCCGGCGGCGGCGCAAGCCGGTGTTCCTGATCGACACCTCGGTGCCCGGCGACGTCGAACCGGCGGTCATGCGTATTGACGAGGCCTTCCTTTACGATCTCAATGACCTCGAGCGGATCGCCATGGAAGGCCGCGCCATCCGCGAGGAGGAGTCGGCGGCGGCCTGGCGGATCGTCGAGGAGGAAGTCGCCGGGTTCCTGCGCGGGCGCGCCGAGCGGGCCGCGGTGCCGGCGCTGACCCTGTTGCGTGGCCACTTCGAGGCGGTCCGCCAGGGGGCCCTGGACGAGGCCGGCGGCGATGCCGACAAGGCGACCCGGCTGGTGGTCGGGCGGCTGCTCCACGGCCCGTCGCGGGCGTTGCGCGAGTACGCCTCCGGGGGCGCCGGGGACGGCGAGGGCCTGGAGGCCGCCGAGCGGCTGCTGAGGCGGCTGTTCGGCCTCGGCGGCGCCGGGAAAGACGACGGCAAAGACGGAGGGGAAGGCCGATGAGCCTGGACGACAAGCTGGAACGGGTGATCGCGCGTTACGGCGAACTCGCCGCAACCATGGCCGGCCCCGGGGTCGCGGGGTCCCCGGAGTTCGCCCGCCTGGCCAAGGAATACGCCGACCTGACCCCGGTGGTCGAGGCCATCACCGCGCTCAGCCAGGCGCGCGCCGAGCTGGACGACCTCGCCGGGTTGGTGGCCGACGCCGATGGCGACGCCGAGATGCGGGCCCTGGCCGAGGAGGAGCACCAGGAACTGAAGGCGCGCATCCCCGAGCTGGAACAACGGATCCGGGTCCTGCTGCTGCCCCCCGACGAGGCCGACCAGCGCAACGCCATCCTCGAGGTCAGGGCCGGCACCGGGGGCGACGAGGCGGCCCTGTTCGCCGCCGACCTGTTCCGCATGTACCAGCGCTACGCCGAGAACCGGGGCTGGAAATTCGAGCCGTTGAGCATCAGCGAGATCGGCATCGGCGGCTTCAAGGAGGCCATCGCCTCGGTCTCCGGGCGGGGCGTGTTCGCCCGCCTCAAGTTCGAATCCGGCGTCCATCGGGTGCAACGGGTGCCGGTCACCGAATCGTCGGGGCGCATCCACACCTCGGCGGCCACCGTGGCGGTGATGCCCGAGGCCGAGGAGGTCGACGTCAAGATCGACGACAAGGACCTCAGGATCGACGTCTTCCGGGCCAGCGGCCCCGGCGGCCAGTCGGTCAACACCACCGACAGCGCGGTCCGCATCACCCACCTGCCGAGCGGCATCGTCGTCTCCCAGCAGGACGAGAAGTCCCAGCACAAGAACCGGGCCAAGGCGATGCGGGTCCTGCGGGCCCGGCTTTATGAGCACCAGCGCGCCCAGCAGGACGCCGAGCGGGCCGCCACGCGGCGCATCCAGGTCGGCTCGGGCGACCGCTCGGAACGCATCCGCACCTACAACTTCCCCCAGGGGCGGATCACCGACCACCGCATCGGCCTGACCCTGCACAAGCTGGCCCAGGCCATGGACGGCGACCTCGACGAGATCATCGAGGCGCTGAATGCCGAGGACCAGGCCGACCGCCTGGTCGAAATGACATGACCACCCTCGGCGAGGCCCGCCGCGCGGCGGCCGGCCGGTTGGCCGTGGCCGGCATCGAGGGCGCCGCGCTGGACGCCCGGCTGCTGGTCGGCAGCCTGATCGAGGGCGGGACGGCCACGGTCCTCGGCCATCCCGAACGCCAACTGGGCGCCGCAACGCAATCGCGGCTGGCGGCGCTGGTCGAGCGCCGCCTCCAGCGCGAGCCGCTGGCCCGCATCCTGGGCCGTCGCGAGTTCTGGCGCCACGCCTTCCGGATCAACGCCGACACCCTGGTCCCCCGGCCCGAAACGGAGACCGTCGTCGAGGCGGCGCTGGAACGCGTCCCCCGGCGCGATGGGCCGTTGTCGGTCCTCGACCTGGGCACCGGCAGCGGCTGCCTGCTGCTGTCGCTGCTCGGCGAGCTGCCCGGGGCGTGGGGGCTCGGCATCGACCTCGACCCGGGGGCCGTCTCGGTGGCCGCCGCCAACGCCCGGGCCCTGGGACTGGAGGAGCGGGCCCGGTTCGCGGCCGGCGACTGGGGCCGCGCCCTCGGCGGCCGCTTCGAGCTGATCGTCGCCAACCCACCCTATATCGCCACCGGCGAGATCGCCGGCCTGATGCCCGAAGTGGCGGCCTACGAGCCGCGGCTGGCCCTCGACGGGGGTCCCGACGGCCTCGAATCTTACCGCGCCATGGCCCCGCAAATGGCCGGATTGACCGCCCCCGGGGGTACGGTGGTCCTCGAGATCGGCTTCGGACAGGCCTCTCTGGTGACCGAAATCCTCGCCCGGAATCGCCTGCATGTCGTTGATATCAAACGCGATCTCGCCGGAATCGAACGGTGCGTCGTGGCCGCCGGCGAGGGCCGTCGGGGGAATTCGTAAAAAAAGGGGTTGGAATGAGACCGCTTCCCGACTACCTTTGTTCTATAGAGCCAAGGGGCTCGGCGCCCGCGGGTGCCGTAGATCACCATCCTTCGCATGCTGATGCCGGAACGCCTACGAACATTGGCCGGGCCGCAGCCGCGCAAGTTGCGTAAGCGAAGGGGCATTTTCGCAGCCAACCAACAAAAGACGCCATGAAACATCCACCCAATACCAGACGGGGGCGACCCCGTGGAAACGGCAAGCGTTTCCAGCAGTCGAGAACCCAGAACTTCGAAAGCAGCGGTGCCGATACCAAGGTCCGGGGCACCGCCCAGCAAGTGCTCGACAAGTACCTGGCGCTGGCCCGCGACGCCGGCACCGCGGGCGACCGCATCACCGCCGAGACCTACCTCCAGTTCGCCGAACATTACTATCGGGTCGCCCACGGCGACCGCCCGGCCGGTGACGGGGGCAGCGACCGCGGGCGTCCGCCGCTCAAGCCGGAACCGGTGGCGACCACCGTCTCCAGCCTGGCCGAGGGGCCACAGCCGGCTGTGCCCCAGCCCGAAAAGGCCGAAGCCGAAGAAAACGCCGACGCCAAGAGCGAAGCCGAAGCGGTCTCGGCCTAGTCCCGACTTTCATGATTTCCGCGCGCCGCTCCGCGGCCGCGCAAGGGTCCATCCGTCCCTGCACGACCACAGGTCGAAGTAGGCGACCGGAGGCGGTCGGGCGGGGGCCGGGGAAATGCCTGGACCCCCGCCAGATCGGCTACCTGATCCTGTACGTCACCAACAGGTGCAACTTCCGCTGCCCGTTCTGCTTCTACGTCAGCGAAATCGCCGCCGGTTGCAAGGCCGAAAGGCGCGGCGCTCAGGTGGCGGCCGCCGCCGGATCCCGGAGCGCCCGCGCCGTCTGGTGGTCCTGGCGGAGGAGGCCGATGACGTTGGTGCGGTGGATCTCGGTGGTGTCGGCGGGCGCCGTCTCGAAGATGCCCTGGTCGATAACCTGGCGGCGGATGTCGCGGTAGACGGCGTCCCAGCCGGCGAACATGGCCCGTTCCTCCTCGAGCGGCATCCAGCGCGGCGCGAAACGGACCATGAAGCTATCCCGGGCGCTGGCCAGGCCGTTTAGGAAAGCGGTCTGGAGGCGCGAGTCGTGCTCCGGGGAGAACAGCCCCCGCAGCGCCTTCCAGGCGGTGGCGGCCAGCCCCACCCTGGCCCCTTTGCGGCGCTTGGAGCCGTAGAAGGCCAGGTAGAGGCGGAACTTCCACTTGGTCAGTCGCCAGCGGTTCAGGGCGTCGTTGTGGCTGATCGCCGGCCACAGGGCCAGCCCCTGCTGGATGTGGTTGAAGTAGGCGGCGTCCAGGCACAACTTGCCGGCGTCGTACAGGCTGTGGAAGAGCTGGGTCCCGGGCAGGGCCATGAAGTAGCCGATGACCATGTCGGGCACCCCCATCTCGGCGCAGCGCCTGAGGAACGGCAGGTTCTCGGCCAGCTCCTTCTCGCTGTCGTGGGGGAAGCCGATGACGATATAAAGCATGACGTAGAGCTCGGCCTTCATCGCCGCCGCGATGCTGTCCATCAGGCTCTTGGTCTTCATCTTCTTCTTGATCAGGGTCCGGGTCCGTTCCGAGCCCGATTCGGGGGCGTACGAGGTGGTCAGCATCCCCGAGCGCTTGAGCAGGTCGGCGACCTCGAAATCGATGGCCTCGGAGCGGGTCCCCGAGGGCAGCTGCCAACTGATGTCCAGCTTGCGTTTCAGCAGCTCGTTGCAGAAGGCGACGATCCACTCCTTGGAGATGATCGCGGTCAGGTCCTGGAACAGGAAGTTCCGCGCCCTGTAGGTCTCCATGTAGCCCTCGATCTCATCGACCACCTTCAGCGGGTCGCGGGGAATCCAGCGGGGCGTCCACATGTTGGGCGCCGAGCAGTAGGTGCACTGGTAGGGGCAACCCCGGGTAGCGATCAGGGTCATGGTCGGGGCGTCGACGCTCAACCCCTCGACGTAGCCGTGGCGGTTGTAGGTGGCGACGTCGAACAGGCGCCAGGCCGGCGGCGCGATGGCGTCGACGTCTTGGCGCCGGCGGCGGCGGCGGTTGACCTTGATGAGCCCGGCGTCGCGGTAGGCCAAGCCGTCCACCTCGGCCAACGGTCGTCCCTTCTCCAGGGCCTCGGCGAAGGCGACCACCGTCTCCTCGCCCTCGCCCAGGACCAGGGCGTCGGCCTTGGAGGTGGCGAGGCTGAACTCGGGCATCGAGGTGACGTGCTCGCCGCCGACGACCACCGTCAGCCCGGGCCGCGCCCGCTTGATCAGCTCGATGATGCGCACGATCGCCGGCCACTCGTGGGTGAAGATGGCGGTGATGCCGACTGCCGTCGCCGGGCCCGGGATGCGGGCCACGATGTCCTCCAGCGACAGCCCGACCAGGTAGGCCCGGCCGTGGTAGCGCCGCTTGGTCAGCGGCGCCTCGGCCACCGCGTCGACGACCCCGACCCGGTGTCCGGCCTCCTCCAGCGCCGCGGCGATGTAGGCGAGGCCGAGGGGCAGGGTGATCGAGGCGGTCGAGAAGCGGAACGATTCGACGGCGGGAGGCCTGATCAGGCAGAACATGAAAGGCGGGTTCCTCGGCCGGAGGCGCCGGCGGTTCCAGGACTCGGGTGGCGGCCTGTGGACAGCATATATTCACCTTGCGCCGTCGGCACAACCGGTTTCGGACTTCGGGAGTTCCCACATGATATGAAGTTGGACATGCCGGGGCGGGCGGATATGATGCCAGCCACCCCGAGGACGGACGGATCCTTGCGACAGTCCCTTTCACGTGCCCGCGAAGCGCTGAAGAGCTACCTGGACCCCCGCCAGGTCGGCTACCTGATCCTGTACGTCACCAACAGGTGCAACTTCCGCTGCCCGTTCTGCTTCTACATCGCCGAAATCGACAAGGGCGCCAAACCCGACGAGCTGACGCTGGACGAGCTGCGCCGGGTGGCGCGCAGGATCGGGCCGCTGCTCCAGCTCTCGCTGACCGGCGGCGAGCCGTTCCTGCGCAAGGACCTGGCCGGGATCACCGCCGCCTTCGCCGAGGACGCCCATGTCCGCTACCTGACGGTGCCGACCAACGCCTCGCTGACCGAGGTCATGGTCCGTTACCTGGAGAGCGTGCTGCCGGCGTTCCCGGAGACCTACTTCCGGATCGTCTTCTCGATCGAGGCGATCGGCGAGGCCCACGACGAGATCCGCGCCATGCCCGGCTCCTACGCCAAGATCGAGGACAGCTTCCGGGCGCTGGCCCCCCTGCGCCGGCGCTTCGCCAACCTGGTCGTCGATGCCAACTCGGTGTACACGGCGAGGACCGAGGGCACCCTGCTGGCCACCCTGGAGACCCTGTCGCGGGATTTCGACTTCGACAACCTGTCGGTGACCTACGCCCGCGGCGAGGTCCGCGATCCGGCCCTGCTCAAGGTGTCCCAAGACGCCTACATGAGGATCAACGCCTTCCTCGAGGGGCTGCGGCGCAAGAAGGAGCGCCGCTTCCTCTATCCGCTATGGCGCGGGGTCCGCGACGCCTCGCGCCAGGCCCTGATCCGCACCGTGTTTGACGATGAGTTCGTGAGCCCGTGCGTCGCCGGGCGCAAGCTGGTCATCCTGGGCGAGACCGGCGAGGTCTACCCGTGCGAGATCCTGGACCGGCCGATGGGCAACGTCCGCGACGCCGATTACGACATCAACGTCCTACTGGCCCGCGAGGAGAACCGCGAGCTGCGCCACTGGATCGTCGACACCAAGTGCAAGTGCTCGTTCGAATGCGCGCTGGCCGCCAACGTGGTATGGAACTTCCGCTCCTACCCCGGGCTTCTCAAGGCGGCGCTCGGCAACATCGGCCGGGACTGATACCATGGACAAGATCAGCGTCGTCATCCCGTCCTACAATTCGCGGGCCACCATCGGCGCCTGCGTGCAAAGCGTCATCGACACCGGCTACCGGCCGCTGGAGGTGGTGGTGGTCGACGACGCCTCGAGCGACGAAACGCCGGACATCGTCGAGGCGTTGGGCGCCGAACATCCCGGGATCGTCCGCCTGGAGCGCCTGGAGCGCAACGGCGGGCCGTCGCGGGCCCGCAACCACGGGGCGCGGGCGGCCACCGGGCGCTACTACTTCTTCCTCGACAGCGACACCGCCATGGAGCCCGACGCCCTGGACAACTTCGTCCGCCGGATCGCCGAGGCGGACACGGTGTCGGGCCTCTACCACTGGGAGCCGCTCAACGACGGCCCCGGCCCGCGCTACAAGGCGATGCTCAACTACCACATGTTTTCGCGCCAGGGGGTCTTCGAGTACGAGGTCTTCAACGGCGCCGTGGGGGGCATGCGGGCCGAGACCTTCGACGCCTCGGGGGGCTACGACGAGGACCTGGCCTGGGGCATGGACTACGAGAACGAGGAGTTCGGCCACCGCCTCGAAGGCGACCACCGGATGGTGCTCGACCCGGCGATCGCCGTGCGCCACGCCTTCCCGGGGCTGGGGGCGATGAGCCGGGGCTACTTCTCCCGGGTCGCGCTGTGGATGGAGATGTTCATGCGCCGGCGCCGCTTCGAGGCCGGCCCGGCGTCGGGCAGGACCGGCCTGGCGACGGTGGCGGCACCCGCCGCCCTGGCCACCGTGCCCTTGGTGTCGATCCACCCGGCGGCGGTCCTCGTGCCGCTGGGCCTGCTTGCCCTCTACCTCGCCGGCTACGGCGGCTTCTTCGCCTTCGTCGCCTCCCGCCGCCCGTCGTTCCTGCCCCTTGCCGTGGCCCTCAACGTCTACTTCTCGACGGTCATCGCCGCGGGCGCCGCCTGGGGCGCGCTTCGCGTCCTCGCCGGCCGCGCCCGCATCGAGGAGCGGTCCGTCACCCCGCCGCGGTGACAAAGGCAGGGACCACCGCCAGCCCGACCCCGGGGACTCTTCCCCAACCGGTTTCCGAAACGCCGGAACGCAGCCCCACGGAGATTCCGAAATCTCGGAATCCACCCCCACCCTGTCCCGCATTCAACCCGAATAACAGGGTTATTTCCACTGGCACGAATCGTGCTGCGGAACCAACACCAGCCACACCCGGCGTTACAGGAAATGTCGGGTAAACTGCGCTTGGCATCGAGAGAGCCGGTGCGGGGGGGGCCTGCGAAACACCCGCCCCCATGAATAGTCGGATTTGAATTAGTGAATCCTGATGTTTGAGGAAAGGTCGACATGAATATAGAAACATTTCCACCCGGTCAGTGGTTAATTGTAGAGCCGAGTTCTGAAGACAGTGCTCCGGCATATTTTCTTTGGAAAGTTTTAAGTGGAAAAATTTCTATTCATCAGAATGGGACAGAAATAAATACCCTTGAAATCCGCGAGGGTGACAATCCTATAATCTTGGGTACCATAGCGGCATTCAAGGCGGATCGCCTGCCCATAGCATCGGTAAGAGCCGAGAGTGAAGTAAAAGCCGAACAAGTTTATATTGATCACATTAAAGGTTTGATCAGGAATGAGATACCCGAGAACATGAGAAAAGAAGTGAGGGTGATGATCGAAACCATCACGCTCGTCAACTCGATCAATTCCAGCAAGAAACGCCTTTCGGAAATACCGCGCGTGGAATCCCGGGTTCCGGATGACCTGAGCCCGGAAATTTCCGAAGTTCTGGGTGACATATTCAGTCTTTACGGATATTGCCTGGAGTCCATTTGATTGCGAATTCCGGTTCGATCCTTTCGGTCTGCTTCCGAGTTGGGTCATTATCAGTGCCCCTTGGTATAAGGCCCGATTGACCTGATTTCAGCACCCCATCCCGTAACCTCTGTAATTCCAATTGATTCGTCGCTCATCGCCCGGACGCGAGGTCCGGGGATGGGGCCGCCGTGACGGGGCTGTTGTCCGGCGGCGGCGGAGGCCATACCATGATCGGATGACGACGACGGGCCAGGGAAACAAGCGGCGGGGACGCGGACCCAGGGCGCTGGCCGAGCCGGTGGCCAGGATCACCCAGCCGATCCTGGGTGGCCGGGGCTTCGCCGAAGGGGCCATCGTCAACGACTGGGCGGCCATCGCCGGCGCCCACCTGGCGGCCCACAGTTCGCCCCAACGGATCGCCCACCGCCCGGGAAGCCATGACGCCGGGACCCTGCACCTGCGCGTCGCCGGCGGCGGCCTGGCCACCGAGCTCCAGCACCTGGAGCCGCTGCTGATCGAGCGCATCAACGCCTATTTCGGCTACCGCGCGGTCGCCCGCCTGCGGATTCTCCAGGGGCCGATCCCCGAACGCGCGCCAACGCCGCCACCGCCCCGGCCCCTGACGACGGACGAGGAGAAGGGCCTGGCCGAACACCTGATCGAGGTCGAGGACGACCAGCTTCGCGCCGCCCTGGAGGAGCTGGGCCGGGCCGTGATCGCGCGGCGCCGCGACAAGGGCTGAC
>CAZWEZ010000053.1:0-24987 GCA_964632795.1 uncultured Thalassospiraceae bacterium | reverse complement strand
CTCGTACATCATGCCATCCTAGCCTAAGCAAGTCGCTTAGCTAGGACAGCCCCTTTTATAATTGCTCGTAGTATCCTAAACGAGCTTCAGAACAAATTGCTCGAACCGTATTCCGGAGAGAAAATATTATCGATAATTGATGAAATGGGATTATTGGATGACGAGAAAAAATCCGTCAGTTTCATTTTCTATGCAATGAAAATCAATGGTAATGGATTGCCAAATCAGATCATAGTGCAGGATTACCTAACAGGCGAAACGATCTTTGATGCTCCGGACCACAAGGTAAAATACGCTGGGAGCGGCACTTTTCATTTCTTTGAGACGATTAGTTTCGATATCAAGGGCCAAACAGGCTCCATCAACGAATTTGAGAGTTGTGTAGCCATGTTTATAAGTCGTTCAGCCATGGCGTTTTACGGCGAAATTGTAAGTGATGAAAACCACAATTTTCACTATGGCGGTGGGTTTGAACTGTTGGCCCCAAATCCTATTGAGCAACGCTTTGAAAAACTTCCGTCCGCATCCGCGTTCTGGCAAGTAGATGGGAAGGATGGGTTAAAACTCATCGGCCCAATTTTGACAAATCAATATACAGAGAACAAAGAACTTATAATTAGCCGAATACATTATGAAAAAAATGATCCAACACTTACTCAGTTCGTTGTCCCTTATATGTTTGGTGTTGCGGACAATGATCTTAGGATGCCCACCCCAGATTTTGACCCATTTTGGGTTATTCATTACATTCTCCATGCTGAGGAAGAACGCATCAGGCTTATATTGAAGAAGGGGAAGGAAAAGAGCATTCGATTTTCAATGGATGAGGACGGTATGTTTTCGGCTGAAGATACAGGTGAGTTTGCGGCTGAAGCTCTAGATTGGTCGATATAGAGGCTGTATGCATTTTTGCTCTCTATATCTCATTGACGGCCAACTTTATTCAGCCGCATGACCGAAACCGCAATCATTCGGCAGCTGACGCTCCGTTTGCACTCAAGGCCTGCTGCGGACAGCCAATGGAGTAGGAAGCCGTGGGAATGGCGGCGGGACAAAGGCTATAATTAACTGAGCCAATGCCTTCTACGAACGTCCGCTTCGGATCAACTGCGGCTGTCACCGCCCCACCACCGCGAGGTCCGTTCATCACCAGGAAGCTGACGAAATTCGGTGGCAAGCAGACCTTCGGGCTGAACGTCGGCTTGCTGTAGGAAAGCGGCCGTGCTCAATTGTGGCCCTGAACCGCCGCTGATAACGGCAACGTGGGAGGCAATGATGAAACCGCAATTGATCCGCCTTGGAACGCTGGGGCTGCTCGCGATTGCGACGGCCGGTGTTTACGCTCCCGGCATCGCCGTCGCGGGAGATCTGATCCTGTCGTTCGCCGACCCCGCCTGGGACGGGCGGAAGATCCCCCCAAACCAGCACTGCAGGAAGTTTGGCGGCGACGGCGCCACGCCGCCGATCAAGGTTTCCGGCATCCCCGAGGGGGCCAACGCGATCATCGTCGAGTTCAACGACAAGTCCTACCGGAAGCTCAGCTACGACGGCGGGCACGGCAAGGTCGGCTTCAGGATCGACCCGGGGCTGAAGGAAGCCGTCCTCGAGCCGGTTCCCGGGGGCACCAGCGACCTTCCCGAAGGCACGTGGCTGGTCAAGAAGAACAGGGCCACGGGCGCCTGGAGCTCGCCCGGCTACCTTCCACCCTGTTCGGGCGGAAGGGGGAACAAATATGCCGCCGTGGTCAAGGCCGTGCGGATGCCCGCCGATGGTGGGTCGCCGGAGGTCCTGGCCGATGGGGAGATCGACTTGGGGAGATATTGAACCGTCCCCAACCGTCCGCACCTTCTTAAGAAGCGGGTAAAGCTCGTTGTAATCAAATGGATCGTGTGATCTCGCCCGGACAATAAGCAGACCGTCGATTTATGAGTCCACGCCCTAGAGCATTTCAGGATTGATCGCGCTCACGCGATCAATCCGCGTTCAAACGCCACGCAGGCTTACGCCCGCTAACGCGGCGGATTGCGGCTTTCGCCGCAATCAGAGCGTATCAGGATTAAATGATTCCATTCAATCCTGATACGCCCTAGAGCGGCCGGTCCAGCATCTCGAGGTGCAGCGCGTCGCCGGTGTAGGGGTGGCGGGCCGCCACCTCCTCGTCGAGTTCAACCCCCAGCCCGGGGCCGCTCGGGGGGATGACGTAGCCGTCCTCCCAGACGATCGGCCGCTTGAGGATCTCGGCGTGGAAGCCGCCCCAGGTCTTGATCCCTTCGAGGATCAGGAAATTGGGGCTGCAGGCGGCGATCTGGATGTTGGCGGCGCCCTCGACGGGGCCGCAGTACAGGTGGGGGGCGATCTGGGCGTAGTGGGCTTCGGCCATGCCGGCGATCTTCTTGGCCTCGAGGATGCCGCCGACCCGGCCCAGCGCCATCTGCAGGATGGAGGCCGCCCGGGCCTCCAGCAGGCGGGCGAACTCGTACTTGGTGGCCAGCCGCTCGCCGGTGGCGATGGGGATCGAGGTGTGGGCGGCGACCCGGGCCATCTCGGCGACGTTCTCCGGGGGCACCGGCTCCTCGAACCACAGCGGGTCGTAGGGCTCCAGCCGTCGCGCCAGGCGGATGGCGGCGGCCGGGGTCATCTGGCCGTGGCTCCCGAACAGCAGGTCGCAGGCCCCGCCGACCGCCTCGCGGATGGCCTTGATGAAAGCCTCCGCCCGGTCCAGCGCCTCCAGGGACAGGTGCCGGGGGTCGAAGGCCGAATAGGGCCCGAGGGGATCGAACTTGACGGCGGTGAAGCCCAAGGCGACGTACTCGGCGGCCCGCCGGGCGGCCATCTCGGGGTCGCTATAGACGTCGGAAGGGTCCGCGTCCTCGGGGTAGAGGTAGGTGTAGGAGCGCAGCCTGTCGTGGACCCGGCCGCCCAGCAGCGCATGAACCGGCTTGTCCAGTTCCTTGCCGACGATGTCCCAGCACGCCATCTCGACGGCGCTCAGCACGCCCATCAGCGAGGTGTCGGGGCGCAGGGTGTAGCCGCTGCCGTAAACGTTTCGCCACAGCCGCTCGATCCTGAACGGATCGCCGCCGATGACGTGGCGTTGGCAGACGTCGGCGACCATCCGTTCGACGACCGAGGGGTGGAAGGGCACCGAATAGACCTCGCCGATGCCCTCGATCGCGTTGTCGGTCGTCAGCTTGACGAAGATCCAGTACGGCCCTCCGAAATGGGGCGGCGGGTTGGCCACCACGAAGGTCCTGGCGTCGGTGATTTTCATCGCTCCCGCTCCCCTCCCTCAGGCCAACGCCATCATCGCGGCGGCGAAGCGCTCGATGTCGTCCTCGCCCACATCACGCACCGAGGATTCGCGCATCGGCCGGGTTTCTGGGATTCGCATCTCGGCCGCCAGATCGGCGGCGCCGAGATTCCGAAAGGCCTCCGGCAGCCGGCGCTCGACCCCGCACCGTCCCAGCAGGTCGCCGTACCAGTGGACCAGGGCTTCGCCGTCGCGCTCCAGGCCGCAGGCCGCGGCCGCCGCGGCGAAGGCCCCGTCGTCCGCTGCCACCTGCCAGGGGAGGATCGCCTCAAGCGCGAGCCCGGTGGCCAGGCCGTGGTGCACCGGGGCCAGGGCGGCCAGGGCATGGGAGATGTTGTGGGCCATGGCGCAGCCGCAGTTGTCGATGGCGATGCCGGCATAGGCCGAACCGAGCAGCATCCGGCCCCGGGCGGTAATGTCGGCCGGTTCCCCGACCGCCGTCTCCAGCGCCCCGGCGACCAGCGACAGCGCCCGGTGGGCGTAGAGGTCGTTGGCGGGGTGACGGCGGATGTTGGTGCACGACTCGAGCGCGTGGACGAAGGCGTCGAGCCCCGTCCACGCGGTCAGGTGGGGGGGCAGGGTGACCGTCAGTAGCGGATCCAGGATCACCGTCTCGGGCTTGGTCTCGGGGCCCCACACCCAGGCCTTCTTGCCCGCCGCGTTGGAGAAGATGTTGGTCGAGGACAGCTCCGAGCCGGTGCCGGCGGTGGTCGGGATGCAGATCTTGGGAACCGAGGTCCTGGGCAACGCAAGGCCGTCCATGGCGAAGGCCAGCGGACCGTCCCCGGTCCTGGCGACGGTGGCCGCCACCTTGCCGACGTCCATTACCGAGCCGCCGCCCAGGCAGACCACCAGGCCGGCGTCGTGGGCGCACACGAAGGCGGTCGCCGCCTCGAGGTGGGTGTGCTTGGGTTCGCCGGCGATGTCGGAGAACACCGCCACCTCGGCGCCGCCGTCGCCCAGCGCCGCGACCACCGGTTCGGCGAGGCCCAGCTCGACCACTCCCGGATCGGCGATCACGACCACCGGCTTGCCGGGGTCGCCGACGGCGGCCGCCTCGACGGCGATCTCCCGGGCCCGCCCCGCCCCGAAACGGATCCGCGGGACCCAATCGAGCGCGAAGGCCTCACTGTCGGTGTCCATCGGTCTCTCTCTACTCTTCAAGCAGGGACCAGTTAGTGGTAAATGCCCCGCCGCGTGGACGCAACATGAGATATCCCGCTATCATGGCCTCCACCATGGCCACCATAGATACCCTACCCCGGGCCGACGACGACAACGGCTGGAACCGGATCCTGCCGCCGCGCCGGCCCCGGCCGCCGTTGGAGCGCGACATCGAGGCCGATTGGCTGGTGGTCGGCGCCGGTTACGCCGGGCTGGCCGCCGCCCGCCGCCTGGCCGAGAACCGGCCCGGCGACAGGATCGTCGTGCTCGATGCCCTGGAGGCCGGCGAGGGGGCCTCCGGGCGCAACTCGGGTTTCGCCATCGACCTCCCCCACAACGTCAGGAGCTCGTTCGACGAACTGGAGGGGCCGCAACGCATAGTCAGGCTGAACCGGGCCGCCATCGACCATCTAGAGGACGTGGTCAGGCGGGGCGCCATCCAATGCCAGTGGAGCCGCCGCGGGAAATACCACGCCGCGGCGTCGCCGGCCGGCAAGGCGAAGATCCTCGAACCCTTCGCCGAGGAACTGGAGGCGTTGGGAGAACCCTACCGCTGGCTCGACGGCGCGGCGTTGGCCGAGGAGATCGGCACCCCGTACTACCACGCCGCCGTCCATACCCCCGGCGGCGTGCTGATGAACCCGGCGGCGCTGGTCCGGGGACTGGCCGACACCCTGCCCGAGGGGGTCGAGCTGTACGAACGCACCCCGGTGACGGCGCTCGACCATGGCGGCGGGGTGCGCGCGACCACGCCCCACGGCACCGTCGCGGCGTCGGCGATGATTCTCGCCGCCAACGGCTTCGCCGAGAGCTTCGGCTTTTTCCGCGGCCGGCTGCTGCCCTTCGTCCTCTATGGCAGCCTGACCCGGCCGCTGGAGGACCGCGAACGCGAAGCGCTGGGGGGCGACGACGACTGGGGCCTGACCCCGGCCAACGCCATCGCCGGGGTCACCCTGCGCCTGACCCAGGACAGGCGGATCCTGATCCGCCAGGTGTTCGACTACGCACCCGGCCAAGACCGCCCCGACGGCGACAGGGCCGCCGTCCGCCGGAACCATGAGGGCTTCTTCCGCGGCCGCTTCCCGATGCTTCCCGAGGTAACCTTCGACCACACCTGGGCCGGCTACGTGTGCCTGTCGGGGAACGAGGCGCCCGGCTTCGGGCGTGTAGCCCCCAACGTCCTGGCGGCGGTGTGCCAGAACGCGGTAGGGGTGACCAAGGGGACCATCGGCGGGCTGCTGGCCGCCGACCTGGCGACCGGCCGGGACAACCCGCTGATCGCCGACATGGAGAGCCTCGGCGTCCCCAACCGGCTGCCGCCCCGGCCGTTCCTCGACCTCGGGGTGCGGGCCCGGCTGGCCTGGGAACGGTGGTCCGGGCGCGGCGAGCGGTGAGAGAAAAGATCGCCGATCAGGCCGCCTCCAGCGCCTGATCCAGGTCGGCGAGGATGTCGTCGATGTGCTCGATGCCGACCGACAACCGCACGTATCCCTCCGTAGTCCCGGTGGCCAGGCGCTCGTCCTCGCTGAGTTGGGAGTGGGTGGTGGTGGCGGGATGGATGGCCAGGCTGCGGGCGTCGCCGATGTTGGCCACGTGGTAGAACATCTTCAGGGCTTCGATGAAGGTGCGCCCGGCCTCGCGCCCGCCCTCGAGCTCGAAGCCGACCAGGGCGCCGTGGCCGCCGTCGAGGTAGGTCTCGGCGCGCCGGCGCGCCTCGCCTTCCTGGAGGCCGGGGAAGATGGTGGTGGTCACCTTGGGGTGGCCGTCCAGGTAGGCGGCGACCCGGGTCGCGTTGGCGCAGTGGGCGCGCATCCGCAGGGGCAGGGTCTCCAGGCCCTGGATGAACTGGAAGGCGTTGAACGGGCTCATCGAGGTCCCCAGGTCGCGCAGCAGCGTGACCCGCGCCCGCAGGATGTAGGCGATGGGGCCCAGCGGCTTGGCCGCTTCGGTCCACACCGCTCCGTGGTAGCTGGGATCGGGCTTGTTGAGGGTCGGGAAGCGCTCGGCGTGCTTCTCCCAGTCGAAGCCGCCGCCGTCGATGATGACGCCGCCGATCGAGGTCCCGTGGCCGCCGATGTACTTGGTGGTCGAGTGCACCACCACCGTCGCCCCGTGGTCCAGCGGCCGGCAGATCACCGGCGCCGCCGTGTTGTCGACGATCAGGGGGACCCCCAACCGGTCGCCGATGTCGGCCACCTCGCGGATCGGGAAGACTTTGAGCTTGGGATTGGGCAGGGTCTCGGCGTAGTAGCACCGCGTCCGCTCATCGGTGGCGCTCTCGAAGGTCCCGGGGTCGGACGGATCGACGAAACGCACCTCGATGCCGAGCGGAGCGAGGGTGTTGGCGAACAGGTTCCAGGTCCCGCCGTAGAGGTCGGTCGAACTGACGAAGTTGTCGCCGGCCTGGCACAGGTTGAGGACGGCCAGCGTCGAGGCCGCCTGGCCCGAACTGAGGGCCAGCGCCCCGGCGCCCCCCTCGAGCCCGGCGAGACGCTGTTCCAGGGCGTCGCAGGTGGGGTTCATGATCCGCGAGTAGATGTTGCCCAACTCCTTGAGCGCGAACAGGTTCTCGGCGTGCTGGGTGTTCTCGAACTGGTACGAGGTGGTCTGGTAGATGGGCACGGCGACGGCGTTGGTGGCGTCGTCATGGCGGAATCCCCCGTGCAGCACCAGGGTCTCGGGGTGTCTCGTGTCGATGTTCATGACCGTTCCTTACGTTTCTGTCGTCCCAAGCGGACGAAAAAAAACCCGCCGCGGCCTTAGCCGGGCGGATCGTGTCTGCCGTCGCTTTAGCCGCATTTGTATAGCGCCCGCAAGCTGATGCTCAAATCGGCGCGGCGCCATAAGGACATCCACGGTATGTAGATGTCAAGGGAATTAGTCGGCCGTCATGTAAAATTAACGGCGGCCCCGGGAAAGCCGTCGACCTTGTCCTTGGCGATGGGAGATGCCACAACACCCGGGGAGGGTGTTCCATGCGACGCAGGAAGCCGCCGGCGGATCGGGTGGGCGACGAAGCGGGGGGCGATGTCGGCCTCCACGAAGGCCCCACGCGGCCCTACGATCCCCTGAGCGAAGCCGAGGCGCAACGCATCATCGACGCCGGTTTGGAGCTGATGCGCGACGTCGGGGTGGGGTTCGATCCCGACCCCAGGGTGATGGACCTGTTCTCGGAGGCCGGCTGCGAGGTCTCTTCCGCCGGCCTGGTCAAGTTCGATCCGGAGCTGGTCCGCTCGGCGCTCGACACGGTGGCCAAGGGGGTCAGGCTGTGGGACCGCAACGGCGCCGGGTTCATCGACCTCGACAACCGCCACACCTGGTTTTTCCCGGGGATGACCTGCATCAAGATCTTCGACCTCGAGAGCGGGGAGTCCCGGGACAGCACCCGCCAGGACCTGGCCACCGTCACCCGGGTGGCCGACGCGCTGCCCGACATCGACGGCGTGTGCATCTCGTGCAAGAACGTCGAACGCTCCGATATCCACGGCGAGATCGACGAGTTCTCGGCAATGGCCGAGAACACCACCAAGCCGCTGGAGTACCTGTGCGAGAACGCCGCCTCGCTGGAGGTGGTCATCGACATCGCCGCCGCCATCCGCGGCGGCCGCGAGCGGCTGGCCGACAAACCCTACTTCATGCACCAGGTCACCCCGCTGCCGCTGTACTACGCCAAGACCCACACCGACCAGATCATCACCGCCGTCGAGGCCGGGATCCCGGTGTTTACCGGGACCGTCACCATCGGCGGCGCCTCGGCGCCGGTCACCATGGCCGGGTGTCTGAGCCACAGCCTGGCCACCGACTTCGCGTCGACGGTGCTGTCCCAACTGGTTCGCGAGGGCTGTTTCTGCATCGGCGGCTCGGACACCGTGTTCATGGAGCCGGCCACCGGGGGCATCGGCGGCTTCTCCCAGGCCTCCCTGGCCGACATGGCGATGTGCCAGATCTGCCGGATCCTGGGCATTCCCTCGCTGACCGGCATCGGCGGTCCGGCCCGGGCGCGGCGCTTCAACCAGGATTCGGCGTGGCAGACCTCGGCCAACATGATGCAGACCTTCTTCAGCCGGCCGGCCAACTGCGATTACCTGGGCTCGATGGACGCCGGGATCACCTATTCGCTGCATTCCCTGCTCTACGGCAACGAACTGGCGGGCCTGCTGCGCCGGATGTGGAAGGGGATCCGGATCGACGACGAGATGCTGGCCATGGAGCTGAGCCGCCGGGAGGGACCGCGCGGCAACTATCTGGCCCAAAGGCACACCGCCGACCACTGCCGGAGCGAACGCTGGGCGCCGCGCTACTTCGGCCCCAACATCCCCGAGAGCATGGGGACCAAGCCCGACAAGGACCTGTTCCAGCGGATCGACGACGACCTGCGCGAGATCCTCGCCAGCCACCACCCCCAACCGCTCCCCGAAGCGGTCCTGGATGAGATCCGGGCGATCCAGAAGGACTTCGAAACCTCCCACTGAGCCGGCTTCCATACAGGTAGAGCCTCAACCCCTCGACATCGAATCTACTTAAAAAGTGGTGTCGTTCGTAGGGGTAGGTTGGAACTTCCTTGTCAAAGCCGGGCATGGCGAACAAATATTGAAGAGAATATTACGGATAAGGAATTCCCGGATGCGCAAAGTGCCCGTCTTTTTCGCAGTGATGTTGATCGGCGCCACGCTCGGCTCCCCGGCGGAAGCGAACGACCAATGCAGTGACCTGAGCAAGGCGGCGCACGATGGCGACAGCGCCAAGACGGCGGCGCTGATCTCCTCCGGGGTGAGCGTCAACTGTTCCTATACGGGCAGTTATGTGGACGATGATACCGGCAAGACCGTCACCTATATCTCGACGCCCCTCAACACTGCGGCCTGGGGAGGCCACCCTAAATCCGTGCGGCTGCTGCTGAGCCACGGGGCGAACGTGAACATCAAGGACGGCGACGGGAGAACGCCGCTCTTCAACGCCGATGACTACCTCTTCTTCCTGGAATTTATGGGCGGTACCGATGAAGAGTGGGAGGAAGCCGACGAGATTTACCGCCTCCTTGAGCAGGCCGGCGGTGTGTTTTGAGCGGAACAGCTTTCGTTATCGGAAACCAATCCATTTGATTCCTCGAGGAGCCTTTTCTTTGTTGTAGGATCGCTCCATCCCGTGGCCCGATGACGAGGGACGACGACATGAAGGCAGCGATCATTCCGGTTACCTCTTTCGTTCAGAACTGCACCCTGCTGTGGTGTCCCGAGACCATGAAGGGGGCGGTCGTCGATCCCGGGGGCGATGTCGACAGGATCGTCGAGGCCGCCGGCGGACAGGGGGTCGCCGTGGAGAAGGTCCTGGTGACCCACGGCCACGTCGACCACGCCGGGGGCGCCGCCGAGCTGGCCGAGCGGCTGTCCTGTCCCATCGAGGGGCCCCATCGGGCGGACGGCTTCCTGCTAGAGGACATCCCCGGGGAGTCGTTGCGCTTCGGCCTCCAACCGGGACGCTCGTTCACCCCGGGGCGGTGGCTCGACCACGGCGACACGGTGAGCTTCGGCGCCCTCACCCTCGATGTCCTGCATTGCCCCGGCCACACCCCGGGCCACGTGGTGTTCTTCTGCGCCGCCGAGCGGCTGGCGCTGGTCGGCGACGTGCTGTTCCAGGGCTCGATCGGCCGCACCGACTTCCCCGGCAGCGACCACGCCTCCCTGATTCGTTCGATCACCGAGGTGCTGTGGCCGCTGGGCGACGACGTCGCCTTCATCCCCGGCCATGGCCCGACCTCCGATTTCGCCACCGAACGGCGGACCAACCCCTTCGTCGCCGAGGGCATCGCCTGAGGCCACGGCCCGCATGGCTTTCAACGAAGAATCGACCGCCGTGGACGCGGAGGCGCGCCGAGGTTCGCGGAGGAGAAAGATTACGGCATCAAGAGAGTGGTGAAGGGGCTTTGGTTTTCTTCACGAACCTTCGCGTACCTCCGCGTACCTTGGCGTCCTCGGCGGTCGAATCACCCCATTGACCCAGCCTCCAGAGCCACCGACCCGTGGCCATCCTTCGACACGCGAGCTTCGCTCGCTGCTCAGGATGAGGGTTTCAGTGACGCCTCATCCTGAGCAGCCGCGAAGCGGCGTGTCGAAGGATGGATCGGGCGAGTCGGCTGATTCCGCTTTGCGGCTGCTCAGTTGCCCTCGAAGCGGGGGGGGCGCTTTTCGACGAAGGCGGTGACTCCCTCGGCGAAGTCGCGGCTTCCGGCGCACTCGAGGAAGAATTCCTTTTCCTTCGCCAACTGGTCCTCCAGCGAGCTGTGGAAGGAACGGTCGATGAGGGCCTTGGTACGGGCATGGGCGAAGGTCGGGCCCTCGGCCAGGCGCCGCGCCGTCTCGGCGGTCTCCGCGGCCAGCGCCTCGGCGGCACAGAGCCGGTTGACCAGGCCCAGGGCGAGGGCCTCGGCGGCGTCGAAGGGCTCGCCCAGCAGCGCCATCTCGAGGGCCTTCTGGCGGCCGACGATGCGCGGCAGGAAGAAGGTCGAGGAGCCGTCGGGGCTGGTGCCGATGCCGGCGTAGGCGGGGAAGAACCGGGTGTCCTCGGCGGCCAGGGTGAGGTCGCTGGCCAGGGCCAGGCTGATCCCGGCGCCCGCCGCGATGCCGTGGACGCTGGCCACGATCGGCTTGGGCAGCCGGCGCATGGCCAGGATGGCCTGGTGGAAGTCGTCGATCATGGCCCCGGCGTAGGGCCGGGGATCGGGGAGGTTGGCGTGGAACCCCTTGACGTTGCCCCCGGCGGCGAAGGCGCGCCCGGCGCCGCGCAGGACCACGGCGCGGGCCGTGTCGTCCTCGGCGAGGCCGGTGAAGACCTCGCGCAGGGCCGCCGACATGGCGGGATCGAGGGCGTTGAGGGCATCGGGACGGTTCATGGTCACCGTCACCACGCCATCGAGGCGTTCGACGATAACCGGATCGTCGGGCGGATCGTCGGGGGCGGACATGGGCGGGCTCCTTCGCTCGGGATCGGGCAGGGACGCCACCATGGCCCGCCGGGGCCGCCCGTTCAAGCGCCGGGGCGAGGCAGGGTTTCCTTTTTACCGGGAAGGTGTAATACCAAGGAGCATTGATGATGGCCCATAGAGACGGCTTTCCAAGGCTTTCGGCGAGGAGCGTGGTCCGCCGTGATGGCGGCCCATCACAAGGGCCGCGCGACGCTGTCCGAAAGCCTTGGAAAGCCGCCGTTCCGGTCGCCTCGGCGACCCGCCGGAGGGCGTCGGAAAGCCTTGACGATGTCACCGCATCGCCGGCGGCTTCCCTCCTACCCGGCGGGACGCCGAGGCGATCTCTATGGGTCATCATCAATGCTCCTTGGTATTATGTCGCCGGACGCGCGCCGGAGGAAGTCGGATGACGAAAGCCATCACCGGATCGAAAGCCGATCCCGCCTATCATCGCGGCCTGGTGATGGTCCTCTCGGCCGGGGTCTGCTGGTCCTCGATGGGCTTGGCGATCCGGCTGATGGAGGCGGCCACGGCCTGGCAGATCCTGTTCTACCGCTCGCTGTCCCTGACCCCGTTCGTGCTTCTCGTCATCATGGCGAGAAGCGGCGGCAGGCCGCTGGCCGCCTTCCGCGGGGCGGGGACCTCGGCGGTCCTCGGCGGTTTGGCCCTGGTCGCCGCGTTTTCCGGCGGCGTCATCGCGATCCAGACGACGACGGTCGCCAACGCCATGTTCCTGTTCGCCACCGCGCCCTTCCTGACGGCGCTTCTCGGCCGCCTGATCCTCGGCGAGTCGGTCCGCGGGGCGACCTGGATCGCCATGCTGGGCGCCGCGGTGGGGATCGCGCTGATGGTCAGCGAAGGCATTTCCCTCGGCTACCTGGCGGGCAACGTCGCCGCCGTCGTGGCCGCCCTCGGCTTCGCCTTGTTCACCATCGCCCTGAGATGGAAGAAGAGCCAGGACATGATGCCGGCGGTCTTCTTCGCCGGCGTCTTCACGGTGATCTTCGCCGGCGCGATGTGCCTGGCGGGCGGGCAGTCGTTCATCGTTTCCGAACGCGACCTGGCGCTGTCCCTGGGCCTGGGCGTCTTCCAGATCGGCGTCGGGCTGGCCCTCTACACCATGGGCTCGAACTCGGTGCCGGCGGCGGAACTGGCCCTGCTGTCGACCACCGAGGTCGTGTTGGGGCCGTTCTGGGTGTGGCTGTTCCTCGGCGAGACGGCGGGGCTCTACACGCTGCTGGGCGGCGCCATCCTGATCGCCGCCATTTCCGGCAACGCGCTATCGGGGCTGCGCCGCCGGCCGCCGCCGATGGGACTGACCTGATGCCGGCGGGCCTTATTCCGGGGGCGGGGGATTCCTTGCCGGTTTCGGGTCCCGAGCCGCGTTTCCCTGAAGGAAAATAATATTCTTTCACAATTGTGAAGATTTCTGTTGAAATCTTCACGGCACCTCGATTAGCCTCCCCTCCGGGAGGCACATGGATGGGGAAAGTTCAACGGCTGCTGAGGCCGGCGAACCTGGTGTCGAAGGTTCCCGACGACGGCGCCGAAGCCGACCTGTCGCGGTTCCTCGGCTCGCAGATCCGCAGCCTGCGCAAGGCCCGGGACGTCACCCTCGGCGAACTGTCGAAGAAGACCGGGCTGTCGACCGGCAACCTCAGCCAGATCGAGCGCAACCTGTCCAGCCCGACGATCAAGGCGGTCCACAGCATCAGCCGGGCGCTGGGCGTCAACATCAGCTGGTTCTTCGACGACCCCCACCCGGCGCCCCCCGAAGAGCGCGACTACATCGTGCGGGCCGAGAGGCGGCGCAAGCTCGACTTCGGCAAGGGGATCACCGACGAGCTGTTGTCGCCCAACCTGGACGGCAAGCTGGAGTTGCTGATGAGCCGCTTCGAGCCCGGCGCCGACAGCGGCGACGAACCCTACACCCACCGTGGCGAGGAAGCCGGCGTGGTCATTTCCGGACAGTTGGAGCTGTGGATCGGGGGCCGGCATTTCCTGCTCGGGGAAGGCGACAGCTTCACCTTTCCCAGCACCGTTCCCCACCGCTACCGCAACCCCGGGGACGCGGAGGCGGTGGTGATCTGGGTGATGACGCCGCCGTCCTATTGAACCCGAAGCGATCGAAAACAGGATCATGGCAAGCGACTTCCCAACCCAGGCCCGGGTCGTCATCGTCGGCGGCGGCGTCATCGGCTGTTCGGTCGCCTACCACCTGACCAAGGTCGGCTGGACCGACGTCGTGCTGCTGGAGCGCAAGCAGTTGACGTGCGGCACCACCTGGCACGCCGCCGGGCTGGTCACCCAGCTCCGCGCCACCCACAACATGACCCGCCTCGCGCTCTACACCAACCAGCTCTACGCCACCCTGGAAGAGGAGACCGGCCAGTCCACCGGCTACACCCGCTGCGGCGGCCTGACCGTGGCCAACAACAAGGAGAGCTTCGAGGAGATCAAGCGGGCCGCCTCGATGGCCCGGTGCTTCGGGGTCGAGGCCACCATCATCACCCCGTCGGAGGTCCAGGACCTGTGGCCGATGCTCAACGTCGACGACCTGGTCGGCGCCGTGCACCTGCCCAAGGATGCCAAGGGCAGTCCCGTCGACATCACCCAGGCGCTGGCCAAGGGGGCCCGGATGGGCGGCGCCAAAATCATCGAGGACACCAAGGTCACCGCCATCCACCTCAAAGACGGCCGCATCACCGGCGTGTCCACCGGGAAAGGCGACATCGCCTGCGAGGTGGTGGTCAACTGCGGCGGCATGTGGGGCCGCGAGGTGGGCAGGATGGCCGGGGTCAACGTGCCGCTGCACGCCGCCGAACACTTCTACATCGTCACCGAGCCCATGGAAGGCATGACGCCCGACCTGCCGATCCTGCGCGACCTGCACGGCTGCGCCTACTACAAGGAGGAGACCGGCAAGCTGATGCTGGGCGCCTTCGAGCCGGTGGCCAAGCCGTGGGGCATGGACGGCATTCCCGAGGACTTCTCCTTCGACCAGTTGCCCGACGACTGGGAGCACTTCCAGCCGATCATGGAGATCGCGCTGGCCCGCCTGCCGGCGTTGCGCGACGCCGGGATCCAGTTGTTCTTCAACGGCCCCGAGAGCTTCACCCCCGACGACCGCTACCTGCTGGGCGAGGCGCCGGAAGTGAAGAACTTCTACAACGCCTGCGGCTTCAACTCGATCGGCCTGCTGTCGGCCGGCGGCGCCGGCAAGGCGCTGTCGGAATGGATCGCCGAAGGGCAGGCGCCGATGGACCTGTGGGATGTCGACATCCGGCGCATGATGCACTTCCAGGGCAACGCCAGGTACCTCCACGACCGCACGGTGGAGGGCCTGGGCCTGCTGTTCGCCACCCACTGGCCGTTCCGCCAGTTCGAGAGCGCCCGGCCGGCCCGCACCTCGCCGTTCCACGACCGCCTGATCGCGGCCAACGCCTGCATGGGCGAGGCGGTCGGCTGGGAGCGCCCCAACTGGTTCGCGCCCGAGGGCGTGGCCCCGCAATACGAATACTCCTACTGGCGCCAGAACTGGTTCGACCATTCGGCCGCCGAACACAAGGCGACCCGCGAAGCGGTCGGCCTGTTCGACCAGTCCTCGTTCACCAAGTTCCTGCTCCAGGGCGGCGACGCCGAAAAGGTGCTCTCAAGGGTGTGCGCCAACCAGGTGGCGGTGGAACCGGGTCGCGTGGTCTACACCCAGTGGCTCAACGACCAGGGCGGCATCGAGGCCGACCTGACGGCGACCCGGCTGGCCGAGGACCGTTACCTGATCGTCGGCGCCCCGGCCAGCCAGACCCGGGACTTCAACTGGCTTTCGCGCCACATCCCCGACGGCGCCCAGGCGACGCTGACCGACGTCACCTCGGGCCTGACCATGCTGGGGGTGATGGGGCCCGCGTCGCGCGACCTGCTGTCGAGGCTGACCGACGCCGAGCTGTCGAACGAGGCCTTCCCGTTCGCCACCTCCCAGGAGATCGACGTCGCCTACGCCCGGGTCCGGGCGACCCGGCTGACCTACGTCGGCGAGCTGGGCTGGGAGCTCTACATCCCGACCGAGTTCGCGTTGTCGGTGTTCGACGCCATCATCGCCGCGGGCGGCGACTTCGGCCTCAGGCACGTCGGCTACCACGCCCTGAACTCGCTGCGCATCGAGAAGGGCTACAAGCACTGGGGCCACGACATCGGCGACGAGGACACGCCGCTGGAGGCCGGGCTGGGCTTCGCGGTGGCCTTCGGCAAGCCGGGCGGCTTCATCGGCGAGGAGGCGCTGGCCGCCCAGAAAAGGGACGGCATCAAGAAGCGTCTGGTGACCTTCGCCATGGAGAGCCCGGATCCCCTGCTCTACCACAACGAGCCCATCTGGCGGGACGGCCGACTGGTCGGCTACATAACCTCGGGCATGTTCGGCCACACCGTGGGCAGCGCCATCGGCATGGGCTACGTCAACAACGAGGACGGCGTCGATGCCCAATTCGTCGAATCGGGCAGCTACCAGATCGAGGTCGCCGGCGAACGGCTCCCGGCCCTTGCCTCTCTCGCGCCCCTCTACGATCCCAGGAACGAAAGGGTCAAGGCATGACTGCACTGGAAGAGATCAAGCGGCTGAGCGGCAAGCTGTCGATCGCCGGCGAATTCCGCGACAGCACGGCGAGCGCCGGCTTCGACGTCGTCGACCCGGCGACCGAGGACGTCATCGGCCGTATCCCCGACACCACCATGGCCGAGGTCGACGAGGCCATTGCCGTCGCCAACCGGACCCAGAAGGCATGGAACCGAATCAACGCCCTGACCCGCGCCGGGCTGATGCACGAGGTCGCCGCCAACATGCGCGCCATGCGCGGCGTGCTGGGCGAGATGATGACCCGCGAGATGGGCAAGCCCTACAAGGAAACGACCGACGAGGTCGATTGGTCGGCGACCGCCACCGACTACTACGCCGAGGTTGCGCGCCACGACAACGGCCGCGTCATCGGCCCGGCGGTGGACGACCAGTTCCATTTCACGCTCAAGGAGCCGCTGGGGGTGGTGGTCATCATTCTGCCCTTCAACTACCCGCTGGTCCTGCTGTGCTGGGAGGCGGCGGCCGCCCTGGCCACCGGCAACGCGGTGATCGTCAAGCCCTCGGAACAGGTTTCGCTGACCACGCTCAAGTTCATGGAGGCCTTCGCGCCGCTGCCCGACGGCCTGGTCCAGTGCGTCACCGGGGGCGCCGACGTAGGCCGCCGGCTGGTCGAGAGCACCGACACCCACATGGTCGCCTTCACCGGCGGCGTCCAGACCGGGCAGATCGTCGCCCGGGCCTGCGCCGAGACCTTCAAGCGGTGCCTGATCGAGGCCTCGGGCAACGATCCGTTCCTGGTCATGCCCTCGGCGCCGCTGGACATGGCGGCCCGCGGGGCGACGTTCGCCGCCTATATCAACTGCGGCCAGGTGTGCACCTCGGCCGAGCGGTTCTTCGTCCATACCGACATCCACGACGCCTTCGTCGAGCGGATGGTGGCCAACGCCCGGGCGCTTCGCATCGGCAACGGGCTGGACAAGGTGGACATGGGACCGATGGTCACCAATAAGGAGCGCGAGCGCTACGAAGGGGTGATCCGGCGGGCCGTCGAGCAGGGCGCCAAGGTCGCCTGCGGCGGCGGCCGGCCGGCCGGCTTCAACAAGGGCTGGTTCGTCGAGGCCACGGTGCTGACCGAGGTCACGCCCGACATGGATATCATGAACGCCGAGAGCTTCGGCCCCTCGGCGCCGATCTGCCGGGTGTCGAGCCTGGATGAGGCGATCGAGTTGGCCAACACGTCCAACTACGGGCTGGGCTCGAACATCTACACCTCCGACCTCAACGAGGCGATGCGCGCGGTCAACGAGCTCGAGACCGGCATGGTGTGGGTCAACGCGCCGCTGCTGGACAACGACGCCGGGCCCTTCGGCGGCCGCAAGATGACCGGCATCGGCCGGCAACTGGGCGCCGAGGGCCTGGACACCTTCCGCCACACCAAGTTCGTGATGATCGATCCCGCCGCCAACGACCAGGATTTCTGGTGGTTCCCCTACAAGGACGAAGAAGCCTGTCCCGGCAATGGGGGCCGATAAGAGGACGGCTTCGCTGAAGCGCAGACAGAGAGAGACAGAGAAAGGAGACGCAGATGGCAGACACGATATTCCCGCCCGAACTCGAGCGGCGGATCTCCGAGTTGGAGGATCCGGCCAATCAAGGGGACGGGTTCACCGGCGCCGATTGGATCTGGCTATGGGTCCTCGGCGTCATAGGTCCGGTTCTTCTGTTGATCTGGGGGTGGGTGTGATGAGCGAAGAATCAATCCAATCATACGACACCGTGGACGAAAGCGCCTGGCCGCTGTTGCAGTCGGAGCGTACGTGGGGCCAGTTCGAGCTGTGGGTCGTGCTGCTGGTCGCCGCCTCGGCTACCTGGTGCTACATCATCGGCGAGTACGTCGGCTACTACCTGGACATCAAGATGGGCATCGCGGCGATGATCGCGGGCTCGATGATCGGCATGTTCCTGGTCACCCTCGCCGTGGTGCCCAGCGCGACCCGCTACGGCATCGATTCCATCTCGTCGTCCAAGCCCCAGTTCGGCAACAAGGGCTGGGTTATCACCGTGTTCCTGCAATACACCTCGATCATCGGCTGGAACTCGCTGTTGCTGATCTTCTTCGGCATGTCGGTGTCCCAATTGCTGATCACCACCGGGATCACCGCCGAAGGCAGCGAAGTGTGGGTCATTCCGTTGGCCACGTTGATCGCCTGTGTCGGCGTTTACCTGATCCTGCTCAAGGGGGCGTCCGGCATCGAACGGGTGGCCAAGGTCCTGTT
Organism: uncultured Thalassospiraceae bacterium; assembly: GCA_964632795.1. GTDB lineage: Bacteria > Pseudomonadota > Alphaproteobacteria > Rhodospirillales > 2-02-FULL-58-16 > CAZWEZ01. The sequence goes on along the minus strand of CAZWEZ010000053.1, from coordinate 6,706 downwards.
CGTGTTCATCGTCGGCGTCGGGGTGTGGATGATCTACATGCTGCTGACCAACGAGTCCGAGGCCATCGCCGCGGCCAAGCCGGCCTACGCCTCGGGCAGCCTGCTGTGGGACTACACCACGGGGCTCGAGATCGGCATCGTCAGCCTGCTCTCGTGGTGGCCCTACATCGGCGCCATGGTCCGTGAATCGCCCAACGCCCACACCGCCACCCTGCCCTCGATGCTGGGCATGGGCCTGCCGGTGCCGATCCTGTCGATCATCGGGCTGGCCGCCATCCTGGCCTTGGAGACCTCCGATCCCTCGGCCTGGCTGGTCCAGCTGGGCGGTCCGTTCTACGGCTCGATCGCCCTGTTGTTCGTGATCGCCGCCAACTTCGGCACCGCCGTCATCGGCGTCTATGCCTCGGCGGTCGGTCTCAAACACATTCCGGTGGTCGGCAAGTGGCCATGGAAGGTCGCCGTGCTGCTGGGTCTGGTCCCGGTGGCGGCGGTCGGCATCTTCGCCGCCGACTGGTTCTTCAACAACTTCGGGACCTTCCTCGCCTTCATCGGCGTGACCTTTGCGCCGCTGGTGGCGATCCAGATCGTCGACTACTACCTGCTTCGCAAGCAGAGGCTCAACATCCGGGCCATGTACGACAGTTCGTCGACTTCGGAGTACGCCTATTGGGGCGGCTTCAATCCGGCGGCGCTGGCGGCCATGGTCGCCGGGTTCTTCACCTACATCTACCTGTTGGACCCGCTGACCTACGCCAGCAATTGGCCCTACGAGTACATGACGGCCGCCCTGCCGACCGCGCTTGTCGGCGGCGTGGTCTACCTGCTCGTCACCAAGTTCGTGGTTCAGCCCGCCAATCGCGGCGGCTACTAGAACCACACCGGCGGCCGGTGGGGCATTCCCCCCGCTCCACCGGCCATCGGACATCGACAGGGATTCGTTCGATGAACGTGCTCGTGGTTATTTCCCACCCCCGCCGCGCCTCGCTGACCGGGGCGCTGGCCGACTCTTTTATCGAAGGCCTCGAGGAGGCCGGACACGGCGCCGAGGTCGCCGACCTCTACGCCGAGAACTTCGACCCCCTGGTCCGGCCGGCGGACGAACCGGACTACTCCGACCCCGCCAAGACCTATTCGCCGGAGGTCCACGCCGAGATGGCGCGGATCGAACGCAACGACGCCATCGCCATGTTCTTTCCGGTGTGGTGGTGGTCGATGCCGGCGATGCTCAAGGGCTGGATCGAGAGGGTGTGGAACTACGGCTTCGCCTACGGCTGGGAAGGCGGCCAGTGCGCGGTGCCGGTGGACAAGGCGCTGATGGTGGCGCTCGGCGGCTCGCCCCGCGAGGACTTCGCCAAGCGGGGCTTCGACAAGGCCATGGAGACCCAGCTTCGGATCGGCATCATGGACTATTGCGGCATCGCCGACGCCCGCATCGAGACCTTCTACGACACCCTCAACTCCGACGCCCCGTTCGCCGGCATGATCGAACGCGCCCGCGATTTGGGCCGCCGATTTGGATAGCTCTTTAAACGCCTTTGCCGCCATCCCGTTGTGATTACCTTGCCGTCGTCTGACACGACAGCATACGCATCGAAAAGGTCTGCCAGCCGCTTATAGGCGAGGCCACCAATGTCACGCCGAAGCCGTCTCCGACTATCCTTGTCGAGGAAATAGACGTTCGCACCCCTCTGTCGAGTTAGCCGTCCATACTCAATGAGCCAGTCAAGGATCAGTTGCGGAATACCGCGCTGTTGTGCCCGTGTTGAGCCGTGCTTTGTGTACTCAGCCATCAGAAATCCTCCAAACTGATAGGGGGCCGAGCCTTGGCCTGGCGTCGCAAATCATCGGCCAGAACCCACTGAGACGAACCGCGCTCCTTGATCCAAAGGTCTCTCCATGCGTTCCGGTTGGTGTCGTTCGCAATCCTTTTGGCCAGTTGAGAGGGCGTGTAAGCCTCTTCCTCAAAATTAATTTCCTCGTCGCGGACGACTGCGAAGTAATTCCTCCCCTTGTACCTCATGCGTATTTGTGTGCCGTTTTCGAGGAAGAGGTTGTCCCACTGGTAGAAGCCATCGGGATCGCCGTAGGTTTTCTCGAAGTCTTCGTCCAATTCGGCACGGAACTTCACGGAGTGTTCATCGGACCAGATGATTGCGTCGCCCTCTGTGTTATCCAGGTAGTTCTGGACAATGTTTTCAATGAAGCTCGCGACATCCACGTTTTTGCCGGACCGCAAGATGAACTCCGCATACATGTCGGCGTCGATCGGGACACAAACCTTGCTGCTCATGTTCGCTCCCTCCAGTAATCATAGTTCGTGTCAGAACGCAGTAATCTACGCACTGCTCCGCACTCTATTTGCTCCGGTGATATATGTCAAGAAAAAAGTGAGGGTCCGAAGCCGTCGTTTGCTTGGCATCGCTGGAGCCAGGCTCGCGGCCGTAGAATGACAACTTATGGCTATTTTTTTACCGTCCTACCTTAGGTGGAATCACGACCGCTATCAGGCAATGAACAGGCGTCGAGAAACCGTTTCGCGTGAGCTCCCGCCCCCAGGGGCGTGCTGGGCGGCTGGTCAGCGCGGTTTCAACAGCCGCCGGTAGAGCGGCGCCAGGGCGCCGGGCAGGATGTAGATGGGGAACTGGCCGAGCGCGAAGTAGAGAAGGACGTCCGGGTCGCTGGATGCCGGCAGCACCGCCAGCAGCATCGCCATGTTGCGGTTGCCGCACGAATAGCCGACGCTCAGCGCCACCTCGCGGCCCAGTCCCCAATAGGGCACGGTGCCCACCGCCTGGAGGATCAGGTTGGCGGCGAAGGCGACGCCGACGATCGTCATCACGTGGCCCGGGTCGGCCAGCAGGCGGGCGGTGACGCCGTCCATCACGGCGATGGCGAAGACCAGCAACAGCAGGACCATCAGCCCGTCGAAGGGTACCGCCCAATCGGCCAGCCGCCCGGCGCCCAGCAGCCGGCGGACGACCAGGCTGGCGACCATCGGGCCACCGACCAGCAGGGCCAGGCGGAAGGCCAGCACCCCGGCGCCGATGTCCAGCTCCAGACCCAGCGCCTGCAGGGCGACCGCCGGCAGAACGAAAGGCGCGGCCAGGGTGGCGGCGACCATGACCACCAGGCACAGCGCCCCATCGAGACCGATCAGCAGGGCGAACGCCGGTCCCGACATGATCGGCGGCGCCGCCGCCATCAGGACCAGGGCGGTAGTCAAGGGGGCCGACAGCCCCAGCCCCCGGGCGGCGAGGAACACCGCCACCGGGACCACGACCAGCAGCCAGGCGCCGGCGCCCAGCACCAGCCCCGGCCTCCGCCCGTAGCCGGCCACCGCCCCCCAGTCCAGCCGCAGCATGGCCAGGAACAGGATCGCCGCCACCGAGACCGTCAGCAGCGGCCGCAGCAGCGCCGCCAGCTCGGGCAGCCCGAGCCCGGCCAGGATGCCGACGGCGAGCAACGCAGTGCCATGTTTGGCCAGGAACCCCAGGGCCATTCAGCCGCCCATCCGGCTGGGCAGGTAGGTGGCGATCCGTGGGAAGGCGACGATCAGCCCGACCGCCAGCAGGAGCAGGAAGAAGAACGGAATCGCCGCCTTGGCGACGTACAGGATGTTCTTGCCGGTCAGCCCCTGGATGACGAACAGGTTGAAGCCGACCGGCGGCGTGATCTGGGACATCTCGACCACCAGCACCAAATAGATCCCGAACCAGATGCGGTCGATGCCCGCCTGCTCGACCATCGGCAGGATCACCGAGGTGGTCAGCACCACCACCGAGATGCCGTCGAGGAAACAGCCCAGCACGATGAAGAAGATGGTCAGTGCCCCGAGCAGCATGTAGGGCGACAGCTCCAGGGTGCCGATCCACTGGGCCAGTAGCCGGGGGATGCCGGTGAACCCCATGGCCACGGTCAGGAACGCCGCCCCGGCGAGGATGAAGGCGATCATGCACGAGGTCCGGGTCGCCCCCATGATGCCGGCGATGAAGGTCTCGCGGTTGAGCGTCCCGGAGAACCACGACAACACGAAGGCCAGCAGCACGCCGACCGCGGCGGCGTCGGTCGGCGAGGCGATGCCGGTATAGATCGAGCCGATGACCCCGGTGATCAGCAGCAGCACCGGGATCAGCCGGCGCGAGTGGTAGAGGCGCTCGCGTAGCGGCATGTCGATGTCGCCGGGCGGGATCTTGTCGGGGTTGAGCAGCGACCAGACGATCACGTAGCCCATGAACAGGACCACCAGCATGGCCCCGGGCAGGACCCCGGCGACGAACAGGCGGGCGATCGATTCCTCGGTCGCCACCCCGTAGACGATGAGGATGATCGACGGCGGGATCAGGAAGCCGAGCGTCCCCGAGCCGGCCAGGGTGGAGATGCTCATGGCCGGATCGTAGCCGCGCTTCTCCAGCTCGGGCAGCGACATCCTGCCGATGGTGGCGGCCGTCGCCGCCGACGATCCGGAGACCGCGGCGAACACCCCGCAGCCCAGGATGTTGACGTGCAGGAGGCGTCCCGGGATGTGGCTCAGCCACGGCGCCAGGCCCGCGAACATGTCCTCGGACAGCCGCGAGCGGAACAGGATCTCGCCGATCCAGATGAACAGCGGCAGGGCGGCCAGGGCCCACGAGTTGCTGGACCCCCAGGCGGTGGTCGCCAGCACCTGGCCGGCCGGCGCCGTGGTGAAGAACACCATGCCGACCAGCCCCACCCCGAGCAGCGACAGCGCCACCCACAGGCCGCTGCCCAGCAACACGAACAGGATCACCATCAGCAGCCCGGTGAGGACGATCTGCTCCATGGCCGCCCCTATTCGTCGCCCGGCGGGCCGTCGCCGGCCAGGTAGGAGGGAGTTCGCCCGGCGAGGATCGACACGAACTCGTCGGCGAGCGCGATGGCCAGCACGATCAGGCCCAGCGCCATCGCCGACTGGGGAATCCACAGGGCGACCGGGACCATCCCCGTCGACAGGTCGCCGAACTCGATCGACTCCCCCACCAGGCCGACGGTGAACCACGCGAAGTAGCCGGCCAGCCCGGCGCCGGCCGCGCTGCACCACAGCTCGACGGCGCGCCGGGGTCCGCCGTGCAGGTGCTGGATCAGCAGCGAGACCCGGATGTGGGCGCCGTGGCGCATGGTGTAGGCCAGGGCGAGGAACGACGAGGCGGCGAGGAAGAAGCCGGCGAACTCGGCATACGACGGGATCACCAGGCCGATCGGCTCGCCGAGGACCAGGTCGGCGAGGGCGTCGATCAGGTTGGCGCCCACCTGCAGCAGGACGATGGTGCAGATGGCGGCGAGGAAGACCGCCGCCAGCGCGCCGCTGACGCGATAAAGGGTGTCGAGGGCCTGGCGCATGTCGGGCGGACGGGCCGATTGTTCGGGAACCGGCCCGTCCGGGATGCCTGCTTACTTGTACGCCTCGAGGATCGCTTTCCCGTCGGCGCCGGCCTTGTCGCTCCATTCGGCGGTCATCTTGGCGCCGATCTCCTCGAGCCCGGACTTGAGCTCCGGGCTGGGATCGCTCACCTTCATGCCGTTCTTCTTGAGGATGGCGATCTTGGCCTCGGTCTCGGCCATGCTCGCCTTCCAGCCGCGCGTCTCGGCCTTGGCGGCGGCGTCCAGGACCGCCTTCTGGGTGGCGCCGTCGAGGCGGGCGAAGGCCTTCTGGTTGACCACCGTGACGTTCTTGGGCAGCCACGCCTGGGTGTGGTAGAAGTAGGTGACGAAGTCCCAGGCCTTGGAGTTGGCGCCGGTCGAGGGCGAGGTGATCATCGCCTCGACGCGGCCGGTGGCGAAGGCCTGCGGGATGTCGGGGACCTCGACCTGGGTCGGCACCGCGCCGGCCAACTGGGCCAGGCGCTCGGTGGCCGTGTTGTAGGCCCGGAACTTGACCCCCTTGAGGTCGGAGACCGCGTTGATCGCCTTCTTGGCGTAGACCCCCTGGGGCGGCCACGGCACGGCGAACAGGATCTTCAGGCCCTGGGCGTCGAGCAGCTTCTCGATCGCCGGGCGCGACGCCTTCCACAGCTTCATCGCGGAATCGTAGTCGGTGGCCAGGAAGGGCACCGAATCGATCTGGAAGATGGCGTTCTCGTTGCTCAGGCGCGACAGCAGGAACTCGCCGATCGGCACCTGGCCGCCGCGGATGGCGTTCTTGATCTCGGGGTGCTTGAACAGCGAGCCGCCGGCGTGGACCTTGATCTCCAGGGCACCGCCGGTGGCCGCCTTGACGTCGTCGGCGAAGGCCTTGATGTTGACGGTGTGGAAGTTGGTGTCGCCGTACGGCGTCGGCATGTCCCAGCCCTCGGCGAGGGCCGCGGTGGATATCAACCCGGCGGCGATGGCGCCGGCAATCAGCATGCGGGTGTTCATGATCCTCCCTTTCCTATCACTAGCCATGGGACGGTGACGTTGGATCGCGGAAAGCCGTTTGCGGGCGACAGGATACCCGAAAACGACGCCCGGGAAAGAATTTCCGGTATCCCCGCTGGACCTCGCGGGTCATTGACTTCTCGGGAATATGCTCTACATATCCCACATACGTGTTGCATTTGTTTTGTGTTACCTAAATGGTCGGTGCGCCGATTAGCTTAGTTATCCCCTGACAATGTGAGCGTTAAACCGATCGTGCCGTCACATGGTGTGAGGCGCGGAATCAAGACTCCTGTTAGAGGAAATAACTATGGCTACTGGTACTGTAAAG
>CAZWEZ010000052.1:0-25547 GCA_964632795.1 uncultured Thalassospiraceae bacterium | reverse complement strand
CCCGGAGGGTCCCATTCCCCGGCTTCTCGGGGCGTCGAACCCCCTTGACGATGCTTCGGCATCGTCGGCGGGGTTTCTCCTGCCGAGAAGCCGGGGAATGGGATCGTATGGGTACCATATGTTAGATTTTATCCACTAGTCGTCGAAGACCAGGTTGACGCGGCGGTTGTGGCGGCCCTTGTTCTCGATCTTGGCTACCCGGACCCGGCCGATCTCGCCGCTGGCCTCGACGTGGGTCCCCCCGCAGGGCTGGAGGTCGAGCTCGCCGATCGAGATCAGGCGGACCTTGCCGGCGCCGCTCGGCGGCTTGACCGACATGGTGCGGACCAGCTCGGGCTGGGCGGCCATCTCCTCCTCGGTGATCCAGCGCTGGCCTACCGGATGGTCCTCGGCGATCAGCCGGTTGAGTTCGGCGGTGATGTGTTCCTTGTCCAGCGCCGTATCGGGGAGGTCGAAATCGAGCCGGCTCTTGGTCTCGCCGATGGAGCCCCCGGTCACCCCGCCCTCGATCACCACGCACAGCAGGTGCAGCGCGGTGTGCATGCGCATGTGCCGGTAGCGGCGTTGCCAGTCGAGCTCGGCGGTGACGACGTCGCCGGGGGCCAGGGGCGGGGCGTCGGGGGACTGGCCGTCGGGCGCCGGGACGTGAACGATGTCGCCGCCGTCGCGGTCCTTGCGGGTATCGACGATGGCCAGGAACGCTCCGGCCGCCGTGCGCAAGGTCCCGGTGTCCCCCGGCTGGCCGCCGCCGGTCGGGTAGAACACCGTGCGGTCGAGGCGGATGCCGTCCTCGCCCCAGGCGGTGACGGTGGCCTGGCAGGACCTGGCGTAGGGATCGTCGCGGTAAACCTCCTCTGTCATCGGGGCTTTCCTCTCTAGTCGCCTTTCTTGGAGACTCGCCGGCGGAACTTCTCGAGTTCCTCGGCCAGCTTATGCTTGTCCTTGTCGGGGATGTCGAACTTGACCGCGAACCCCTTCTCGTAGGTCCTGACGATTTGCCCCGGCAGGGGATCCAGGTGCTCCACGTGAAGCTCGACGAACTGGTTGTTCTCCAGGTTGATGTCGGCGGTCAGGGCGGCGCCGCCCCCCGAGATGTCCTTGACCTCGCCCTGGAATTCCCGGCCGGCGGTCTTGGCGCGGACCTTCTTGCGCAAGGGGTAGCGTTGGTGGCGCCGCGCGTCCTGGGCCCGGTCGATCTTCATCGAGAACGATTCTCCCTCATCGGTTCGGTGCCTCGCCCTGCTCCAATACCCGCTTGAACAGCTCCCGGTCCACGTTGCCCCCCGACAGCACCAGGCCGACCCGCTTGCCGGCCTTGGCCGGGTTGTCCTGGAGCAGGGCGGCCAGCGGCGCCGCGCCGGCGCCCTCGGCGAGGTTGTGGGTGTCGGTGAAGTAGTGGCCCATGGCGGCCAGAATGGCGTCCTCGGAAACCGCGACCACCCGTTCGGCGCCCTCGAGGATGATCGCCAGGGCCGTCTCGTCGGGGACCCGGCAGGCGACGCCGTCGGCGATGGTGTCGGCGCTCTCGGTCGATACCGGCCGGCCGGCCTCGAAGGACAGGGCGTAGGCGGCGGCGTTCTCGGACACCACGCCGACGATCCGGGTCTCGAGGTTCAGGGCGTCGCGCGCCGCGATCATGCCGCTGATCCCCGAACCGAGGCCGATCGGCACGTAGACCGTGTCCAGCTCGGGCACGCTGCGCAGGAACTCCAGGGCGTAGGTCCCGACCCCGACGGCCAGCATGGGGTCGAAGGACGGCAGCACGTAGAGGCCGCGCCCGACGGCCAGGGCGCCGATGTGTTCGCTGGCTTCCTGGAAGTCGCGGCCGTGCTCGATCAGCTCGCCGCCCAGCGCTTTCATGGCGGCGTTCTTCTCGGGGTTGTTGCCGCGGGGGACGACGATCACGGCGTCGATGCCGTAGCGCCGGGCGGCGTAGGCGATGCTCTGGCCGTGGTTGCCCCGGGTGGCGGTGATGACGCCCGTTATCTCCGGGTTGGCGTCGAGCAGCGCCCCCAGGAGGACCAGCCCGCCGCGCACCTTGAAGGCGCCGATCGGGGTGTGGTTCTCGTGCTTGACCCAGACCTCGCAGCCGCAGCGCGCCGACAGCAGCGGCCAGCACAACTGCGGGGTCGGCGCCATGTTGGCGTAAACCACCTCCTGGGCGGCTTCGAGATCGGCCAGGCTGATGGTGTCCATGCCCTTTCCTATAGCAGACTTGGGGCGTCGGCACTATTGCCGCCAGAACGGCTTGGCCGCCTCGCGCCGGGCGGCGTCCCGGGAGATTCCGATATCCTCGAGTCGGTGGGCCTATGAGAGTAGAATGTATCGGTTCAATATCGGCTCAACATCGTTCTTTTTCCATGATTGTCTCGATTTCTGTAATATGATTGACACGATAGATGCGTCAATGTATTTATTGTATCATGACAATCTGGTCTCCCCATCTCCCGGCCCGCGGCGGCCCCTGCTATCTGGCCATCGCCGACGCCCTGGCCGCCGACATCGCCCGGGGACGCCTGGCGCCGGGTCTCCGGCTGCCCACCCACCGTGACCTCGCCTACCGACTGGGCATCACCGTCGGCACGGTGAGCCGGGCCTACGGCGAAGCCGCGCGGCGCGGTTTGACGTCGGGCGAGGTGGGGCGGGGCACCTACGTGCGCGGCGACGACGCCGGGGCGGACGGAGTCCCGGAACTGGCGGTCACCGAGGAGGACGATGGCCAGCTGATCGATTTCAGCCTCAACCTGCCCGCCGCCGGCGAGGGGGCGCGGATCCTGGGCCAGGCCCTGGCCGAACTTTCCAAGAGCGACGGCCTGGGCGCGCTGATGGAATACCAGCCCGACGCCGGCATGCGCCGCCACCGCGCCGCCGGCGCCGCCTGGCTGGCCGAGAGCGGGGTGGAAGCGTCGCCCGAGCGCATCGTGCTCACCAACGGCGCCCAGAACGGCCTGGCGGTGACCTTCGCCGCCCTCGCCATGCCGGGCGACACGGTGCTCACCGAATCGGTCACCTATCCGGGGATGAAGGAGTTCGCCGCCCACATGAACTTGACGCTTCGGGGCCTGGAGATGGACGATGACGGCATCCGCCCCGATTCCCTGATCGAGGCCTGCGTCACCGGTCGTCCCAGGGCGCTGTACTGCATGCCCAACCTGCAGAACCCGACGACCCGGGTGATGCCCGAGTCCCGGCGCCGGGAGATCGCCGGTATCGCCCGGCGCCACGACCTGCTGATCGTCGAGGACGACGTTTACGGCTTCCTGCTCCGCGACCGCCCGCCGCCGCTGGCCGCCATCGCCCCCGAGATCACGGTGTTCGTCACCTCGATGTCCAAGAGCCTGGCCACCGGGCTCCGGGTCGGCTACCTCCATGCCCCCGAGGACATGGCCCACAGGATCGCCGCCGCCGTGCGTTCCGACTGCCGGATGGCGACCCCGCTGCCGGCCGAGCTGGTCAGCCGCTGGATCGCCGACGGCACCGCCCGGCGCATGGCCCGCTGGCAGCACGGCGAGGCGGTGGCCCGCCAGGGCATTGCCCGGCGGGTGCTCGACGGCATCGCCTACGAGACCCACCGCGACAGCTACCACCTGTGGCTGCCGCTGCCCGAACCCTGGCGGGCCGAGGACTTCACGGTCCAGGTCCGAACCCGCGGCGTGGCGGTGATCCCGGCCGAGGCCTTCGCCGCCGGCCGCGATCTCCCGCCCCACGCGGTGCGCATCTGCCTGGGCGCGGTCCGCGGCCGGAAACGCATGGAAGCCGGCCTGAGGATCATCGCCGAGACCCTCGGCCAGCGCCCCTACCCGTCCCGGCCGTTGATCTGAATTATACCGCTGGTTATCTTCAATCGCCCTCGAACGGCCCCACGGTGTGGCCGTGGTTGAGCGGCCCGTGGCCGGCGCCGAGGCCCGGCGCGGTGCGGATCGCCTCGGTGACGTAGGCCCGGGCGCGGACCACTGCCGCGCGGACCGCCAGTCCCCGGGCCAGGCCGGCGGCGATGGCCGAGGCCAGGGTGCAGCCGGTGCCGTGGGTGTGGGGGGTGTCGATCCTGGGACTCTCGAAGCGTTCGGCGCCCTCGGCGGTGATCAGCAGGTCGATCACCGTGTCCCCTTCCAGGTGGCCGCCCTTGAGCAGCACGGCCCCGGCGCCGGTCTCCAGCAGCCGGACGGCGGCTCGTTCCATGTCGGCCACCGTGCGCACCGTCATCCCGCTCAAGACCTCGGCCTCGGGCAGGTTGGGGGTGATCACCGCGGCCCGGGTGACCAGGCGGGCGATCAGCGCCTCGGTGGCGTCCTCGGCCAGCAGCCGGTGGCCGCCCTTGGCCACCATCACCGGATCGACCACCCACGGCACGTCGGGGGCGTGGGCATCCAGCGCATCCGCCACCGCCTCGATGATCGGCGCCGTGGCCAGCATCCCGGTCTTAATGGCGTCGCAGCCGAGGTCGGAAACAGTGACCTCGATCTGCCGGGCGACGAACTCCGGCGGCACCTGGTGAATGCCGAACACGCCGAGGGTGTTCTGGGCGGTCAGCGCGGTCACCGCGGTCATCCCATAACCGCCCAACGCGGTCACCGTCTTGAGATCGGCCTGGATCCCGGCCCCACCCCCGGAATCCGACCCGGCGACGATGAGGACACGTCCTTTCATGACGCCCGCTCGATGACGCTCACGATGTCGGCGACCACGGCGGCGACCAGGGATTCGTCCTCGCCCTCGGCCATGATGCGGATCAGGGGTTCGGTGCCCGAGACGCGGATCAGCAGGCGGCCCGAGCCGGCGAGGCGCCGTTCGCCGTCGCTGATCGCCTTCTTGACCGACGCCGTCTCCAGCGGCCGGCCGCCGTTGAAGGCGACGTTGCGCAGCACCTGGGGCAGCGGCTCGAACAGGCGGCAGACCTCGCCGGCCGGGCGTCCCGATTCGACCACCGCCGCCAGCACCTGGAGGGCGGCGATCAGGCCGTCGCCGGTGGTCGAGTGGTCGCCGAGAATGATGTGTCCCGACTGCTCGCCGCCCAGGTTGAAGCCGTGGGCGCGCATGTGCTCGACCACGTAGCGGTCGCCGACCTGGGTCCGTACCAGGTTCAGCCCGATGCTCTCCAGGTAGCGTTCCAGGCCCAGGTTCGACATCACCGTGGCGACCACGCCGCCGCCGCACAACCGCCCGCCGTCGGCCCAGTGGCGGGCGATCAGGGCCATCATCTGGTCGCCGTCGATCAGCGCCCCGTCCTGGTCGGCGACCAGCACCCTGTCGGCGTCGCCGTCGAGCGCCAGGCCGACGTCGGCGCCGTGCGCGATGACCTGGCTCACCATGGTGTCGGTGTGGGTCGAACCGCATTCGCGGTTGATGTTGAAGCCGTCGGGCTGGACCCCGATCGGGACCACCTCGGCGCCCAGTTCCCACAGCACCGTCGGGGCGACATGGTAGGCGGCGCCGTTGGCGCAATCGACCACCACCTTGAGGCCGTCGAGCCGCAGCCCCTTGGGGAAGGTCTGCTTGACGTATTCGATGTAGCGGCCCTCGGCGTCGTCGAGCCGCATCGCCCGGCCGAGCTCGGTCGGCGCCGCCAGGTCGGCGCTCATGTCGCCGTCGACGCGCCGCGCGATCTCGGCCTCGACCGTATCGGACAGCTTGTAGCCGTCGGGCCCGAACAGCTTGATGCCGTTGTCCTCGAAGGGGTTGTGGGAGGCCGAGATGACGACCCCCAGGTCGGCCCTCAGCGAGCGGGTCAGCATGGCTACCGCCGGGGTCGGCATGGGGCCGACCAGGATCACGTCCATGCCCATGGAGACGAAGCCGGAGGTCAGCGCCGGCTCGATCACATAGCCCGACAGCCGGGTGTCCTTGCCGATCACCACCCGGTGGCGGTGGTCGCCGCAGGTGAAGTGGAGGGCCGCCGCCATGCCGACGCGCAACGCCGTCTCGGCGGTCATCGGTTCGCTATTGGCGGTGCCGCGGATGCCGTCGGTGCCGAACAGCTTGCGTGTCATGGAGCCCCCCGGGTCTCGAATGGCGGAATTACCGGCCGTTGTAATACAGATCGTATGCCCGGGTGGTTAACTTTTTATTTCGAATCTTTACAGACCGCCCCCCACACCGCCAGCGCCTGGCGCGTCTCGGCGACGTCGTGGACGCGCAGGATGTGGGCGCCCCGGGTGAGGCCGGCCAGGGCCGCGGCCAGCGAGCCGGCGAGGCGGTCCCGGGCGGCCTCGCCCCGGCTGAGCCTGGCGATGAAGCTCTTGCGCGAGACGCCGAGCACGATCGCGCAGCCCAGCTCCGCGAACCGCTCCAGGTTGGCGATAAGAGCGGTGTTGTGGTCGACTGTCTTGCCGAAGCCGATGCCGGGGTCGACGGCGATGCGCTCCCGCCCGATCCCGGCCGCCTCGCAGGCCGCCGCCCGCCCGGCCAGGTAGTCGTACACCTCGCCGACCACGTCGTCGTAACGCGGCGCGTCCTGCATGGTCCGGGGGTTGCCCCGCATGTGCATGAGGACCACCGAGGCCGGGGACGCCGCCACCACCTCCAGGGAGTCCGGATCGCCGCCCAGGGCGGTGACGTCGTTGACGATCGCCGCCCCGGCCTCCAGCGCCGCCGCCATCACCCGGGCCCGGCGGGTGTCCACCGAGAGCGCCGGCCCGGACCCGGCCAGGGCGCGGATTACCGGCAGCACCCGGGCCAGTTCCTCCTCGACGGGCACCTCTGGGGCCCCCGGGCGACTCGATTCGCCGCCGATGTCGATGATGTCGGCGCCGGCCCCGGCCAACTCGCGGCCGCGGGCGACGGCGGCCCCGGCGGAGAACGCCTCGCCGCCGTCGGAGAAGCTGTCGCGGGTGACGTTGAGGACGCCCATGACCAGCGGGCGTTCGAGGGACAGCCCGGCGAAGGACGGGGGCATCAGGTCTCGGGTTGCGGTTCGGTTCCCAGGCCGGGGCCGGGGTGTTCCTTGCCCTTGGTGCCGCTGGTCGGCACCGAGGCCCTGCGCCCGCCTTCGCGGGACGCGGCGTCCTCCTCGGGACGAACCACGGGCTCGCCGCGGAACAGGGCCTTGACCTCCTCGCCGTTCAGGGTCTCGTACTCGAGCAGCGCCCCGGCCAGGGCCTCGAGCTGGTCGCGGTGTTCTACCAGGATCTCCCTGGCGCTGATCTCGGCATTGTCGATGAACTGGCGGACCTCTTCATCGATCACCTTGGCGGTGGCGTCCGAGACGTTCTTGCGATGGGCCACCGAATGGCCGAGGAAGATTTCCTCCTCGTTGTCGGCGTAGCGCAGCCGCCCCAGTTTCTCGCTGAAGCCGTACTCGGTGACCATGCGCCGCGCCATCTCGGTGGCCTGCTGGATGTCGTTGGCGGCGCCGGTGGTCACGTTCTCGGGGCCGAACACGATATCCTCGGCGATCCTGCCGCCGAACATCATGGCCAGCCTGGATTCCATCTCGACCTTCGAGTAGCTGTAGCGGTCGCGCTCGGGCAGCGACATGGTGACGCCGAGCGCCCGCCCGCGGGGGATGATGGTCACCTTGTGCAGGGGATCGCCCTTGGGGACGTGCATCCCGACCAGGGCGTGGCCGGCCTCGTGATAGGCGGTCAGCTTCTTCTCTTCGTCGGTCATCACCATCGAGCGCCGCTCGGCGCCCATCATCACCTTGTCCTTGGAGGTCTCGAACTCGGCCATGGTGACCATCCGCTTGCCCATCCTCGCGGCCAGCAGGGCGGCCTCGTTGATCAGGTTGGCGAGGTCGGCGCCGGAGAAGCCCGGCGTGCCCCGGGCGATGACCCGGGGATCGACGTCAGGGGCCAGGGGGACCTTGCGCATGTGGACCTTGAGGATCTTCTCGCGGCCCAGGATGTCGGGGTTGGAGACCACCACCTGGCGGTCGAAGCGCCCCGGGCGGAGCAGCGCCGGGTCCAGCACGTCGGGCCGGTTGGTGGCCGAGATCAGGATCACGCCCTCGTTGGTCTCGAAGCCGTCCATCTCGACCAACAGCTGGTTCAGGGTCTGCTCGCGCTCGTCGTTGCCCCCGCCGAGCCCGGCGCCCCGGTGGCGGCCGACGGCGTCGAGTTCGTCGATGAAGATGATGCACGGGGCGTTCTTCTTGCCCTGCTCGAACATGTCGCGCACGCGGCTGGCGCCGACGCCAACGAACATCTCGACGAAGTCGGAGCCCGAGATGGTGAAGAACGGCACGTTGGCTTCCCCGGCGATGGCCCGCGCCAGCAGGGTCTTGCCGGTGCCCGGCGGGCCGACCAGCAGGCAGCCCTTGGGGAGCTTGCCGCCCAGGCGCTGGTACTTGTGGGGGTCCTTGAGGAATTCGACGATCTCTTCGAGCTCCTGCTTGGCCTCGTCGATGCCGGCCACGTCATCGAAGGTGACGCGGCCGGTCTTCTCGGTCAGCAGGCGGGCCTTGGACTTGCCGAAGCCCATCGCCTTGCCGCCTCCCGCCTGCATCTGGCGCATGAAGAAGATCCACACCCCGATCAGCAGCAACATCGGGAACCACGAGATGATGATCCCCCACAGGGTCGGGACGCCATCGTCGGAGGGCAGCGCGCGGATGATCACCCCGTGCTTGGTCAGCTTGGGGATCAGGCCGGGGTCGTCGGGGGCGAAGGTGCCGAAGCTGCGGCCGTCGCGGAAGTGGCCGGTGATGGTCTGGCCCTGGATGGTGACCTCCTGGACCTCGCCGGCCTCGACCGAGGCCAGGAAGTCGGAGAACGACATGTTGTCGTTCACGCTCCGCGGCGCCATGCCGCCCTGGAACAGGTTGAACAGGGCGAACACCAGCAACGCGATGATGATCCACAGCACTAGGTTACGGCTGAAATTCACTGGCTCTCCTTCCCCCTCGGCACGGCGGGCGCCTCATGCCCCAGGGCGCAATAAATAGATAGTACGAAAAAAACGTTAAACAAGAAAGAACCCCGCGCCCGAGAGGCTGTTCGGCGGTCGGAAGGCGATCCGGGCGACGGCCACCCCGGGGCGCCCGCGCCCCCGGCGCCGGTAGTCCAAATGAGGCACGGCGACGACGCCGTGCTCGTCGCGCAGCGCCGGCAGCGACATCGCGGCGGCGGCCGGGACCGGCCCGGCCCGCAGCTCCGGGCGCTCGCCGACCACCTCGGCCCAGCCGTCCCGGCCGAGCCGGCTCAGGCGGGCGGACGAAGCCTCGGCCCCGGCGATCGGCCGCCAGGTCGATGACGAACCGGCCGTCCCAGGTCAGCCGCCGGCCGGCGACGGCGGCCACCGGCCGGGGCGGGTGGCGTCCCTCGCGGCACACCAGCACCCCCTCCTTGCGCGGCAGGATGCGGCAGCCGCCCAGGGTGCGCGCCGATCGCGGCCCGCCACGGGCGATCGCTCCGAGGAGGCGGTGGAGCTTTTCCCGGGGCGGCGCGTAGTCCCTGGCGCCGATGCACAACAGGAGCCGGGCCAGGATTCGAACCGACACCTCGCCGGGGACGGCGGCCAGGGCGGCGGCGTCGAGCCGGGCATAGCCCGCCGGATAGACGGCGCAGCACTCCGCCGACAGGGCGCTGGCGGCGGTTTCGAGGACCCGGCGCACCCCTCCCATGCGGCGTGCGGTGGCGGCCAGGCGGGCCGGGCTCAGTCCGGCCCCGGTCAACGCCGGCTGGGCCGCGCGCAGTCCGGTCCTGGCGAACCCGGGATTCAGGTTGGAGGGGTCCTCGAGCCAATCCTGGCGGTACCCGGCCAGGGTCGCCCGGAGGCGGTCGCGCTCCACCGCCAGCAGGGGGCGCAGGATGCGGACTTCCGGGGTCTCGATGAGGGCGGCCATCGCCGACAGCCCGTCGATCCCGCTGCCCCTCCCCAGGCGCAGGAGGAAGGTTTCGCCCTGGTCTTCCAGGTTGTGGGCGAGCAGCAGGTGCAGCACGCCCGACTCGCGGCACCACGACGTCATCAGCCCGTAGCGCAACCGGCGGGCCGCCTCCTGGAGGCCCGAGGTCGGCCTGACCCCGGGGCGCGACAGGATGTGATGGTCGATCCCGCGGGCCGTCAGCCAGGCGCCCACCCGGCGGGCCTCCCGGGGGGCCTCGGGGCGCAATCCGTGGTCCACGGTGAGGGCGCTCAGGCGGCCCCCGGCGCGCCGCGCCCAGTCATCGGCGAGCAGGCACAGGGCCATGCTGTCGCCGCCCCCGGAGACCGCCGCCGCCAGGTGGGGGGCGGCCTCGAAGGGGCCGAGGGCGGCCATCATCGCCGCGAACTCCCGCGCGGAGACCGGCGGCGGGGTTTCGCCGCTCACTTGCAACCGCTACGCCTGCGCTCCCTGACGACGCCCTGCCTGATGTGTTCCTGGGCGTCGGGGTACTCCTTGATCAATTCGGCGAAGGCCCGGCAGGCGTCGTCCGTATTGTCCATGTTGGCCAGCGCCATGCCGAGCTTGAGCAGCATGTCGGGCGCCTTCTTGCCCTGCTTGTCCTCCTGGTAGCCCTCGGCGAATATGATGGCCGCGGTCCTGAAGTCGCGGCGCACGTAATAGGTCTCGCCCAACCAATAGCGGGCGTTGGTCAACAGGGGGTCTTGCGGGTAGGTCGCGACGAATTCCCGCAAGGCCACCTCGGCCTTGTCGAACTGCTGGGTGAAGAGCAGCGTTCTGGCGTACTCGTAGCGCTCCTTGGAGGTCCCCTGGGGAAGGACCCCCAAGGCCGCCGGCGCGGCGGCGGGTTGCCCGGCGGCGACCGGGGCCGCGGTCTGGGGGGCCGGGAGCGGCGCCGCCGTGGCCTGGCCGGCGGCGGCGCCCGGCTGGATGATGGCCTTCAGGTCCTGGTCGGTGATGGTGCCCAGGATCCCCGGCTTGCTCGCGAAACCCTGGCCTCCGGTACCGGGGGCCATCGACTGCACGGACGGCGGCGAGGGCGCCGCGGTTATCAGCGACGTGCCGGGCGGCGGGACGGCTCCGGCGGCGGGCCGCTCGCTCATCGCTCTTTCCAGGGCGCTGAGTCGGTAATCCACGTCGCCGACCAGCTTGTCGAGACGCTGCGTGACCCCGTTCAGTTGGTGGGCCAGTTCCTCGACCTGGCCGGTGGCGGCCCGCACGTCGCCCTCGATCGAGGTCAGGCGGACCTCGAAGCGGGCGACCACGGTGTCCAAGGCCGGGCGGGCCGGGGCCGCCATGACGGCCGGCGCCGAGCCGTCGCCGGGAACGGCCGGGGACGGCAGCGGGCCGCCCCGGGAGAGCTGGACGTTGAGGGTCCTGATGTCGCGCTCGAGACGGTCGAGACGATCGAGCAGGGCCTTGAGATCCTTATCCTGGGCCAGGGCCGGCGGCGCCCCAAGGAGGACCGCCGACACCACCCCCGCCAGGATCAACCGGAGCGCCGTCGACAGACGCCAATCGAGCCACCGTTTCATGGATCATCCCCACTGTTGCCTCGGAGTCCCGTCGGAACGCCTGAGTGTGAGAGGAATATCAGGCAAAAGTATGGCATCAATAAAATCAATAGGTTATGCCAAGGGGCATAGTAGGCCACCATCTTGTCGCTGCCGTGGCCGGTGAACGACTTCAATCTTCTCGGTCGTGCAACGCGACTGGGCGAGGCCGGAGGTTGGGTTCTTGCGGAGGCCGTGGA
This sequence comes from uncultured Thalassospiraceae bacterium, assembly GCA_964632795.1. GTDB lineage: Bacteria > Pseudomonadota > Alphaproteobacteria > Rhodospirillales > 2-02-FULL-58-16 > CAZWEZ01. The sequence continues at coordinate 13,974 of CAZWEZ010000052.1, read as the reverse complement.
CGGTGTAGTCCGACAACCCCAGGCGCTTCATCCCCACCCAGACCATCGATTGCGGCCTCCATCAAGGCGTCATAATCGGGTTCTCCCCCCGACGCCAATGATGGCCCGATTCCGCTCAAATAGTCCAGCCTCTCATCGCGCGCCTTGCTGTCCCACAGTACCCGCTGCCCAGGCGCAGAGGCAGCGGGAACGTGCCGTCCATCACCCTGGCCTCAAAGCTGTTGGGCGACAGGCCGCAATACTCGGCAGCGGCCCCACTCATTACCAAGGGGCACTGATAATGTCCCTTGGTATAAGGTTTACGGCTTCTCGCCCCGGGCCAGGCGGGCTTCGATGTCGTCCAGGCACGGCATCAAATCGGCGATCGAGTCGACCACGTAGTGGGCGCCGCGCTGGTACATGGTCGGGTAGATGCGCTCGCGGTGGGCCTGCTGGACGTCCTCGGGCATGGCTTCCCACTCGGCCAGCGGCACCCCGACCTCGTTGCCGGAAATCGCCAGGCCGATGGACCAGGAGCCGGCGTACAGCCCTTCCTCGATGCCGGTCAGGGTGTCGTCGACCTTGACCACCGCCTGCACCGGGGACACCGTCAGATCGATCATGTTCTTGAGCACCATGTAGGGATACGGCCGCCCGGCCGGGACGTCGCCGGCGCCGCACGTGGCGTCGGGCTCGTAGCCCTGCTTCTTGGCGTCGGCCAGGTTGATGGCCAGCATGCCCGGCAGGTAGCCCGAGGTGGAGCCGATCTTGTAGCCCCGCTTGCGGCATTCGGCGACCACCTCCAACGTGCCCGGGATGAGCTCCGAATAATCCGACAGGCAGGCCTCCTGCATCGGCACGAAGTCCGCGAACATGCGCTCGACGTCGTCGGCGGTCGGTTCCTTGCCGTGGGTCTCGATCCACCGTTCGCGGACCGTCGGGGTCTCGGTGATCTTGCGGATGTGGACCTTCTTGTGGGCGCCCATGGGGTGGCGCGCCTCGGCCATCGAGATCGGCACCCCGGCCTTCTCGAAGACCTTGGTGAAGACCACCGCCGGGGCCATGCACCCGAAGTCCATGGTGGTCCCGGCCCAGTCCAGCATGACGGCCTTGATCTTGCCCCGGTAGACGCGCTCGTAGCGGAATTCCATGTCGGTCTTGCTCCGTGTTCGGGTTGGATGTTCAGGCGGCGAGGGCGGTTCAGGTTTTCGCGGCGACTCGGTTGCGGGCCCAGGCCGAGGCCACCTCGGAGACGACGACGAGAGCGATGATCGACAGCAGGATCGCCGCCACCCGCTGATATTCGAGTTGCTGGATGTTGCGCCGCAGATACCACCCCATCCCGCCGGCGCCGAAGAACCCGACCACGGTGGCGGCCCGGAAGGCCACGTCCCAGGTGTAGATCGAGATCCCCGTCCAGGCCACCCGGACCTGGGGCAGGACCGCGTAGATCAGAACCTGGAGGTGGTTGGCGCCGGTCGCCTGGATGGCCTCGACCTGGCCTTTATCGATGGCCTCGATTTCCTCGGAGAACAGCTTGCCGGCGAAGCCGATGCAGAACATGACCAGGGCCAGGACCCCGGGCAGCATACCGAAGCCGAGGATGGTCACGAACAGGATCGTCCAGATCATCTCGTGGACCGACCTGCACCCCATGATCGCCAGCCTTCCCAGGGGATAGGCGAAACGCCGGCTGGGGGTGACGTTGAACGAGGCGAACCAGGCCAGGACCATGGCGATCAGGATGCCGAACAGGGCGCCCAGGTAGGCCATCTGTATGGTTTCGACCACATAGCCCAGATAGTCTTTGTCCATGATGTAGTCGATGTCGGCCGGGAAGTAGCGGTTGACGATCGCCATCCCCTGGCGCCCGAACACCGTGCTCAGCCGTTCCAGGTGAACGTCCAGGTAATCGATGGAATAGACGAGGAAGACGAGGACCGAAAGGATCACCCCGTAACGGATCAGGGACTGCGGGTACTTGAAGCGGCTCCAGCTTCGCGGCGTAGCGCCGCCGTCCAGGGTTTCGGCTTGCCGGTGGGTTTCCATGTTCGTTCCCCCCCGCCTAGATGATGGCCTTGCGGCCGTAATAGGAGACCACCTCGCCGATCGCGATCAGGAACAGGATGGCGAGGATCACCGTGGTCACGCCCCCGTAGTTGTACATCACCAACTGGCGGTGAAAGGTCAGCCCGAGGCCGCCGGCGCCGACCAGACCCATGATGGTGGCGCGGCGGATGTTGATGTCCCATTGGAAGATCACGTTGCCGAGGAAGACCGGCATGATCTGGGGGACGACCCCGTAGAGGATGACCTGGAACTTGTTGCCGCCGACCGCCTGGATGGCCTCGATCGGGCCGGGTTCCACGTCCTCGATGGATTCGGCGGTCAGCTTGGAAAGGAAGCCGATCGAGCGCATGCCGATGGCGAGGATGCCGGGAAAGGCGCCGAGGCCGACCGCGGCGACGAAGATCAGGCCCCAGACGATCTCGTGAACGGAGCGGCTCAGCGTCATCAAGGCCCGTCCGATGGGATAGGTGATCGGCTTGTAGGGCGTGATGTTGAGGGCCCCCAGCCAGGCCACCGGGATCGCCAGGATTACCGCCACGAAGGTGCCGAGACAGGCGATCATGAAGGTTTCAAGCGCCGGCACCAGGAGATGGGGGATCAGCGACAGGTCGATCTCCATGAACCGGCCGAGCGACTTCATGACCGAGGCCCAGGAGCCGATCCGCTGCCAGTCGGTATCCTCGACGATGGTGACGTGGATGCTCCAGAGGACCAGAACGAACAGGATCAGATAGCAGAAGTATCGTATCCCCTTGCTTCGCTTCCTGAGGGCGATGATCCCGTCGGCTTTGGCTTCAAGGCCGGACTTCGTTTCAAGGCCCGATTGGGTCATGCTTCGATCCTCGGTCTCCGGCTTGGAACCGACCGGCCTTGTCGTGCGCCACGGCTTGCGGTCTTCCAGGGCCACCCGGCCATGCAAGTCCAGACTAAAGGATTTCCATAGCATAGATCTGCTCCAGCGTCTTCTTGTCGACCTGGTCCGAGGGACCATGAAACATCTTGACACCGTCCTGGAGGCCGATGATCTGGTTGGAGAACTCGAGGGCCAGTTCGACGTTGTGGATGTTGCACAACACCGGGACCCGGATCTCCTCGGCCACCTCCTTGATCAGGGCCATGACCTCACGGGAAATCTTGGGGTCGAGGCTCGACGTCGGCTCGTCGACCAGCAGCAACTTGGGGTCCTGGATCAGCGCCCGGGCGATACCGACCCGCTGGCGCTGGCCGCCGCTCAACTGGTCGGCCCGTTTGTCGACGTGTTCGCCGAGGCCGACCCGTTCCAGCAATTTCAGGGCCCTCAGGATTTCCCGCTTGGGGAACATGCGCAGGATCGACCTGAAGGTCCCGACGTATCCCAAGCGGCCCGACAGCACGTTGTCCATCACCGACATCCGCTCGACCAGGTTGAACTCCTGGAAGATCATGCCCATGTTGCGGCGGGTGTGGCGAAGGTCGCGTGTGCCGAGCTTGGTCACGTCGAAGCCGTTGAAGATGATCTCCCCGGAAGTCGGCTCGACCAGCCGGTTGATGCAGCGGATCAGGGTCGACTTGCCGGCGCCGCTGGGGCCGATGATGCCGAAGAAATCGCCCGCTTCGACATCGAACGAGATGCCCTTCAACACATCAGGTCCCGTGAAGCCGTACCGGGCCTTGAGGTCAATGACTTTCAGTACCGTCATGAGGGTGCTCCTTTCCGACCGGCCGATTGCCGCAAGCGTTCCGGTGGCGGCCCGGGACGGCGGTGGCGCCGCCCCGGATCGCTATCGCCGCCGGCCTAGTTCTGCTGCTTCTTGCGCTCGTCCTTGGCCTTCTTGAGGGCACGGATGACGTCATAGTCTTCGCTGGTCATTCTCACGAACTTGTTCGACTTGACGTTGTCCAGGTACTTCCTGGCCGCCGGTTGGGTGTGGACGGTGAGGAAGGTCTCGGCGATCTTGTTCTTGAGACCCTGGCACAGCGTCCCGCGGTAGGTGAAGGGGTCCTGCGGGATCGCCGGCGATGACCACAGGACGTTGAAATCGCTCAGTTTCACCATGCCCCGGTCGATCACGTTGTCGAACCGGTGGGTAGCCACGAACGCGGCGTCCACCTTGCCATCGTAGACCGCCATCGTCGACAGGTCGTGACCGCCGGTGTAGACCACCTTCTTGAAGTAATCCTCGAGCTCGGAGTTGATTTTCCTGGTGAACACCACCCGCGGGACCAGGTTGCCCGAGGTGCTGCCGGGGTCGGTGAGTCCGATCACCGTGCCCTTCAGGGATTCGATGGTGGTGAACCCGCTGCCCTTCCTGGTGATCAGGGCGGCCTTGTAGCCCGGCCCTTCCTCCTGGAGGTGTCCGGGCCGCTTGGCATAGGTGGCGAAGACCTCGATGTTGGGGTCCTTCTGGTTGCCGATCACGTAGGAATAGGGGCCGTGGACGGCGATGTCCACCCACCCGCCGAGCATCGCCTCGATCACCGAGGCGTACGAGGTCGGCATGTAGAACTCGATCTTCTTGCCGGTCATCTCCGACAGGTAGTCGATGACCGGCTTGTAGAGGGACAACTCCTGGATCGTTTCCTCGGTCGGGATGATGGAGAAGGTCAGCGTATCGGGGTCTTCGCATTCGGCGGCGGCCAGGGCCTTGCCGGTGCCCGACACGGCGATCGCGGAACCGAGAATCAAGGCCCAGCCAAGGATCCGGAACCTCCGCCAGAGCTTGGCCGGAGAACCGGATTTCGGTTTCGATTCAAATGTCATTTTCGTATCTCCCATACGACAACAAAAACTGCAACCCAAGGGTCGTGCCGAGATGGCCAACCCCGACGACGGCGCGGGTTCATCCCACGCTCGATTTTTTTCCTGTTTCCGGGGAAAACCCGGAAATCGCCTGGCGCGAACCGATGAAGTTCCGGCCCCGTTCGTCGACCAGCGCGAAGTCGATGAGTTCTTCCCATTCCTTGCCGTCGGCGACGTAATCCGCCGGATCCACGGAGACCCCCAGGCCGACCAGGAACCGGGCAAGCCGGTCGGCGCCGGCCCGCGGGTCGCCGTCGAAGATCCTCCCCAGCGTCTCGTCGCAATCGGAATCGACGCCGATCACGCTCCGCATCACCATGGGCAGGCTGAACGAACAGGCAATGCCGTGGGGGATGCCGCGGGCAAGGGTGATCGGATATGACAACGAATGGGCCAGCGCGGTCTTGGTGTTGGAAAAGGCGAGGCCGGCGAACAGGGTGGCCTCGGCCATCCGACGGCGAAGCTCCAGGCTGCCCAGGTCGTCGGCCAGGGCCGGCAAGTGGGCCAGAATCTCCCGCGCCGCGCAGACAGCGAAGTGGGATGAAATCGAATTGGCGTTGCGATTCCAGACGCTTTCCAGGGCGTGCGAAAGGGCGTCCAGGGCGGTGCTGATGGTAAGGTCGCGCGGCACCCCCAGGGTCAAAACGGGATCGACCACGGCGTGCTCCGGATAGAGGTCCGGCCGCGACAGCGAGTATTTCCTCTCCCCAACCACGTCCCACACAGCCGCCCAGCTGGTCACTTCGCTGCCCGTGCCGGCGGTGGTCGGGACGGCGATGATGGGAACCGCGCTCGACGATCCGGCCTCCTCGCCGGTCTCCAGATAACGGCGTATCGACGCGAAGTCGCCCCCGGCCGCGGCCACCACCTTGGCCGCGTCGATGACCGATCCGCCGCCCAAGGCGACGATGATCTCGGGAGCATCCGTGAGCTCGGAAAACAAGGCGCAGGATTGGCTCAGGATCTCGAAATCCGGGTTCGGGGTGATGTTGTCGATCATCCCCGACGGAGCCCCGGCGAAGCTGGTGATCCGCTCGGCAAGTCCGGAGAAATAAGGCTCGTCGTAAGTCACCAGGCAGTACGTCCTTCCGCCGATCAGGCTCGCCAACCCGTCAAGGGCGTTCTCACCAACGGTTATCCGGACCGGGTTTGCGAACTTCCACACGTTGCCTGTCCCTTTTATGACGTTTTCGAAGGATTTATTAAAACATTTGAAAAATGATTCCATATCTGGCTTTATTGATCAAATGCAAAATAACAATCCTATGTATTGGAATTTTGAATGTATCACACCCAGTTGAGATCCTTCAACGCGGTCGCTGTCGAGGGCGGGTTCACCGCCGCCGCCAAGGCCCTGATGATCGGCCAGCCGACCGTCACCAGCCAGGTCAAGGACCTCGAGAATTTCTTCGGCATCGAACTGTTCCATCGCCGGGGGCGCACCGTGCACCTGACCTCGGTCGGCAGCTCCCTGTTCGCCGTCACCCAGCGCCTGTTCGTTCTCGAGGAGGAAGCGATCGATTTGTTGAACGCCGCCAGCGGGTTCCACACCGGGAACCTGAATGTCGGCGCCGTCGGCCCCTACCACGCCACCGAGATGCTGGCCGCGTTCAACGAACGCTATCCGGGGATAAAGATTTCGGTGACGATCGGCAATTCACAGGAGGTGCTCCAGGGGCTGCTGGATTTCCGCTCCGACATCGCGATCCTGGCCCGGTTCAGCGAAGCCCCCCGGTTCCACTCGACGCCCTACAACCGGCACCCGGTGGTCGCCTTCGTCAATACGGATCACCCCTGGGCCGACAGGACCTCGATCCGGATCGAGGACCTGGAGGGCCAGAAGATGATCCTCCGCGAGGTCGGTTCGACCACCCGTCTGGCCTTCGAGGAGGCGCTGGAAAAGGCCGCTGTCACCATCGACCCGGTGATGGAGATCGGCAGCCGCGAGGCGGTATGGCTGGCCGTCGCCCAGGGGATCGGGATCGGCGTCGTCTCGGATTTCGAGTTCATCCCCCATCCCAAGTTGCGGATATTGAAGATCTCCAACGCCGAAATCTACACCTACGCTCAGGTGGTCTGCTTGAAAGAACGGCGCGAGTCGCGCGTCATTCGCGCCTTCCTGGAAGTGGTCGAGGAGATATTGACGGAGCGCCGAGAGCGGAATTCGGGACCCGGGATTGTCAATGTCCTGGCGCCGTTCGCGGCCGACGATGAACCCTGAACCCGACTTCAGATTCAGGTGACTAGGACTGACTTTCACTGATACGCCGAACATACTCAACCGAATTCCGGCGAATTCCGGGACCGTTGGTGTTAATGGCGGATGTTTTCGCTCATGTCAGTCAAGCTCGCTGATCCGGTAGGTGGAGTTCTCGAGCCACGAAGGCTCGATCTCGACGCCCCAGCCCGGCTCGGACGGGATCGTCGCCTTGCCCTCCTCGATCGCGTAGGGCGACTTGCGGAAGAGCCCCTCCTGCCACGGATAGGTGTCGGCACCCTCGATCGAGAACTCGAGATATTTGCCGGCGTTCGGGATCGCGCCCAGCAGGTGCATGGTGAACAGCGTCACCATCGACAGATTGGCGCAGTGCGGCGTAACGGGTAGCCCCGCGTCGTCCGCCATCCGGGCGACGCGCAGAGCGCGGGCGATGCCGCCGAGATAGCAGACGTCCGGCTGTATCACGTCAACGGCGCGCATTCGGATCATGTGGCGCCAGGTGGCAAGGTCGCAGTCCTGTTCGCCTCCGGCCACCTCGATGTTCAGCGCGTCGGTGACCTGTTTGGTCTGCTCCAGCTCCCAGTAGGGGCAAGGCTCCTCGAAATGAGAAACGTCGTTGTCCTCCAGAAGCCGGCCGACCTCGATCGCCCGCCTCGGCGAGAAGCCGCTGTTGGCGTCTGCCAGCAGCGCCACGTGGGCGCCGAGCCCCTTGCGCACGGCAGGAACGATCGCCTCGGTGCGGCCGGGCCATTGGTCGACGTCGCGGCCGCATTCCGCCGCCACCCGGAATTTGAAGGCATCGAAACCCTTGTCGTCGCGCAGCCGCCGGAAACGCGCGACTTCGTCCTCCGGCGTGATGTCGCGCTTCATGGAGGAGGCGTAGGCACGCAGCTGGCCTGGCCTGCCCCCCAGCAGTTCGACCACCGGCTTGCCCTCGGCCTTTCCGCGCAGGTCCCAGATCGCCGTATCGAGCCCGGCCATCGCCCGGCGGAGATAGGAGCCGGGAAACTTGTGCTCGCGTTCGACGACCACATCCAGCAGCTCGTCGAGGTCCGTCGTCTCCGCGCCAAGCGCCCAGGGCGCGACCTGGCGATGCATCACCAGCGAGGTGATGTCGGCGTTGTAGGTCGAGACCTGTCCCCAGCCCTGCGCTCCGTTGTCGGCCGTCACCCTGACGAACCCGACGAAATGGTTGCAGAACGTTTCGATGCTCTTGATCTTCATTTGCCGATCCACCAAGTCTCCTGCCCGATCCGAAGCGGACTATGGTGCGCCCCGTTGTCCAGACCATCATGCGGCCTGTTCAAGATAAATTTTGTCTCCTGATTGCTGTTGTTGCGCCTGTGGGGATGTGGGTAAGCCGTCAGGCTTATCCATCATATCCACAAGCCGGTGGCCGTCTTCGAAATAAACCTCGTCGGGCGTTTGGTAATCCAGGGACTGCTGCGGTCCCCGGTAATCCCGGATGAAGCAAAAGTTTTGCAGTTTGAAATGGGTTCCCTGCAATATCAAGGGGTTAGCGGATGGGGGTTTTGCCGTTCCGACCCCTTAACTCATTGATATGGAACAAAAAACAAGATTTCAGGCAAAATCAGGGCGCTTGCCCATCCCGGCCGGAGCCGCAAAGGGCAAGCGCCTGAAAAAAGACGATACCGGGTGGCGACCTCAGGTACCGGCGGCGGGAACCTCGGTCACGGCGCGCCGGTTCTGGGACCAGGCCGCCGCGTTGGAGCCGAACGCCACCGGGCGTTCCTTGCCGTAGGAAATGGTCTTGATCCGGTCGAGGCTGATGCCGAGAGCGGCCAGGTAGTCCTTGACCGCGTTGGCCCGGCGCTCGCCCAGCGCCAAGTTGTACTCGCGGGTGCCGCGTTCGTCGCAGTGACCTTCGACGGTGACCGTGACCTGCGGGTGCCTGTTGAGCCACGCCGCCTGCTTCTCGAGGATCTGGCGGGCTTCGGGATTCAGGTTGTACTTGTCGTAGTCGAAGTACACGCGGTCGCCGACCTCCACCACGAACTGATCCCTCAGGGACTGTTTCGCCGCCGGGCTCGCGGCCGCCGGAGCTTCCGCGGTGCTGGCGGTGGTGGTGGCGGTGTCAGCGCCGGTGCCGCTGGCCGCGGCGCTTTCATCGGGCGTCTCGGCACAGGCAGCGACGAGGGCTACAGCCGCGATCAAGCCCAAAATCTTAAAGTGCATCTGGATATCCCCCTAAATCGGAGAGTTTGACTTGCCGAAGACACCGCTTCGAACAGCGGCCATCAACCACATAATCCCTCTGAAGCGTAGAAGACCCTCACTGAAAGAGCAAGCCGCTCTCTATATAGGGAATAAAGGTCTGTTCCAACTGTTAACTTTTCTCAAGGTGACTATATGATGCCCCTTTCACGGAATCAAGGGGGACCACGCCGGGTCGGACGCGTCCAGCGGGGTGACCATCTCGCGCTCGTTGTGACCGGTGAGGTCGATGGAGTAGAGTCGCGAGCGCCCGCCGCTGCCGTCCTTCTTGGTCGGCTGCTGGCGGAAGAACATCAGCACCCGTCCGTTGGGCGCCCAGGTCGGGGCCTCGACCAGGAAGTCCTCGGCCAGCAGGCGCTCGCCGCTGCCGTCGTTGTGCATCACGCCGATGAAGAAACGGCCCTTGCTCATCTTGGTGAAGGCGATCAGGTCGCCGCGCGGCGACCACACCGGGGTCGCGTAGCGCCCCTTGCCGTAGCTGATCCGCTTGACGTTCGAGCCGTCGGCGTCCATCACGTACAGCTGCTGGGAGCCGCCCCGATCGGAGTTGAAGACCACCCGGGTCCCATCGGGAGAGTAGCTGGGCGAGGTGTCGATGGCCGAATGGCGGGTCAGCCGTTTCACTTCGCGGGTCCCGAGGTCCATGGTGTAGACCTCGGAGTTGCCGTCCTTGGCCATGCTCATGATGACGGTCTTGCCGTCGGGCGAGAAGCGCGGCGCGAAGGTCATCCCCGGGAAGTCGCCCAGGACCTCCTGGCGGCCGGTGTCGATGTTGAAGATGTAGACCCGGGGAAGCTTTCCGTAATAGGAGAGGTAGGTGATCTCCTGCAGGGTCGGCGAGAAGCGCGGCGTCAGGACCAGGTTGTCGCCGGCGGTCAGGAAGCGGTGGTTGTCGCCGTCCTGGTCCATGATCGCCAGCCGCTTGACGCGGCGGTTCTGGGGGCCGCTTTCGGCGATGTAGACGATGCGGGTGTCGAAGTAGCCTTCCTCGCCGGTGATCCGCTTGTAGATGGCGTCGGCGACGATGTGGGCGACCCGGCGCCAGTTCGAGGGAACCGTGAAATAGGCGAGCCCCACCATCTGCTGTTCGGCGTACACGTCCCATAGGCGGAACTCGACCCGCAACCGGCCGTCGTCGGCCAACTGGGTCCGGCCCTGGACCAGGGCCTGGGCGTTGATCACCCGCCAGTCGCCGAAGCGGGGAAGCGTGTTGATGGTCTGCTCGGTCTGGATGAAGGCCCGGGAATCCAGCGGCCGGAACAGTCCCGAACGTTCGAGATCGGCGGCGATGACGGCGGCGATGTCGCGGCCGAACCGTTCCTCGTCGCGGTTGGCGCCGAGGAAGTCGGTGATCGCGATCGGCAACGGTTCGACGGTGCCCCGGGTGATGTCGATCCTCAGTTCGGCGGCGGCCGGCGTCACGCGGAACAGGAGCAGGACGGCCAGCGCGGCGATCCAGCCGGTTCTCGAAAATGTGTTGAAAGCCGTCATCTTCAGAACATCTCCCTGGGATCGAAGTTGAGGACCAGTGTACTCCATTGAGCGTAACTGTCCTTGGGTAGTTTGAACGGTTGGCAGCGGGGGTTCAGAACCGCCCGCAACGCGCTCTCGGCGGCGGAGCGGAAGAAAGGATCGCGGCCGACCCGTTCCCGGTCGAGGATCCGCGCCTGGCGCACGGTGCCGTCGGGGTTCATGGCGACCCGGATTTCTATGGACAGGTTCTCGGCGTCCTTGGCCCCGGCCGGAAGGCTCCAGCAGGCGGCGATCTGTCGGCGGACCAGGTCGATCACGCTCATCGATATCGGCCGGCCGGGATCGTGGCGGGGAGCGCTCGAAGACAGGGCCTTGGCGATTTCGGCGGCATCGAAGGATTTCTCCTCCATTTTCTCCTCTTTCTTTGCCTCGGGCTTGGGCTTCGCCTTGGGCTGCTCCTTCTTCAGCTCCTCCACCGTCTTGAGGACCGAGGCGAAGGTGTCCGGCGGCTTGGGCTTTCGTTTCGGCTTGTACTTGGCGAGCTTGGGCAGCGGCTTCGGCTCGGGCTTCGGTTCGGCCTTCGGCTTGGGCTTCGGTTTCGGCTTGGGTTTGGGCTCGGGGGGCGGCGGCGGCACGGCGGCGACTTCGGGCTCAGGTTCGGGCTCGGGTTCCGGGGGCGGCGGCGCCTCGACCTTGGGCGGTTCGGGCGGCGGCGGGGGCGGTTCCTCGGCCTTGACCGGCTCGGCTTCCGGCTCCGGTTCGCTCGCCGGCACGTTGGTCTCCTCGGCCACCTCCACCACCTCGACCATGATCGGGACGTCGACCACCGGCGGCGGCCGGCGCAACGCCGGCAGCCCGTAGTAGCCCAACACCGCCACACAGGCGTGAAAGACGACGGAACAGGTGACGCTGCGGCCCAGCATCGCTCACTTCTTCCGTTCGCCGTCGCCCGGCGGCGGCGTCTTGATCGGCACGGTGATCAGGGCCACCTTCCTAAAGCCGGCCGCGTTGACCGTCCCCATCACCGACATCACCCGCCCGTAATCGATCGTCTTGTCGCCGCGGATGAAGATCCGGATGTCGGGGTTGTTGTTGGTGATCGCCATCAGCCGCGGCGCCAGGGAGGCCAGCTCGAGCTCGGTATCCTGGAGGAAGATGCGGCCCTCGGCGTCGATGGTGATCGCCAGCGGCTCGTCCTGGCCGGTGATCGTCGCCGACTTGGTCTCGGGCAGGTCCACCGTCACCCCGACGGTGAGCAGCGGCGCGGTGACCATGAAGATGATCAGCAGCACCAGCATCACGTCGACCATCGGCGTGACGTTGATGTCGCTCATCGGCTGGTGCCCCCGGCGGAGGCCGAAGCGGTGCCGGCCGGTGGCGGTGGACAGGGGGGCGACCATGGTCAGGTCCTCTCCTCCATCTGCCGCGACAGGATGGCCAGGAACTCGCCGGCGAAGCTGTCGAGGCGGACCGCGTAACGGTCGAGGTCCTTGGACAGCTTGTTGTAGGCGAGCACCGCCGGGATCGCCGCCAGCAGCCCCAGCGCGGTGGCGAACAGGGCCTCGGCGATGCCCGGCGCGACCACCGCCAGGGAGGTGTTCTTGGTCAGGGCGATGGCCTGGAAGCTGTTCATGATCCCCCACACGGTGCCGAACAGGCCGATGAAGGGCGCCGTCGCCCCGGTCGAGGCGAGGAAGGTCATATTGCGTTCGGTGCGTTCCATCTCCCGGACCAGGGTGATCTGCATCACCCGCTCGATGCGGTCGCCGAGCCCGATCCGGTGGATGTCGAGGGCGCCGTTGAGGTTCTTGGCGGACGAACGCCGCCACTCGCGCATGGCGGCGACGAAGACCGCCGACATGGGATCGCGGGGATGGGCGCCGATGCGGTCGTAGATGTCGTCGATGGCGCTTCCCGACCAGAACGCCGATTCGAAGTCGGCGGCCCGGGCGTTGAGGCGGCGGATGCCGATGACCTTGTCGAAGATGATCGCCCAGCACCAGATCGAGGCCAGCACCAACAGCACGATGACCGCCTTGACCACTATGTCGGCGCGCATGAACAGGGCCCATATGGAAAAGTCGATGGCGGCGACGGACCCGCCCAGGACGGTGGCTTCGATGACGTTGCTTTCCATGTCTCAGTTCCGTTGCTTGCCGGCACACATGTCCTCGAGGCTGGCCCGCACCCCGGTTGGCAGGCGGGCCGGGCGCTGGGAGCGGTCGATGCAGGCCAACCGCAGGCGCAGGCCGACCAGTTCCTCGCCGTCCCTCATGATCCGCTGTTCGGCGATCAGCGAGGCGCCGCCGACCTCGAGCAGCCGGGTGTGGACCTCCAGCCAGTCGTCGAGGCGGGCCGGCTTGCGGAAGTCGGCCGTGCAGTGGCGGACCGTGAAGGCGACGCCCTCGCCGTCGATCAGCCCCGTGGTGTCGATCCCCAGCCCGCGCAGCATCTCGGTCCGCGCCCGTTCGGCGAACTTCAGGTAGTTGGCGTAATAGACGATGCCTCCGGCGTCGGTGTCCTCGTAATAGACCCGGACCGGGAAGACGTGGGCGGCGCCCGGCTCATTCCCGGTCATCGCCGGCCTCCGCCTTCATCATCAGTTCGAGCTGCCCGGCCGAGGCCGGCGGGGTCACCCCCAGGTGGCCGTAGGCCTCCGCCGACAGGGCGCGGCCGCGCGGCGTGCGCAACAGGAAGCCCTGCTGGATGAGGTAGGGTTCGATCACCTCCTCGATGGTGTCGCGCTGTTCCGAAAGCGCCGCGGCCAGGGTCTCGACGCCGACCGGGCCGCCGGCGAAGGTGTCGGAGATGCACCGCAGGTAGCGCCGGTCCATGGCGTCGAGTCCCCGGTGGTCGACTTCGAGGCGGTTCAGCGCGGCGTCGGCCGCCGCCCGGTCGATGGAGGCGGCGCCGTCGATCGAGGTGAAGTCGCGGACCCGGCGCAACAGCCGTCCGGCGACCCGGGGCGTGCCCCGCGAGCGGCGCGAGATCTCGACGGCGCCGTCGGCCTTCAACTCCATCTTCAGCAGCCCGGCGCCGCGGCGGACGATTTGTTCCAGCTCCTCGGGCGAATAGAAGATCACCCGCATGGGGATTCCGAAGCGCTCGCGCAGCGGCATCGTGATCAGCCCGGAACGGGTGGTGGCGCCGATCAGGGTGAACGGCGGCAGGTCGATGCGCACCGAGCGCGCCGCCGGTCCCTCGCCGATGATCAGGTCGA